>CANRLN010000016.1 GCA_947631445.1 uncultured Clostridia bacterium
CAGTTTTATAAAAATCACTTTTTAATTTTACCGTCACTACTGTCACACTTTTGATTGTATTTAAGAATTATCAACCTGCCGTTTCGGGTTCTTTTGTACTGAAAATCAATTCCGAACTTTTTCAAAGTATATCCGTTCTGCACCAAGTCCCTTGTTACTCTGTTCGGATAAAATTTTTCGTTTGAAACACCTTTCAGTTTTTCAACCAATTCTGAAGCTGTGCCTGTAAAATCAATGTTTTTTTGAAGATAAATATACAATGCTGCGAGAAAAATATTGTCTTTACTTTTAGATGCCGTCGGTTCGTCTGTTACAATCAACTTTTTCAAATCACTATCGAAACATAAATTTATTTACTGATTTTCAATGTCACGGTCGACACAAAAAAGTTTTGCATTTCTGCTGCCTTTTTTGTTTTCAATCAAAACCAAACTTCCATCAACACAACTGCTGATTCCTGTCGAACCCGAAACCATATTAAATGGGTCATTGTCCTTGCACTTTCTTGTGTGGTGAACAACTACAATTGTTATTCCAAGTTTGTTTGCAAGACTTTTTAGAACAGATAATTCTTTGTAGTCCGAACTATAATTTGATTCACTGTCACCACGAATCATTTGCAAGGTGTCAATAAAAACAATCTTCAAATCTAAGTGAGCATTTTTAAAGTTTTTAATTTGTTCTTCAAGTCTGTTGCCAATTAACTCAGACATAATTGAAAAATACAGATTTTCAGTTGACTCGTCTGTTAGTTCATAAAGTCTGTTTTGTATTCTTGCGAAGCTGTCTTCCAAGCACAAGTAGAGTGCAGTGCCTTGTGTTGTCTGCTGACCCAAAACTTTTTCTCCTTTTGCTATGGACAAGCACATATCAAGTGCAAGCCAAGACTTCCCGACCTTTGATGCACCTGCTAAGATATACAAACCTTGTGCTATCAAATTTTCTACCACAAATTCAATTGGCTTGTACACAGTTGCCATAATCTCCTCGCAGGTTTTTGAGTTTAATTGTTTCAATAAACATTTCTCCTATTCAATTTTCAAGATTCTGATTTTTTATTTTTGAATATAAAAACACGTTTTCCTCATTATGTAACCAAAACAAAAAGACCCGCACAAATTTTAAGATTACGATTTTTACAAAGAGATACACTTATCCCGTTGTATTAAAATCGCACCTAAAATATGTACAAGCCTATGCTCTAAAATTATTTATTGTATGTTTATGTAAGTGGTGCTTAAGTATTCAATTGTTGTTTTATGCTGAACTTTGTCATTTGTGTTTTTCATTATATCAAATTGTATTGTGCCTGTCAATAGTTTTTAATAAATTTCTCCATTTTGCATATGATACAGACCCTATTTCAACTCACTTTTTTGTGCAGATAAAACATCTCACTGTAAAACTAGGTATATAATATTTACTCATTTGCTATTCGCATGATTAGTATCCAAAATGTTCACCACCTTTGAAAGGGTATAGTGTTTCATGATACCCTTTACAATTACAATATCTTCATATCAAGAAAAATTTATTTTTGAGTAGATAAACACAATTTTGCCTATTTTTTCTGATTTGCGTTGATAATTAATTATATATTGATTTTCGATAAGATGTTAAATTGATTTTGGTTTTATAGAATTTGATAAAAAGTATACTTTAAACTGAATAGAAACATAGATATTAAAAGCACAAACCGCCTTTAATCAGGCGGTTTGTGCTTAATTGTATGATATAAATACATATTTTTTATCTAAGAAAATTAACCTATTTTTTTGTCATTCCATTTACGCCATTGCAAACAAGGTCAGTTGCGATTTTTATAATATCTTCTAAGGAGATTTTCTTTCCGTCTGCTACCCATTGCTTATAAATTTCTAAAGTGCTTTGGGATACGAAAGTCATAATAACATTTTGAATGTAAGGGTTTTGACGATTATCTTTCCAGGTTTCAGTCATAATATCACTGGTAATTCTGCGGCTTATATATTTGTAACTGCCGCTGCAAGTGATTCGTTCACTTAATTTTCCAAGTTCTTCATGAACCAAGAAAAATTCTCTTGTTATTTTATCCATATCACGAGGGCGTTCCAAACCCTTTGTTCTTTCTATAAACATATGTGCCATTTCATTTTGCACCTCTCTAAGCAAATCATCTAATGTGTTGTAATGCAGATAAAAAGTTTTTCTATTGATATTTGCTCGTTCTGTCAATTCTTTGATGGATATTTGTTCATAATCCATTTCACAAATCATTTCCTCAAATGCCTTACGGATGCATTCTTTTGTGCGGCGAGTTCGCACATCTTCTTTTTTTGTACTTCCCAAAATAATACCTCCATTAAATATAATCTCTAATTTTTGTGTCGTGAAAAGTTGGGTACTTTTATATTATAACACACTTAAGTCAAAAATGCAACTTGTGTATAAAAAATATGCCACATTTTTTTCAGGAATGTGGCATAAACCACAGTCGATGCAGAAATGGAGTGGAAAAAGTTATGAATTAAAGCTATAATAGACATATAAGAATAAAACTTAGGCGTTGCATAAAAAGGAGGAAATTGCAATGAAACAAACGTATGTAACTTTAAACGATGGAAGAAATATTCCGCAATTTGGTCTTGGTGTTTATATGATTCAGGGCGATGAGAATACAAAAACCGCCTGCTTGAAGGCTATTCGTATGGGCTATCGCCACATTGATACCGCCCATGCGTATCAAAATGAGCGTGGCGTTGGTGATGCCGTGAAAGAAAGCGGAATTCCCCGTGAAGAAATCTGGATTACATCAAAGTTGTGGCCAAGCGAATATGGAGAAGGAAAAACAACCGCTGCCATTGATAAAATGCTTGACCGTCTTGGTACAGATTATATAGACCTACTCCTGCTCCACCAGCAGTTTGGAGATTATCTTGGAGCGTGGAAGGATATGGAGAGAGCGGTCAGAGAAGGCAAAGTAAAATCCATAGGACTTAGCAATTTTGAATCAAAGCGATTGGAGGAACTGCTTACGGCGGCGGAGATAAAACCATCTGTATTGCAAGTTGAATGTCACCCTTATTATCAGCAGAATGAATTGAAAAAGCGTCTTGTACCTTATGGCATGGCGATTGAAAGTTGGTATCCAATTGGACATGGTGATGAAACGCTGTTAAACGAGAAAATATTTACAAGACTTGCCCAAAAATACAGAAAAAGCAATGTACAGATTATTTTACGTTGGCATATTCAGGAGGGCAATATTGTGTTCCCAAAATCCACAAATCCGCAGCATATCAGAGATAATATTGATATTTTCGATTTTGAACTGACTGTGGAAGAAATGGAGGAAATCCAGGCATTGGATAAGGGAGTGCGTTTTTTCAATATGAGCCTTGCTGAGCAGGAAGCACATCTCGGAAAATTTGTTCCGGCAGATTAAGGATTTGAAAAAAATAAAGCATATTAGAAAGGTGATGGGAAATATGAAAAAATGTTTATTGGTAATGATGATTTGCTGTATGGTAGTTTCATTGGCCGCTTGTAGCGATTCTACAAATGACAGCAATGATAGCACTGTAAATGAAACATTTTCTTATGATGAAAAAACGGTTTCGGAAGAAAGCAAAGTTATTGAAAGTATGACTTCCGACAATGAATGAAAGTACAAAAAATTCTTCTAATGACACAGATTTTTCTGATGAAGAAACGGTTTCGGAAGAAAGTGAAGTTATAGAAAGCGTGGTTTCTGACAATGAAAGTACAGAAAATTCTTCTGATGAAACAGAAAACAGCAATTCTGAACTTGTAGGAAAATTTGACCTTAAAGCAGGAACTGTTGTATTGAACAATGGGATTACAATGCCAATTTTAGGGATTGGTATGTACACACTTTCACAGGAGGAAGCGGAAAACTCTGTATATTGGGCACTTCGTGATGGTTATCGCCTGATTGATACAGCAAGGATATATGGAAATGAAGAAGGCGTGGGTCGTGGAATTAAAAGGGCTATTGATGAAGGATTTGTAACAAGAGAAGAAATTTTCGTTACCACAAAAATGTGGACCTCCGATTATAATGATGGTGACGACGCCATAGACGCCTCACTTAAACGATTGGGACTTGATTATATTGATTTAACGATTTTGCACCATTCCCAGCCAAGAAATGATGTAGAGGCATATCAGGCAATGGAAAAGGCTGTGGAGGACGGAAAATTGCGTAGCATTGGCTTATCCAATTATTACACTCCTGAAGATTTTGACCGATTAATAAGTGAAACCACAATTCTGCCTGTTCTGCTACAAAATGAAACACATCTTTATTATCAAAGTACAGAAATGAAAGAACATTTGAAACAGTATGGTACTGTTTTGGAATCGTGGTATCCGCTTGGAGGACGAGGTCATACACAGGAACTTTTTAATAATGAAACAGTTGTACAGATTGCTGAAGCACATAAAAAAGCGTCTGTGCAGGTGATTTTAAGATGGCATCTTCAAGCAGGGAATATAGCTATTCCGGGTTCAAGCAATGAAGACCATATCAAAGAAGATTTTGAAATATGGGATTTTGAGCTGTCGGACGAGGAAATGCAACAGTTAAATGCACTTGACCGCAAGGAACGTTTTTCAGATTATTGATTAAAGTAAGAAAATAAAGTAAGAAAAGAACATAAAATAGACAGTTATATTAAATAATGAAATAGAAATGCTGGTTCTCAGCATCAAAACTTATATACTGGGTCTGGCTCAGACTGAAAACTCTGTTTGAAGTAATTGCAAAGGCATGAAAAGGAGGATTTTTAGAATGAAGAAGTTTCTATCAATTTTTTTAGACTGCATATTGATTTGGTCGTTGGCGGCTTGCGTAAATACATCAAGTGAAAATACAGAATCAGTAAACGGCAATGAAGCAAACCTTGTTGTTTCGGAGGAATATGCAACAACACCGGAAAATGAATCTACGGAACAGGCTGAGAAAAAATTTGAACAGGAAACAGAAACAACAGGTAGTAACATTCTTGTAGCATATTTTTCTTTGGTAGGCGAGCAATATAGTGTTGGTGTCATTGAAGAAGGAAACACTGCTATTATTGCAAATATGATTGCAGAGCAAACAGGTGCGGACTTATTTAAAATTGAGGCGGTTACGCCATATCCGCAAACCCACAGCGAACTTTTAGATATATCACGTCAGGAAAGGGCAGACAATGCCCGCCCAGAGATTTCGAGAACTGTGGATAATATGGTAGATTATGATGTGGTTTTTATCGGATACCCAAATTGGTGGGGAGATATGCCAATGATTGTATATAACTTTTTGGAGAGTTATGATTTTGACGGAAAAACAATAGTGCCTTTCTGTACACATGGAGGTAGTGGACTTTCGGGTACGGAAAGCACAATTGCCAATATTACTGGTGCATCTATGATAGATGGTTTTGCGATTGCGGGAACAACTGCACAAAATGACCGTGACACAGCAAAAGACGAAGTGGTCAAATGGTTGTTAAAAGGTGGTTTTATTGAAAATGCAACTCAGACAGATAACGAAGCAATATCGGAAGATTATACAGAACAGTCAACAAGCGAGGCTATTTATTTGACGGAATCTGAACAGGAAAACAATCAGCCAGAGGTCACAGAAAGTATTGATATTACAATGGCTTTCAGAGGAACAAAAGTGACAGCAACGTTGGAGAACAGTGAAACCAGTCAGGATTTCATTTCATTGCTACCTTTGCATCTGCATATGACTCGATTTTATGACCGTGAATACGCAGACAGTCTTGGGGAGAAAACACTCTCCCAAAATGGAAATGCAATTGAAACTTTTGAAAATGGAGATGTGACTTATTACATTGCAGGAAATACGCTGGCGGTTTTCTTTGATAAGTCAAATACTTCCCAGCAGAGCGAGCTAATACGTATGGGAAAAGTCACATCTGACCTTAAAAAACTGATTGATTTGGACGGCGATGCAGAAGTTTTTATTACTCTTGCCAAAGAAGAAGGAAATATTATGACAGAATATGATTTTTCGGTATTTTCAAATGTGGAGTTGCTAGGGATTGATGTGACCGAGCTAAGCGAAGAAAAGCAGTCTGTTCTCTATCAACAGGCAAGATATTGTCAGGCTATGACTCAAGCTGATACGAATACCATGCGGGAAATTACATCTGAGGATATGACATTTACCCATATGAGCGGCAGGCAACAAACAAGGGAGGAATACTTCACAGATATAGAGAACGGCGATTTACAGTATTTTTCCATCGGCATTGAAAACCCCGTTGTAGAAGTAAATGGAGATAGAGCTTCTGTTACCTATACCTCCGTGCTGAATGCAAACGCATATGGTGCAAGAGGAACTTATCGAATGAGTGGAACACATTGGTATGAGTTGCGTAACGGAGAATGGACTGGGGTTAATAGCAACAATTAGGGATGTCGGCGATGAATAAGAAACAAGGTATTAAAATTGGCATTGATACGATAATGGTGTTTATACTCTCGCTGCTTATGGGATATTCGCTTGTTGGAGAGATGGCACATGAGGTTTTGGGAATCCTGATGTTTCTGCTTTTCTTGTTTCATCATATCCTGAATGCCGCATGGCTGAAAAATCTCCTGCATGGTCATTATACAGCGGTTCGCATTTGCCAAATCGTTGTTAATATACTATTGTTGATTATTATGGTTGTGATTCCGACAAGCGGAATACTGATGTCCCGTCATTTATTTACGTTTCTGCCCGCCTATCGTGGTATGGAATTGGTTCGTACGGTACATTTAGCCGGTTCCTATTGGGGATTTGTGCTAATGTCGTTTCATCTGGGACTGCATTGGAATAAAATTATGGGAATAATTAAAAGAAAGGTATGGCAAAAAGGCAACTCGTGGATACTAACATTTTTGGTACGGACAGCCGCTGTTTTGGTTGCACTGTACGGATGTTATGCTTTTGGAAAACAGCATATGGGTTCTTACCTGTTCTTCAAAAACCAGTTTGTATTTTTCGATTTCAGCCAACCGAGAGGAATATTTTTCTTACAGCAGCTTGCTATGATGGAACTATTTGCTTTGTTTGGATATTGCTTTTTGGCAGGACTTAAAAAGATTGGAAAACGGAAAGGAAGTTGATTTTGAAGATGAAACAGAATATAGAGGTAAAGAAATCCGATATTCTCTATACAGTTTGTAAAGAATGTCGTAAATGCTGTAATTATTGTCCAGCAGAAATTAATATTCCAGAGATGCTGAAATTATATGAAATCTGTATGGCTGAGCAGGACGTTATAGAAGAAATATTTGACAGAGCAGATTCGATTGGGCAGCCTATTGATTGTATAGAGTGCGGAGCCTGTTCATCACATTGTCCTCAAAAAATTCAGGTGAAACAGGTTATGCGGAAGTTGGCAATGAGACAGTCCAGTCAGAGAGAAACCTCGTTACACAAAGTCAAGGAGGTGTGATGTGAAAGGTAAGATGTTTTTTGCCTTTGCAATGCTTATGATAAGTATGTTTTCATTTACAGGCTGTTACGGTTTTGAGAACACCGAACAGGTTTTATCTTCTTTATCTGAAACTTCTGAGGTTTCAGAAGAAAAATCATCTAATGAACAGGAATCTGTGTTAGAAACAGAGGACATAAATCAAACGAAAATCGAAAATGCTCCTGTATTACTTTATCAGGGACAGGCAAGTATTCGCATTGTTACAGGCGAAGGAAAGGTTATTTATATCGATCCATATACAGGCGATGGGCACTATTTGCCTGCTGATTTAATTTTAGTAATGCACACACATTTCGACCACAGCGACATAGAGCGTGTTGAACATAAAAATGAGGATTGTGCGATTATTACACACAAGAAAGCGATAAAAGACGGTGAACATCAGGTTTTCGATTTTGGATATGTAGTTGTTGAAGCTGTCGAAGCAGGCTACAACCAATGGCATAATGTTGGAGAGTGTGTGGGATATGTGCTTACTTTTAACAATGAAAAGTCTGTTTATGTTACCGGTGATACTTCTACCACAGAACAAATGCCGCTGTTGGCGGAAAAAGGGATTGATTATGCGTTTTTCTGCTGTGACGGCGTATACAATATGGGATTGAAAGAAGCCGCAGAATGTGCGGAGGCTGTTGGAGCTAAACATAATATTCCCTATCATATGACAACTACTGCGACCGAAAAGCACTTTGACCGTGAACTTGCCAAGCAGTTTAATGCCCCGAACCGACTCATCGTGGAGGATGGAGAGGAAATCAGGATTGAGTAAAAGAGGTCCAAAATTTGCAGGACACCACAAAAGAAGCAGTGAGTGGAAAGTTTGAAAATCTGTTATATTGAGTTCAGAAACAAAGAAAGGATGGGACGGAATGAAAAAAGAAGTTATGATTTTGAATGGGTTATAGAAAGGAAATTGTAATAGGCAACAAAAACCTTGAAAATGCAAAGGCTATCGCTAAAATAATGAATAACGCAGGGTTTAATGCAGAACCTGTGAAAATGGATTTATCATAAAGATAGTCCGTTTTGAAGCTGATAGATTTGGCATTAAGCTACGGAGAGATAAAAATGCTTGTTAATGCTGCAGGAGTATCGTCAAGCTTTGTTACTTTAATAGCTCCACCATATAACCAGAACTTTAATGTAATAGCCATTTTATTTTCCCTTAACGTGACATCACCATCAGATGCCTGTGCTAGCAATGGTGTGTGGGTATCAAATCCCATCTTCCGCACTGTATTGTGACAATGAAATAGATGCACACCAAGAAAACTGCGTATTTACGCGGCTTTCTTGCGTTTTGGGGCGAAAAATTTATAATTAAAAACCGTAGATGCTTTTTAGGGATTTTTGACTGCTAAAGAGGTACGAACCGACACAAACTTAAAATTTAAGTTAAATAGAAAAATTTTCAGAGGAAAAAATCTCAATACTCGCTGAAATTTCATAAAAAATATGCACAAAATTTGAAAGACCATTTTGTCTGATATCACGAAATTCGTAATGTTAAACAAAGCGGTCTTTTTTGTTATAAAAAGGAGGAAATATATCAAATTTAACAAAGCAAGAGTTAAAATGCTGAAGAAGCGGTATCTCGAAGGCACAAGAATTTGCCTTGAAGAAATGGAAAATGACCCAAGACCAATAAAGCCTGGAATTTGCGGAACAGTTCAGTTCGTAGATGATGTAGGTACTTTGCACTGCAAATTTGATGACGGAAGAATGCTGGGAGTTATTCCTAATGTGGATCAGTTTCATAAAATTCAGCAGGAGCAGAATCTGCAAATGAACGAGTGCGAGGAAATTACAGAGGAAGTTGAAGAATCAGAAGAAATGGAAATGTCAATGTAATAGCTAAGTTTTAAAAGGACTTAGCCGTTTTTTTTTAATCATGAAAGGAGAAGTGATAAATGATAAAATATTTTGACCTTGTAATTACCAAGTCAATATCGAGATTTGCCTGAAACACGGTGGACTGCCTTGAATATGTCAGACAGCTTAAAGATTTGGGTATCGGTGTGATTTTTGAAAAGGAAAACATAAATACTCTCACAATGATAAGCAAATTTATGATTGCACTTTACGGCAGTTTCGCTCATGCAGAGTCGAAATCAATCAGTAAAAACGTCAGTTGGGGAAAGGAAAAGCCTTTCGTGAGGGCAGAGTTTCATTTCAGTATTCAAAACTTTTAGGATACACAAAGGGGAAAAACGGCAAACCAGAAATTATTCCAGAAGAAGCAGAAACTGTCAGATTGATTTTTAATCTGTTTCTTGACAGATACAGTATGACGAATATCAAAAAGACCCTTGAAAACAAGGGTGCGTTGACCTCGACGGGCAAAACAGTCTGGAATGAATCGCTTATTCGCAGTATTGTGAAAAATAACGGAGAACGTCCGATGTACCTGGTTTCTAACCACCATGACCCGATAGTCGACCGTGATATATATAACCGTGTTCAGCAGGAACTTTCAAGACGAAGTTCAAAGCGGAAAATCAGCAATAAAACTACTACCGAGCAAAGCAAATATTCAAGCAAATATGCTCTTACGGAATTACTTATCTGTGGAAAATGCGGAACGCCTTATCGCAGAACCACTTGGGCTTCACGAGGAAAAAAACAGATAGTCTGGAGGTGTATAAGCCGTCTTGAACACGGTAAAAAGTACTGTCTCGATTCGCCGACTATCAAATAAGAAAATCTGCACAAAGGGATTATTCGGGCGATAAATAATTACTATTCCTGCCGAAATGATATTGCGAGGATTTTAAAAGCAAATATTGGCTCGGTGCTTGAATGTCAAGGGCAAGAGGAAATTTTAGCTACAGAAAAAAGACTCAAAGAAATAGATCAGGCAAGAAATGATTTAGTGGATTTAATCGCTTCAGGCGGCTGTGACGAGGACAAGCTTGACAGTGAGTTTGCAAAACTTTATTTGGAAGAACAGCAGTTAAACGAACGTCTTGAAAATCTGAAATCACAAAACAAAACTTCAGGCACAAGCGAAACTTGATGAAATTATGGATATGATTGAACATGAGAAGTTTGAACTGGAAACTTTTAATAATGTGCTTATACTAAAGCTGATTGAATGCATAAAGGTGCTTGGCAAGAATGAAATACTGGTAATTTTCAAGGGCGGATATGAGGTTATAACGGAGATTGAATAATACAAAAACGACTTTCAAGGCAGAATTTAAAGTCGTTTTTTAGTTGGGAGGATGATAATTTGTCAGGAAATTTTGAAGGGATAAAAACTCAGCGATTCGGCGTGGAAATCGAGTGTACAGGCTTGAAAGAGCCGTTGCTGCAAAGGCTGTTGGTAAGGTTCTGAGGACTTCCCCTGACCATTACGGCGGAAGTTACGACAGATATGATATTTACAACAACAAAAATCGAATGTGGAAAATTGTGTCCGACGCAAGTACCAGATGTACCACAAAGCAGGGTCAGCCTGCCTCGAAACTTTATTCTGTGGAACTTGTTACACCGATTTTGGAGTATGAGGATATTTCGATTTTGCAGGAGATTGTTCGTTCCGTAAGACGGGCAGAAGGAATTTGCAACAATTCAACGGGAATTCATATTCACATTGATTTTACTCCCTATGACGCAAGAACTTTGCGGAACTTGGTCAATATTTTTGCAAGCAAAGAGGATATGCTTTATCAGGCTTTACAGGTCAATGCCAATCGGGAGAACAGTTACTGTAGAAAGGTTGACAAGCAGTTTCTTGAGGAACTTAACCGAAAAAAGCCAACGGATATGCAGACCATAAAACGCCTGTGGTACGGTGATAATGCCGAATATCATTCACATTACGACTTTTCTCGATATCGTTGTTTAAATTTACATTCGGTGTTTACCGATAACAATATTGAGGTCAGGGCGTTTAACAGCAGCCTGAACGCAGGCGTGCTTAGAGCAGTTCTTGCGGTAAGCAATCAGGCACTGACGCAGAAATATGCAAGTCCTCGTGTGACTCAAAGTGAGAATCCTCGTTATACTTTCCGAACATGGTTTATCCGAATTGGTCTGAACGGCGAGGAATTTAAGAATTGCAAAAAGCACCTGCTTTATCATCTTGAGGGTAATATTGCCTGGCTTCACCCCGAAGATGCGATTAAACAGCGTGAAAGATTAACGGCGGAGTGAATTGCCGCTCGTGAACAGCATGTTGAGCCTGTAAGCGAGGTTGAGGAGTTAAACGAAAATGTACCCGATGAAATTTCCGAACCGTCAGAAAGCGAATGTGAGGAAATTATAGAATGCGAAGATGAACAAGAAGAATCGTTTGAAATGAGTATGTAACTGAGGTAAAAAATGAGTAAAAAACATCTATATATTGCATATGGAAGCAATATTAATTTGGAACAAATGGCATACAGATGCCCAAATTCAAAGGTTGTGGGAACGACAGAAATCAAGGATTTTGAATTAGAATTCAGAAACGTAGCCACAATTGTTCCCAAAGAAGATGAAAAAGTTCCCGTTTTAATTTGGGAGCTTAGAGAAATTTGCCGATGATTAATAAATATGAGGGTTATCCGAAATTTTACAGACAAGAGAAAATGCAGTTTGAAATGAATGGTGAAACTTGTGAAAGAATGGCATATCTGATGAATTACAGAGAGATTTCTCCACCGAGCAATATGTATTTTAACACGATTTTACAGGGCTATAGGGCAAACGGAATGGACGAAAGTTATCTTGAAAAAACATTGGAAAATTCATTTTAGAATGAGCAAAATTATGACTTTGATGATGATTTAGACGAAGATTTTCAAATGAAATTTTAGGGAGGAATTTATGCTGTACAAAAGCTTTTATGTGAAAATATCACCTTGCGAAAATATAATTCGTGAAGATAAAAATGGTGAAAAAATTAAGTGTTTGGGATTTCAAATTCAGGTTTTTTCTGATAAGACGGAACAGCTTAAACTTGATCAATTTTCTGTTGCTGTTGATTTTGAAATTCTGAAAAATGATATTTCGGAGGCAGAACAGTTTGCTAAGAATTATGTGGATTGCGAAGAAAAAGAGTATCATAGAATGATTGACGAATGGATGTGGGAAAATGTTTGAATTTGCAATGGGACCGCTTGTAGGAACGCTTTGCGGAGCAGTAATTATGGCACTTTGTGCTGCTGCGGGACAAGCGGATAAATGCGAGAACGTAAGACAATCAGACCAAACTGAATAAATAGCCGGTCATTGATAAGAAGGGCATTAACTATCTAATGATTTTCAGTAGTTGCAGTGTAAAATAAATTAATTAGATTTGTAAATTATTTCAAAAAACTATTGAAAATCTTCTTGAAATGGTGTATAATATATTTGATAGATATTTGCGTTGAATAAGGAGGGAATGTTATGGGAATTATGCTTAATCTGGATAATGCAGAGTTTCAAAAGGCTGTGAATTCTGAAATTTATGTTGATAAGACAGAACTTATTCAATTTACAAACAGTAAAATAAATACTTTGCAAGGAAATATATGTGTTAGTCGTCCAAAACGATTTGGTAAGTCTATGGCAGCCGATATGCTTGTGGCTTATTACAGCAAAGGGTGTGATTCGAGAGACCTTTTTTCAAAATACAAAATTGCTGAAGATGAGAATTTTGAAAAACATTTGAATAAATATAATGTAATACACATTAATATTCAGCGATTTTTAGAGCGTTCAAAAGGTATAGAAGGTATGATTGCTCTTATTACCAGGAAGTTGATAAAGGAACTGAAAAAGGAATTTGCCGATGTTGATTTTGATGAAGAAGATTTGATGTTTACTTTTTCGGAAATATATAATGCCACTAAAACCCAGTTTATTTTTATAATTTACGAGTGGGACTCAGTTATGCGTGACAAGAAATTTAATGCTGATGAACAAACGGATTATTTGAATTTTTTGAGAGATTTATTAAAAGTACAGTCCTACTATATGCTTACGTATATGACTGGAATTTTGCCTATTAAAAAATATGGTCAACATTCCGCAATTAATATGTTTCATGAGTATTCCATAATTGAACCTGAGCCGATGGAAAGGTTTAACGGATTTACGGAAGATGAAGTTAAAGCACTATGCAAAGAGCATAATATAGATTTTTCGGAAATGAAAAAATGGTACGATGGATATGATTTAAATGGAATGCCTATTTACAATCCAAAGTCAGTTGTCGAATGTATTTTAAGAAATAAGTTCAGCAATTATTGGACTTCTACAGAAACCTATGAAGCACTGAAATTTTATATTCAAATGGATTTTGATGATTTACGAAGCAAGGTTATAAAACTGATTGCCGGAGAGTCCATAGTTATAAATCCTGATAAATTTCAAAATGATATGACTACTTTTAAAAGTTCGGATGATGTTTTGACGTTGCTTGTGCATTTAGGGTATTTAACATTTGACTTTGCAACAAATAGCGTTAGAATATCGAATAACGAAATGTAAAAAGAATTTATCAATTCCATTGAGGATGGAGGTTGGGAAGAAGTTATGGATTCTATTAAAAAGTCTGATGAACTTTTGCAAGCTACACTTGATATGGATTGCGAGAAAGTCGCTGATTTAATTGCTCAGTCGCATATGTAAAACAGTTCGATTTTACAGTATAATGATGAAAATTCGCTTTCTTGTATTATCTCACTTGCTTACTATTCAGCCAAAAAAAATATATAATGCACCGTGAACTTGCAACCGGGAAAGGCTTTGCGGACTTGGTTTATATTCCTAGAAAAAACGTTGATTTGCCTGCGCTTGTGATTGAGCTTAAGCATAACAAGTCGGCTGACACAGCTATTGAGCAGATAAAAAATAAGAAGTATACTGAAAAAGTTGCTGAATATAGCGGTGAGATTCTGCTTGTTGGGATTAGTTATAATGACAAGAAAGAGCATACCTGCGTGATTGAGAAAGTTAGTAAATAAATTAATGACTTTCTGAATATACTGCTTTTGCTTTAGACGGTAAAGATTTATTTTGATATTATAATATATTGTTATATTGCCGATTTTATGGTTTTCTGGAAGGGAAAATCTAATGAAATCGGATTTTTTATTATAAAAAATAAAAGTGTTTTAAACTTACTTTTTAGAATTTCTAAAATAGTATAGTAAATTGGTGGTTGATTTGATGATTTAAAAGTTGTAGTAAATAATTCTTTATAAATAAAAGTAATTTTATATGGTAAAAATGCATATCTATTGCCAATTTATACAAATCTCAGCTTTCCAAATTGTGAGAAATGTAGAATTTTAGTTTTTTGTTGGTTAATTTATCAAAAAGTATTGAATATTAGTTTGATTTAGTGTATAATTACACTAATGAATGATGATTGTATATTATATGTTAATTGATGTGTTATATTATTCATAACACTTTGAAGAATTTTGATAAATATAAGTGGTCGTGTATATCAAGATTTTAATAAAACAATTTAAATCTTGATTTCTGGAGGAGTTAATTATGAATCGTTCAACTTGTTTTATTTGTTATGCTTGGGGATCTGAAGAACGTTACAAACAACTTGATTTTTTTCGCTCTAAAATAATTGATGAGTCTAATAATCAATTAGAGGTAATATTAGACAGGCATAGTTATGCTGATAATCAAGATTTTAATGAACTTAGAAAACGCATTAAAACTTATGACCTTATTATTGTAATATGTACGCCTGATTTTAAAAAAATAACTCAAGATCCTGATTCAAACAAAAATAAGGATAGAGAGGTCCTTAAAGAGTATCATATTGTTAAACAAATATATGACGAAAATCCTAGTTCTGTTTTTCCAGTTATATTTGAGGAGGATAAAGAAAAATCATTGTTGGATATATTTAAAAATAAGAATGCTAGAATATATAAAGTTTTTGAAATTTCAAAAAATAACAACGGAAAACTATATATACCGAATCAACGGAAGAAAGATTATAAAGTATTTATTGGTAAAATAATAAATACAGCAATTTATAACAAGTTAGATAAATCGGAGGAATATGAAAACTCAAAAATCGCTTTAGATAAACTTTTCAGTCTTACAGATAATGTAAAGATTCCTGATAGTTGTTTAGTTAAATCAGATTTATATTATGATATTTTAGGTCAATCATATTATTTTATCGTTGGACGAAAGGGTTCTGGAAAATCAACATTTATAAATAACTTTCGTGAAATGGATAAATCATACTTTGATAAAAAATATAAAACGATGATACCTTTATCGGCAGAAGCTTTTCAACATGAAGATGCTTACTCAACACTTATAGAAGGTCATAAAGAAGATCTTAGTCTTGTTACTCAATATGATATATTAGTATTATTTTGGAAAATATATTTTATCTTGCATAGTATTGTAACAATTAGAGCAGAGATTGAAAATCATAACATAACAGAAAAGGATTCGAGATTTAAAATCTTTGATTCTGTGACAAAAAAACTTAAACAAAAAATTGGTTTAAAAATTAATCAAAGGAGGTACAGACCTATTAATAGTGATGTTGTTCCAAAATCTATTTTTCAAGCAGCGATTGAAATGATTGACGAACAATTTAGAATCGCTTTAAAAGATTGTTCAGAAGATGAATTGATTGCTACATCATTTTCTTCAAGGTTTAATGCAGAGGAAATTATAAATAAAAATTTTGGTGAGAAAAATATACAATTATTTATTGAGGCTTTATCAAGGTGTGAAAAGAAAATACTTATTTCTCTAGATGGTTTTGATACGCATTCCGAGGATTTTAGGATGACCACCAATAGTATGTCAAAAGACTGTAAGGAATTTGGAAACAGAAATGAATATGAACGCTTTTTTTTTCGTACACTTGTAGAAGTAGTAACCAATTTTAAAACACATAGATATAATGATAGGTTACTTGATGCGTTTAGTAAGTATATTGATTTTTGCATTGTTCTTCCAAAAGATAGATATGATCAAATTATATCTAATGATAGAGATAGTTTTAAAAAAAAGTTTGGTTCTATGGCATGGAGTGCTTATGAACTATTGGAGTTACTTACCAAAAGAATAGAATATCTTATTTCATGTAAAAGCAAAAACAAAATTCCAAATTATTCATCAGACTGCTTTGAACGTATGGAGAAGGCATTAGATTTTTTTCCTGGATTGCCAAAAACAATAACTATGAATGTTCAAGAAAATAAAATTAATATAAGTTTATTTAATTATATTCTACGTTCATCTTTTTGGAGACCTAGAGATGTGATTTCAAATTTAAGTTGCCTTCTTGCAAGGTTTATACATATTAGTGGTGATAATAATGAATGGATTCTTGATACAGATATAAAACTAAGCGAAGATGAAATCAAATTGGCTATTAAAGATAATGCTAAAAGAATAATTCAAGAAGAGTTTATTGATGAAAATAAATATGTTTTTCGTAATATTAATGATGTACTCAAAGAGTTTCATGGCTTGAATGAACAAATGAGTGTAAAGGAATTTACAGAATTATTAAGTAATATTAGATTTGATACTTCTTATTCATATGATATGGGAAAAGTTGAAAACAAGTTGTTGGTTTTGTATCAAATGGGCGTGATTGGATTTAAATATACAAAAAAATTTGCAGATAATATGCATTATTTACATCACATATGTTTTGTTTTTAATGCAGGGATGCATCCTTTTGATGACTTTATTAAGCATAAAACTAAAACAGAAGATGAAGTTTTTATTATTTTTAACCCCATTTTCGCACGCGAATTTATGCTGAATTTTAATACAAAAGAGTTATTGGGAAATTGGACAAATGAGTATATTTATAATAACAATAAAATGAAAAATCTTATAAAATCATTATAAGTTAATTTTTATGCAGTGAGGAGTGCCATTTTATGAATATTTATATTATAAACCCGCTATTAACAATGAGAACTTACAGGAAAACTTACAGTCAAGCAGATTGTTTTGTTCAGGAACTGAAAAAACAGTTTGAAAGCTTTGATATATATTGTTATATTATGAATGATGTAACCAAATATTTTGATAAAATAGAAAAGGATAGTATTATAATAATTTTTAATGATGAATCATTTGCAGTGAATAAAAATATAACTGAGCTTTTATGTCTTGCAAAAGAGAAAAATGTTACTATATTTCCAGTTGCTATGGATAAACAAACAAGAAATCCACTAGAAATTATTGCTGATAAACAAAGCTATGATGTTTGGGAACAACTCAGATGCAGAGATTTAAGTGATGATTACATTCCCTTAGTTGCTTGTTGTTTTGCACGAAAAATCATTGCCATTATTATGCCAACATTTTATAGTGAAAGTGGCCTTATTTTTATAAGTCATAGACGTTTAGATGGTGAAGATATAACGGCAAAACTTTGTGATACTCTTAGTGTTCAGTTTAAGGAGTGTAAAATTTTTCGGGATGTCACTTCTGTTGCAGTTGGCGAAGAAGCTCAAAAAAAAATTGATAAAGCAATGGTTGAAAGTGATGTATTTATTTTTGTTCATACACCTATGTCAGCAGAATCTGAATGGATACAAAAAGAATTGAGATTTGCTATTATAAGAAACATACCTATTTTATGGGTTCGGATAGATAATGCTGATATTAATAAATTAAAAATTGTTCCTTCAGAAAAACCACATTTGAATTATAGTTCAGATGATTTTAATAATGATAAATTATCTAAAATTGCTGATGAAATTATTAATAAGGCTTTTGAACTGCTTAGAACAAAAGTAAATGTAGTTTTTGATTATAATAATGTATTGAGAAAATTGTTTAATGAAGACATAAAACAGTTGGATAATAATAAGATGATTTTTAATGTTGATGTGAAACGCAAAGGATATAGGTATCCCCAACGAAATATAAATCAGTATATTCAATTATTTGGTAGAACTCCAATTTTATCAGATGAAGAAAGTTTTAACAACTACTTAAGCAACTTAAATAATGAATATGATTCATCGGTGATTTTGACAAACAAAATAGTTAAAAGTAAAGAAAATAATAATATAATAATTGAGTCATATGAAGATTTTATATTTCACTGGGATAAGTATCTTAAAAAGCCTATTGTCAATAAAAATAAAGAGATAATTATTTCAGGAGCCTTTCCAGATGGGGAGGAAATCTATAAACAAACACTTACAGATGCACTTGTAATTTTCGCTAAGTCAATTTTAAAATCAGGATATATCTTAACATTTGGTTCTCATCCTACATTTCAGGAGTTGTTTTTTGAAATATCACATCTAATTTATCCTGATAATTATAAAAATCATTTGAAAATGTATATATCAAAGTGGTTTGAAGATAAGTATATACATTCAAAAGAGTATTATAAAGCAAACTCTGAATTTAACGAAATAAAAAAAGAAAATACTTTAAACGAAAGTTTGACAAAAATGAGAAAAGAAATGATTCAGCGTAAAGAGGTTTCAGCTCTAGTTTGTCTAGGGGGTAAAATTAAGAAAAATAAATCTGAAGAAGGAATTCGTGAGGAAATATCATTAGCTGTTGAATATGGAATCCCCACATTTGTAGTAGGTTCTGTTGGAGGAGGTTCATCTATTGTTGCATCTGAATATAAAATTAGTAACTGTCAAGTTTTGAATGATGCACCTATGAAATTGAATAATGAGTTTGGACAAAGTCTTGATTATGTTATGTTATCTAGGAAATTGTTAGATTACCTGAATGAAAAACAATGATTAGTATGGAGGTAAAAATATGTTTGTTAGTTTTGATACAAAAATCGAAAATAAAGAAATGTTTAATGACTATCTTGAGTTAGGTAAAAACACATTTAGTCAAGATCAAAAAAATGTTCATGATGCACTTGATAAATACTTATTGAATGATGATGTGATTGATGGGGATGCAATAAGGAGGGATTGGTTTCCAACTATAGCTTCAGATATTTTTATATCTCATTCACATTTGGATGAAGATTATGTAATAGCATTTGCTGGTTGGCTAAAAAAGAATTTTAAGTTAAAAGTATTTGTTGATTCATGCATTTGGGGATATTCTAACGAATTATTAAAAGTGATCGATGATAAATATTGTAAAAATGACTGTACAACATATAGTTATGAGAAACGAAACATTTCTACTAGTCATGTTCATATGATGTTAAATGTAGCGTTAATGAAAATGATGGATAAATGTGAATGTGTATTTTTTGTGAATACATCGAATTCGTTACCAATTGTAGATAATATAAAAAAAACTGAAAGCACCTTATCTCCATGGATTTATTCAGAGGTAGAAATTACAAAATACCTGCGTCAACAAAGTCCACAAAGAAAAGGTTATCAGTGTCCAACAAACACAGAATTTACATTGGAACATTCTGAATTGAAAATTCAATATAAGATTAATAAAACGCATATGAAAAAAATTAATGATAAAAGTTTAGAAGTATGGCTAACAAGTTGTTCAAAATATGAGCATCCTTTAGATACTTTATACAAGCAAGTTAATAAGATAGAGGAAAATGATTATGAAAAGTAAAATTGAACATTTAAAAATGATACAAAGTATTGTTACGAGAATGAATACAAACTCATTTCAAATAAAAGGATGGACGATTACATTAGTGTCAGCACTATTAGCACTTTATGCCAATAGTGGAAAGGTTACATATATTTTTATTGCACTTATTCCTGTATTAATCTTTTGGTTTTTGGATTCGTATTATTTACAGCAAGAACGTAAATTTAGAGCGTTATATAATGATATTGTGAATGTCGCCAATTATGGTACTGATATAAAAGAATTTGAAATGTCACTTGATAAATATAAAACTGGTGAGTATTGTATTATGAGGTCAATGATTTCTATAACAATTTTACCACTTTATTTGCTGTTAGTATTGGGATTAATTGTTGGTGGATTTATTCTAAAATAGAAAGGACACAAAGATGGGAAGAAAAATTTTTATATCATACAAATATGCAGATAATGATGTTGAAAATATTACTGACAATCCGGGACTATGGTATAATTGCACAGTTAGAAATTACGTTGATGTAATTGAAGATACCCTTAAAGACAAGACAGATCATATTTATAAAGGTGAATCAGATGGAGAAGATTTATCACAGCTCCAAGATCCAACAATTTGGGAGAAACTGAAAAATAGAATTTATGATAGTACGTTAACAATTATAATGATATCAAAAGGAATGCGAGAAAAATATAAAGCAGAAAAACATCAGTGGATTCCTCAGGAAATATCATATTCATTGAAAGAAGTTTCAAGGAAAGATAAAAATGGTAATCCAGTCACAAGTAAAACAAATGCAATTTTTGCGGTTATTTTACCTGATAGAAGTGGTTCATATAGTTATTTTACATATACACAAAACTGTTGTAGTATTGGTTGTACAACTTATAAGAGTAATTCCAACTTAATTTTTAGTATAATGAGTGGTAATATGTTTAATCATAAAAATCCAGATACAGATGCTTGTAATGCTAGTCAAACTATATACCATGGCGATTGTAGTTATATGTATTGTGTGAAATGGTCAGATTTTGTTGGTGATATGGAATCATATATTGATAAAGCTTATGAGATACAAGAAAATCAAGATAATTATAATATTCAAAAGGAAATTGAATAATTTTAACTTAGGCTAAAACTGCTAACCTTGAATTTAATAATCTTTAAGAAATGGATACTTAATTCGTTCATCTATTTTATAGTCACAACATGATAAAGAAAAACAGCCACAGTGACCATCACTGTGGCTGTAATTTTTAGTAAAAAATATGGGTGATTATGTTTCTGTACTTAAAATTGAGGACAGCATGGGCGTGAACTTTAATATTTAAGACGAAAAAGTTTTTGATATCGGTGAAAAAACGAATGAGATATGTGATGAGGCATATATGAACGGATATAATTGGGATATGTTTTACTATCTTGAAAACAACGCTCAGTATCTTTTTTAGAGTCTTGGGCAGGTATGTACCATACAAGCTATAATTTGAGTGAGGAAAAACTATATAGTATCGTTCAAGAAAACGATAACGAAATTGAGTTTGTGTATAGTGACATGAAAAATCCAACGAATGAGAGCCATCGACTTATGCGGATTTTAATTTTATCATTTTAAACATTCTTTCATATTGGTGCTATCAACTTTTAGCACTCTAAAATCTGTGTCAAGATTTTGTGTGGTGAATAAGTTTTCTTCCTTAATTTTTTATCTGCACAACAAATACTTTCCTTACATTTCTTATATTTATGGTAGCGTTTATATCTCCCTCACGATGAGTGCCATATTGTGGATAGTCCTACGCCCTAATTGCAATATTCTTTATAATCAGATTTTTATACCTACAAACTGAACAAGTTTGTGAACTTGCAAAGAACTTATCCATTTTGCATATGTGACAATTTCCGTTGTCTTTTGGCAAGTTTTTTTAGCCCGTCTGTAATATTTTGGATAACACGTCCCATTGCCATTACTATATTTGTAAAGTTTGTACATAGAAAAGTCAAGTCCTAAAAATTTTTGTAAAACTTGTTCTTGTAATTGATTTTTGCACTCAAACAAAATGCTTGCATAATATTTTCCACTTGAATTTTGGATTACTATAACAGATTTTATACTATAATTATTTAGAATTGTTCTGTATTGTTTTAGTTTTACAAGCCTTATTTTGGGTAACTGTATATAGACATTTTCGATTTTTATGTTGTTATTTGTACAACTTTTCTGAATTTTTGAATGAATTATATGATTGATTATATTTTAATTAGAGCGAGTTAATATAACTGTTCAATTATCAATAATATGTTACATAAATCAGATGTTGCCGAATCGACTCCAAATTAACACAAAAAGTGACCTGCTAAAGGTTGTTTTTTTATATTCTTTTGGATAAAATCGGCTTTTGTATTTGTTGGTAGTAAACAAAAAATAATTATAATCAATGCTATGCTCCTTGATTAAAATACATAGATAACAATTGTTGGATTTTGTCGAACATTTTTTCAAAAAACTGTTGACAACCCTTTTGAAATATGCTATAATGATTATAGCAACCATTTTATAGTTATTAAAAATTTGTCAAAAAAGAAAGGGTGTTTTAAAATGACATTTGAAGAAATTTTAAACAAGGTAAAGGCAATGGCAAAAAAGATTGACGTTTCTGGTGTTGATTTTATTGCCGTTCAGGTCAATCTTAAGGATTTGGACAAGACCTTTTATGTTGAGGTTAAGGACGGAAAGGTGAATGTTGAACCTTACGAATATAACGACAGAAGCTGTGCATTGACCATCTCTTCTGCAGATTTCAACAAACTTATTGACGGCAAACTTGACCCAGTTGCAGCCTTTACAATCGGCAAACTTAAAGTTGACGGCGACATTGGCAAGGCTCTTGAATTTTCCAAACTTATCAAGAACTAATTTTATAAGCAAAAAAATTTTTCTAAATTACATAATATTCCCCCGCCTAAGACGGGGGGAATATTTTTTATAATTCGTCCTTGCAGGTTGTTTCTCTCCCACAGGTTATATTAAGGTTGCCGTTGCGACATCTTATTTGGTCGATAAGCTGTTTTTCTTTGGATAAATCAGCAAGCACTATTCTATAGGTAAGTTCATAAAGACTGCCCATATTGGTGGTTTTTACTCTTACAAGCTCGGACTGTACAGTATATTCGCCGAAAATATCATCAAAAATTCCACTGTAATCAAGATTTTCAGGAATTGTAACCTTAAGTTCCTTTACAAAATTGCTTGTCCTGCCAAACGGCAGTTTGTTAAGTGCAATAATAACAGCTGCATATATAATCAGGAAAACTATTGCCGCAGCTATGTATCCTGTTCCGCAGGCAAGACCTATTGCCATTGCAAGGAATATTGCACCTATCTCTTTTGCACTTCCGGCAGCAGAACGGAATCTTACAAGGCTGAACGCTCCCATAACTGCAACTCCTGTTCCAAGATTACCATTTACCATCATTATAACAATCTGAACTATCGAAGGCATAACCGCAAGTGTAACCGCAAATCCCTTTGTGTATGAAGAATTGTACATATATATCATTGCTGCTGCTATTCCAAGTGCAAACGAACATATGGTACAAACGAAAAACGACCCCCATGTTATTGTATCGCCCAGTATACTGCTAAGCATAAATAATACCCCCATCTGAAAAATGTGCCGTGTAATTTCGACCAGAATGAATATCCTTTGAAAGATATTCCTTATAGCAGGTTCCGTATTTGGAATAGGAGGCAGGGTAAATCTCAAGCAATGCAAGTATTTCCGAAAGCCATAAGGGCATCGCATTGCTTATTTTTACCTCCATAATATAGTTTTCATTGCCAAGCAGAATATCGCCGTCATCGCCGTTTTCAAGACCTACAAGGCTATCCCTCCAACGAATGTTTGTATCAAAGGTAACACGAACCTGCTCATCTTGTTTGCAAAACAAGGCTATGCGGTCATATGCAAGATATACCTTAGGTTCGGGCTTATAAAACTGCATAAACCAATCAATCTCGTTTAAAATTTGGCTGGATTTGTCTATTTCGCCCGTCCTAATATAATTATAAGCCTGCGAAAGGGTCATAGGCTCACGCCTTTTGTATACAACCCCTTTAAACTTCTTTTTTATCTCCAAAAATACTCTGCTATCCATATCCGGAACACCATAACTTCTAAGCCTTAATTTTTCTTTATATACCGGTTTTTCAATGGACTTTCTTATAAGTGAAAAATTATCCGTATCAAAATAGATGTTGCAGATTGTATGCTGTCCGTAATCGTCCTGTTCAAGGTAATCTGCTGTTAGTTTTCTAAACATATTGTATTGAACTTTATTCAGCATATATTTTTTCTCTACACGCTTAAATACTTGCTGTGCCATTTGATTTTCCCCCTGTCATCATCACACCTTTTGTTTGTGTCTGGCGACCCCAAGGGCGATTGCCTCCGCCCATTCCGCCACCAGTTGAACCATTAGAAGTGCATATACTACTTATAGTTATTTGTGTGTCTGTGCTATCTTCGGTTATTGTGTAGGTTTCACCCTGCTTTAAAAGTGGCGAACTGAAAACAACCGATTGATAATTCTTTTCGGGGGTGCAGGATATAATTACATTGCCACTACTATCCTTAACCTCAAATTTTGTTCCGCCCGCCACGGTAGAACCACCTACATAACGTACATTGCATTGGGTTGATGCACTGCCGAAAGTTTCGTCCATTCCTGTTGCTCCAAATGCCGCTATGATTCCACCTGTAATAGTTATACTTCCATCGCTGTCTAAAGCACCATTTCCGCTGTTGGTAGGTCCATAAACATATATTTCTCCACCCGAAACAACTAAATTTCCATTTGAATCAAGTCCGTCACCATCTGCATTAACAACAATATAACCACCAGATATTTCAATCAAAGGATTAGTAACTGCTGTGCTTGTATTATTTATA
Organism: uncultured Clostridia bacterium; assembly: GCA_947631445.1. Classification (GTDB taxonomy): domain Bacteria; phylum Bacillota; class Clostridia; order Oscillospirales; family Ruminococcaceae; genus CANRLN01. The sequence continues at coordinate 24,963 of CANRLN010000016.1, forward strand.
TTATCAGCCGTGCTGTCAGTGCCACTAAAATCTGGAGGTGTAGGAATACTGTCAGTGCCACTGAAATCTGGAGGAGTGGGCATACTGCCACTGAAATCTGGAGGTATAGGCATACTGTTATCATTATTCATTCCCGGTCTTTGCATACCCGGCATACCACCAAATCCTTGGTCGCTTCCTCCTGCTGCATTTATTCCGTCATCAGAAGCCACAACCGAAATTTCTCCGTCACGAATATAAACATGAGTTCCCTCAAGTCCCTCATAGCTGTTTTCAATCGAAATTTCTCCACCAGAAATATCAAGTATATTATCAGCATGAACGCCGTCATCACCAGAAGATGCTGTAATTTTTCCTCCAGATATTTTAATATCGCTGTTGGAGTGAATACAATCATCAGCAGAATTAATGGTAATATTACCGCCCGAAATGCTAAGCAGGTTGGTTGATTTTATACCCTTTGTAGAGGTTTCATCAGTGGTTGTAGTAGTTGTGGTATTTCCCCAAGAACCACCCCAAGGATTTCCCCAATCGTTTTTAGCCGTGCCGTTTGTATATCCTCCGCCACTAACTATATCAATATCTCCGCCAGAAATATTAATTTGATTTTCTGCTTCAATGGCATCATTTTGTGCATTTATTTTAATATTTCCGTCAATTATGCTAACATAACCTTTAAGTGCGTTCTCTTCATTAGTAGCTTTGATACCGTTTGTTCCAGCTGTCACATTTACAGTTCCTCCGCCAATTTTAACGCTGTCCTTGCCGTAAATTCCACCGCTTACAGATTTTACTTCAACATTTCCCGAGGTTATTATAACATCATCTTTGCTGACAATGCCGTGTTTATAGTTGCCGTTTACAATCAGATTTCCCTCACCGTTTATAATCAAATCCGCTTTGGAGAAGATGCAAGCGTCATTGTTATCTTCGGTTGTATAGTTTTCCGTATCGGTGAAAGTATTTGTTGTTCCCTTTTCAAGTGTAAGGGTTACTTTATCGGAATTTTTAACATGAACTGCTGAATAATCCTTACTGTTTACTGTTACACCATTAAGAACCAACTGAACCTTTTTGTCGTCCGTTTCAACACAGATATTTCCGTCAAACTCTCCGCTTAAAATATATGTTCCCTTTTCGGTAATGTTAAGTGTTCCATTAGAACATTCTGCGCCACTTCCATTTATATCGGCTGTACTGCCAGTAAGATTTATAACAGTAGCCTCCGACTGTTCATAAGAACCATCATAGAATTTTTCTTTAATGCTAAAGTCAATTTCTTCTGTGCTGGAACTATCTGAAATAGAGCTATCCGAAATAGAGCTGTCTAAAACAGAACTATCTGAAATAGAACTTGAAACAGAGTTGTTGGAAGAACTGTCAGCAATACTATTTATAGTACTATTATCCGTATCGGTTGGTGTACTATCGGAGGTAATTCCAACTACATACTTAAGAACCTCAAGAGCATCACTTGAAGCAACATTCCCGTCGCCGTCCACATCATAATTGTATTCGGCATTGTTTTCAAGCCCCACAACCTGTTTAAGCACATGAAGTGCATCTATTGTGTTTACTGTGCCGTTTTTGTCGACATCATAACAAGAAACTTGTGCGGCAAGCATTGCCGAAAGAGCAATAGAATAAATTTTTGTAAATTTCATTTTAAATTTCCCCTTTTTGTTTTTTGAACTTTTTGTTCTGATTGTAGTATAACATTCTTACCTTAAGATAACCTTAAATTTTACCTTAAATTTCTTAACAATATATGAATATTTTTCTTTAGGTTGCCTTAAGGTTGATATACTATAATAAATAAACAAAAAGAAATCAGCTTGACAAATCAGAAAAAATTATGTTATAATATAGTTATATCTTTGTTTTTTCCGCCATAGGCGGGAAAAAATAGTTAAGGAGGAATTTATAATGCGTTTACTTATTGCAGAGGATAACAACGACCTTGCCGAGGCTCTTGGTGTGTTTTTTGAAAAAAATAATTTTAATACTGATACGGTTGGTGACGGACTTTCCGCCTATGAATACGCTGTGTCGGGCGAATATGATGCCATTATACTTGATGTTATGATGCCGAAAATGAATGGTATAGAAGTGCTTGCAAAACTCAGAGATAACGGAGTGCAGACCCCAATTATGATGCTTACCGCCAAATCCCAAAAAGACGACCGAATAATTGGTTTTGATGCTGGAGCAGATGATTATCTGCCGAAGCCATTTGAACCGGACGAGCTTATCTGCCGTGTTCGTGCTATGCTCCGCAGAGGGGGAGAGTATAAACCCACCCTGCTCTCTTTTGGAGATTTAAAGCTTAATTGCGAAACCGGTGTGTTGGAATCAACCGATTTTACCAAACTAAGCGGACGTGAATTTAAGATAATGGAACTGTTTATGCGTTCTCCCCAGATTGTTTTTTCTGCTGATAGAATTATTGAGCGTGTCTGGGGCTGGGACAGTGACGCAGTAGCCAATATAGTATGGGTACATATTTCCAATCTCCGCAAAAAGCTTAAGCAGATAGGTTCAAATGTTGAAATACGTGCAAACCGTGGTCTTGGGTATATGCTGGAGATAACAAAATGATTGAAAAACTTCGTAAAAAGTTTATACGAATTGCAACTATTGCCGTAACCGCTGTGCTTTTTTTGGTTTGCCTTACGGTCAATATTGCAAACTATATTTCTATTAATTCGCAGCTTACCAAAACCCTTGAACTTATTTATGAAAATCAAGGTAAAATTCCGCCGATGCAACCACGGTATGACGAAGAAAAGCCTATGGATAAAGAAGATAGAAAGAAAGATAAAAAGCCTTTTGACGAAAAACACGATAAATTCGCCCCCGAATTTCCATATGCCACAAGATACTTTGTACTTTGCTATTCTGACGACCGAACTCTTTTAAAAGCCGACCTTGAAAAAATTTCATCAATAACGGCGGAGGATACAGAAAAATATCTTGAAATTGCCTATAATCATGGGGAGGGTTTTGGGTATACTAAAAATTATAAATATTATGTGGTGGATAATGGAGATAAAAATATAGCAATATTTTTATATTGCTATCAAGAAACACATTCGATTATAATGCTTGCTTTACTTACTCTTATAGCCATGACCGTTTGTACATTGCTTGTACATATAATAGTAAGGCTTTGTTCCAATCGTGCAATAGAGCCGGTTGTGCAAAGCAATAAACGTCAAAAGCAGTTTATAACCGATGCAAGCCATGAACTTAAAACTCCGATAACGGTTGTTGCTACCAGCCTTAAACTGCTTGAAATGGAAGTTGGGGAGCAAAAATGGATTGACAAGGCGAAATTTCAAACCGAAAAACTTAAAAACTTGGTAAATTCTTTGGTCAGTCTTGCAAAAATGGACGAGGAACAACCAATTGATTTTAATAATTTTAATGTTAGCGAGGCTGTGGAAGAAACTGCAATGTCTTTTGAGGATTACGCAGTTTCGCACGGTTATAATCTTAAACTTTATATAGAAGAAAACGTATATCATAAAGCTAATGAATATATGATACGTCAGCTTGTTTCCATTCTTGTGGACAATGCCATAAAATATGCCGACCCAAACACAGAAATTTTTGTCAGCCTTAAAAAAACAAAAAAGGGCTTTAGTATAAAAACGCTTAACAATGCGGTGGTTAATTCGGAAGACATAAACAAGCTTTTTGACAGATTTTATCGCACCGACAAATCCAGAAGTTCGGACGGCTTTGGAATAGGTCTTTCGATTGCATACAGTATTGTTTTAGCACACAAGGGAAGTATTAAAGCAAACATTCCCGAAAATGGAAAAATTGAATTTATAGCATTCTTTCCATAAAAAATAATCCCCTGCCAATGGCGGGGGATTATTGGTTTATAATGGGGTTGCAACAAGACCAACAACCGCTTTAAGTACCTGCAGAGCGTCCAAAGTATTAATGCTTTCGTCTCTGTTGGTATCGGCTATTATTTTTTCCTGCTGATTAAATTCGGTTATGCCAACAATATTTTTAAGTATATACAAGGCATCAGCAGAGGTCAACTGTCCGTCAAAATCCAAATCTCCAAGCATATAATCATTTTCGGAAGAACTATCTGAAATTTGTTCGCTTGAACTATCTATAATTGAACTGTCTGAGCTACTTGATTCGCTTGAATTTTCTGAACTATCTATAATTGAACTTTCTATAATAGAACTTTCGTCTGGATTTTCTGATTTTGTATTTAAAAGTGAGTTAATTTCATTCTGGTTGAGAGCCTCTCTGAAAATTTTTACATTATCAACAGAACCTTTGAAATAATCGTCATTTGAATAAAAAGACTTTCCAATAAAATACTCAAGATTGTTCCCAAGGTCTGACATTGTGGTTGTAAATTCTGCGGTTTCCATAGGCTTGCCGTCAAGATAAGCGGTAGCAGTTTTGCCATTTACCACAACAATATAGTTGTGCCATGAATTTCCGAGCATATCATATTTTACACTACTTTCGCCCTGCCATGAACTGCTTGTGATTGCTGACTTAAACTGCAACTGCCCAACCTTAAGGAAGAAATATTTATTTTCATCTTTTCCCGCTCCAAAAATAAAGAAATTTCCAGTGGATTCGGATTTTATATCCATGCTTATGGTAAACCTATTGCAACCGTCAATAAGACCGTCTGGAAGTTTTGCATAACTGCCATTGTTTCCGTCAAGCGAAAGAACATTTCCTTTTTCAGGGTCATTTTCAATTTTGGCATTTCCAAAAAGCTGAACATCTGTATCGCTTTCAAAATTATATTCTGCTGTGGGTTTAGGGTTATTATTTTCTCCTGCCTTTGTACCGAAAATTTTTATTTCATATACCTGTGGTGTATACCAATTGTTGTTGGGGTTGTTGTGCAGAGTTGCGTCCTTAACATTAATTCTTACATATCTTGCTTTGCCCGAAATCATATCGCTGTTAAAACCATAAGTATTTTTTACAATCTCCTGATTTTTATCGGTGTGGTCAAGAATGGTTGTCCAGTTTTCGCCGTCCATGCTTCCCTCAACAGTATAAGTATAGTATCCCTCCGAACCCTTACACATATACCATGACAGCTGGATATTGGAAAGGTCGCATACTTCGCCCAAATCGGTTTGCAAAGAATAAGGCCATTTCTTTTCGGTGGATACAAATGAAGTTTTGTAAGAGCCATCAAAAGCCTTTTTAGGGTTGTTTTCTTCTTCAAAGCCAATTGTTGACCAAACAGGTTTATCTTGCGATAAAAGCTCTCCGGTCTGAACGGGATATAGTTCACCGGTTGCCGTATTATATTTAAATGACGGATAATAATCATAAAAAGCAAAACCGTTTGCAAAATAAATTGGGCAAAGGGTTGTACCGCTTGTTTCGCTTGCCTTAAGCCAGCGATAAGCATGCATTAAATAGTTTTGATTGTTAAGGTTTACAATCCAACCCGATTGAGATGAAAAAGTAGAGCTGTTGCCAATACTTCTTACATTGCTCCAGTCGCCGTACAAATCTTTGGTTACACTATATCCGCCAGCACTCGGATACCAACCAGCTGTTTGAGAGGTAAACAGATAATAATACCCGTCCTTTTTCATCATGTTAGGAAACTCTCTATATTCGTTTTCGTGAACCTTTTTAACAACCTCTGTAACGTCATCATAGGTATCATTCATTTTAAAAATAGAAATTGTAGCGTTTGCACTCTGTCCCTCCTCGTTGGAGGCTGCCACAAGATAAGCGGTTTGGTCATCATCCACAAATATTGTCATATCTCTTACCTGTATTCCAAGCGGGTTATAAATATGGTGTACTTTAAATTCTCCGCCGGGAGTTCCGGTGATAACAAGTGCTTTACCGTCCGAATAACCGTCCTTTTTCTCCCAGTGAGCCCAGATTATAACCTGACCTGTTTTTTCCATATAACGTTGTTGAACCGACTCTATTTTACAGTTTGCAAGGTCGCCATTCTGATTTTTGTCAACAACAATTCTTTCTTCTCCACTGGACGAACGTTCAACCAAATAAGCGTTGCCATCATCAACCTTAAGGGAATAGGTATAATTAGTACCATTACTTTTTAACTTAGGGTCGCCATAAACAAGGCTACTTCCTTTCTGATTGTCATATGTATTGAGATTGTCAGAAATTTTACAAGGCTTTAGCGAAATCACCTTTGAATAATATTCGTTTGAACCATCACAAACCTTAAGTTGATAGTAATAAGTTTTTCCAATCTGAACATTATCGTCCTCAAATGAATTACCTGTTCCCTCATAAATAGCAACAAAATCATCTTCAGCATTTTCAGAACGATATATAACAAATTTTTCAGACTTAAGGGTTGTGTCCCACTGCAAAGCAATATGTTCAGCATCGCCGTCGCCAACGCAAAAAAGGTTTCCAACCAAGCCTATATCATCGCTTATATTTTGTGAAACTGCTTGTGTTTGTACTGTTTGATTTGATTGATTTGATTTTTCCAACGCAAAAGTTGTTGGAACATTGGTAAATCCTACACCCATAAAAGCACAGGAAATAGCCACAGCCTTTTTTAAACAATTCTTCATAAACACCCTCCATATTTTATTGTAAACGTTTAATTTTAAGTATTTATATTTAGTATACTATACTATCGCCAAAAAGTAAATACATTCGGTGAAATTTAACAAAAAATTAATAAAATTTTAACAAGAGTCTACTTTTTATTTGCTTATACACCACTAAAATCAACAATTATTTCAAGCCTTTTTCCATCAAAATTGGAGGATATTTTTCCGCCCATCTGCCTTGCAAGTTCTTTTGCAACGGTAAGCCCAAGTACGGTTGAACCCCTTGCATTTTCAACCGTATAAAATCTGTCAAAAAGTCGTGCAGCCGTAACATTATCAAGATTTGGTGCATAATTTGAAAAGGTGATTTTTGCGTTTTTGTCAAGGGTAATATTTAAATCTCCTCCTCCATAGCGTATGGCATTTGAAATGATGTTTGAAAAAATTCTCATAACATAATCTTTATTTAGATTTCTTACGATATTTTCCTTAGGAATGTTTATTTTAGGCTTAATTCCCGACCTTTCTATAATTGCATAAAAAGCTGCTATACTTTCTTCAAGTATCCTGCCAAGTGAAACATTTTCTTTGTTAGGTTTATATTCTTTTGAAAAAACAATAGAATATTCAAAAAATTCTTCTGTCAATTTTTTTAGAGCCTCCGCTCGGTTTTTTATCATAAGAACATAGTCCGATTTTGATTTTTCTTCCTTTTCAAGCAGGTCTATATAACCTATCATAACTGTAAGCGGTGTTCTTAAATCATGAGAAACCGCCATAACAGAATTGGTAAGCTTTGAACTTTCATTTTCAAGCATAATGCTTTTTTCTCTCATTGTTTTAAGATTTTTATTTATATTGTTGGCAAATCTTCGCATATCCCTGTCATTTGAAGACAAGCATATCAAAGAGTTGGTGTCACTGTTTAATATATTTTCAAACTGCTCATTTATTTCTCTTAAGGATATTTTCATAACAATTATTTTTAGTAAAAAAATCAATAGAATAACACTTAAAATTCCATAAATCATATATTTCACCTCAAATGCCTTTAAGCCCGATTGAAAAATCGGGCTTAAAGTTATATTATTTTAAATTTCTCTTTTTGAATATAATTATTCCTACTGCCGTTGAAACAACAATCCAACCACAGGAATAAAGTGGATATTCATAAGACTTTTCGGGAAGTTTTACACCGTTTCCGACAGTAATTATTTGAGTATACGGGATAATATCAAACACTTTCTGATAAATCTCACGCTTTTTTCCCTCAAGGTAATGTGGATTTTTTTGTCTGGGTGATTCAATTGTTTCTCCTGCATCGTTTGTATAAGTAAATGCTTCATTATACTCAGGTTCTTGAAGTCTATAATACATTGTCATTGATGTCATAAAAAATGCTACGGATAAAACCATAACTACAACAACTCCCGTTGCCTTGCTTTGAATAAACATTGAAATTGCCATATATATTGAACAAAAAGCAAATCCACAAAGTGTTATAACACCAATTGCTTTTGCATAGGTCAAAAAACCTAAAGACGGAGCTTTAATCAAAGCTGTTACAAAAACCGTACCCACAATAACATTTGATAAAAATACAATGGTGTTTGCAACAAACATGGTAAGCAGATTAGCAAAATATATTTTTGCTCGGCTGTGACCGACTATAAGTTTGTTGCGGATTGTTCCATCATGATATTCCGTGCCGACATAAAGACCAACCACCACCGACAATATAAACGGCAAAATCATACTTAACATAGTTGGTATAGCGTCAGAAATGTAATCATGGCTTTCATTTCCCGATTTTCCTTGAAAATAGTTTAAAAGAATTACAAATATCGGATAACCTATTGCCACAAATTCAGCAAGTTTAAACACTCCGGATTTGAAAAGCCTTGAAAGATTTGCCTTTAAAAGTCTAAGCATTTTTATCACCTCCCAAAAGTCTTATATAATAGCTTTCAAGACTTTCATCTTTTTCGTTTGCCGAAATAAGCTCACAGCCGACCTTGTTAAGCTCTGATACAAGTTTTGTAAGGGAAATTTCCGCAAAAATATCCGCCTGATTGTCGTCTATAATTTCGTAAGCAAGTTTAAGCTTTTCCATTGCCTGAGAAAATTCTTTTGTTCCCGATACAACTACCCTGATACATTTTCTGCATTGCTTTTCCAGTTCTTCCGCACTTATTTCTTTTATCATTCGTCCGTGGTCGATAAAACCAAAATGGGTGGCAAGTTTGGAAAGTTCATCAAGAATATGGCTGGAAATAAGCACGGTTATGGCATACTCACGATTTAACTTTAAAATAAGTTCACGCATTTCAACAATGCCTTCGGGGTCAAGACCGTTTATAGGTTCGTCCAAAACCAAAAAATCGGGATTACCTGCAAGGGCAATTGCTATTCCCAGTCGCTGACGCATACCGAGTGAAAAGTTTTTTGCTTTTTTCTTTGCAATAGAGTTTTGTTCCAGTCCCACCAATTTAATAAGACCGGGAATTTCATCATAAGACGGTTTGCCAAGAATATCAAATTGTTGTTTTAAATTTTCTTCCGCCGTCATTTCAAGATAGATGGACGGGGTTTCAACCACCGCTCCCATACGTCCTCTTGCCTTAAAAATTTCGCTTGTTCCGCTTTTAATTCCGTAAATGCTGTATCCTCCATCTGTTGGTTCTTGAAGTCCACAGATAATTCGGATAAGGGTTGTTTTGCCCGCTCCGTTTTTTCCGACCAAGCCATAAATCGAACCTTTTAAAATGTGCATATCCAGTTCGGCAAGTGCCGTAAACTGTCGGTAGCTTTTATAAAGCTTGTCGGTTGTCAAAATGTAATCCATTTTGTTTTCTCCTTTCTTTTGTTCTGATATTATTCTACAACCAAAAAGTTAAGACAACGGTTAAGAAAAGAGTAAAGATTCGGTTAAGATTTTTCGCTGATTTTAAAGCCTATTCCCCATACCGCTTCGATATATTCACAATTAGAAATTTCTTTCAGCTTTTTTCTTATATTGCTAATATGCACCTTTAAAGAACTTTCCATACAATCTGGAGTATCAAGACTTATCAAATCAAGCAGACGGGATTTTGTTACAACGTTGGGGGCGTTTATTACAAGCTGTTTTAATATGGCAAATTCGGTTTTGGTTAGACGTATGTCATTTTCACCCACCAAGACTTTGCGTTCGTCTGGAAAAAGTTTAAGATTTTTGTAATTCAAAATATTTGTATTGTTTTTTCTAAGGCATACGGCAATCCTTGCTAACAGTTCCGAATTATCAAAGGGTTTTGTAACATAATCAACTGCACCGCCATTAAGCAGTTTTACCTTGCTTGAAATATCCGTTTTTGCACTAAGCACTATTACAGGAATATTCAACATATGGGATAGTACGTCCTCTCCGCAAAGACCCGGCAACATTAAATCCAGTAACACAAGGTCGGGTTTGTCATTTGACAACAGCAAAAGTGCCTCGGTTCCCGAATATGCTCGAACAGTTTGGTAACCTGATTTTTTTAGCAATTCTTCAAGCATATTTCCAATATAAACATCATCATCTATTATTGCAATCTTTATCATATAAATCACCTTCCCAAATTATATCTAAATAAAAAAATTATGGATAAAAAAACAGCGATTTTTACACCGCCGTTTTTTATTACCTGTTATCTATTGTCAACCTTTTCTGGATACATATCGTGGTGAGAAAGGCGGTCGAACGCTACCTTTTCCCAAACCGTCCCAGCTTTGCCATAGTTGCAGTAAGGGTCGATTGAAATTCCTCCACGAGGGGTAAATTTGCCCCAAACCTCTATATATTTCGGCTCCATAAGCTTAATTAAATCTTTCATAATTGTATTAACACAATCTTCATGAAAATCACCGTGGTTGCGAAAACTAAACAGATACAGTTTAAGCGACTTGCTTTCCACCATCTTTTCGGCAGGAACATAGGAAATATAAATGGTTGCAAAATCCGGCTGACCTGTTATAGGGCAAAGGCTGGTAAATTCGGGACAATTAAATTTTACAAAATAATCATTTTCGGGGTGCTTGTTCACAAAAGTTTCCAGCACTTCGGGTGCATAGTCCTGAGAATATTTGGTCTGCTTTGCTCCAAGCAATGATAAATCTTTGGTTTCTTGTTTGGTTCTCATTTTCTTTTCTCCTTAATTTTCATATTCCACAGGGTCAACTGCCCCATTTGCTTCAAAAGCCTTTTTGCGGTCGATACAAGTGCCACATCTTCCACATTGTTTTTCTCCGCCCTCGTAACAACTCCATGTTAGCTGATAGGGGGCATTAAGCCTAAGTCCAGTAGCAACCACATCTTTTTTGGTAAGTCCAATAAAAGGAGCGACAACCTTTAATTTTTTGCCACTTCCTATATAAACAGCGTCATTAATAGCCTTGTTAAATTCATCAGAACAATCGGGATAGGCATTGCCTGCGGCATCATCGCTATGAGCCCCATAATATATAACATCACAGTTTTTGGAAATTGCAATTGCCGCAGCAGAGGAAATAAACAAACCATTTCTAAACGGCACATAGGTTGAAACGGGGTTA
>CANRLN010000017.1 GCA_947631445.1 uncultured Clostridia bacterium
TTTCAAATTCAACAAGCTTTTGAGCAATACCCTCAGCAATAGCAGTTTTACCAACACCCGGTTCTCCAATAAGACAAGGGTTATTTTTGGTTCTGCGGGAAAGAATGTGCATTGCCCTTGTTATTTCACGGTCACGACCAACAACCGGGTCAAGCTCACCATTTCTTGCCTTTTGTGTAAGGTCGGTGCAATAAGTTCCAAGATATTTTCCATCCTTTTTGGAGCTTTTTTTGCTGTTTCCGGAAAACAAGCTTGAAAAATCAAACTGATTTCTTCTTCTGCTGTCAGACTTGCCTTTTTTCTCTGAATCGGACGATTTAGAAGTTTCAGAAGATTTATCCTCCGCACCATTTGGATTCATGCTTTTATAAAGTTCAGCATATTCATCTTTCATTTTTTGCAGACCCTTTTCAAGTTCTTCAGGGTCGGAAACACTGCCCTTAAGCTGTTCAAACATACCCTCAAGCATTTCTCCACATTCTTCGGGAGGGGGAGCAATCCCCTGACCTCCAAACTGAAAATCCCCATCACTGCCAAGACCCGACAGCAATTCGGTGAAATTTTTTGACAATTCATTTAATTGATTTTCATCTATACCCAGCTGTTCAAGGTTAGGCATTCCCATATTGGGAAGTCCTATTTTCTTTGCACATTCAAGGCAATATCCCTCGCTGCTGAGCTTTCCGTCCTTTAATGTTGTTGAAAAAACAATAGCGGGACGCTCATTGCAAACTTTGCACATTATCATTTTTATTTGCTCCTTTCGGTTTTTACTTTCTATAATCTTAACATACACTACACTTATTATATCATATTTTTAAGGGATTGTCAACACTTATTTTCTTATTTTATGGGAAATCAATTTTTAAAATTTTTTTGTTTAACAAACCGTTGATTTAACTGAAATTGCAATAAAAATATGATTTTTATAAAAATTATTTTTCATGATTAAGATGTTGCACAACCTAAAATATTTTATCTATTTGTTAAAAAATCTTTGAAGAATAATCTAAATATATAAGTATTGTTTAAAGTAGAGGCATTAAAATCGCCTATTCCGCCTGAAACTTGTATTAGGAACTTACATAACTCACCAACTATTGCAAGCACAAAACAGCCTTGAACAAAACCAACTATAACACCGCCAACCTTATCGGCTGCCCTTACAATCTGCCTATCCTCTGAATGTAAAACCGATGAAAGTATTAGCTTAAGTATAAATGCCAACAATGCAAAAATTATAACAAACAATATTATTTTAATAATCGCAATAAACATGGGTCGCAAAACTGTCTGCTCAATATAATCGGCTTTTTGTTTTGGGTCGGGGTTTGAAAAGGCCTTAAGTGCCTGAGAAGTATTTTTTACCATACCCGTTCCCTTGCAAACCGCTCTTGCAATAGTGCCAGCTGTTTTCTTGTCAACATTTGCATTTGAACTTAAAGTTTCCGCAAGACTTTCTTCATTAAAATAGCCATAAAACTTGTTATAAACCTCCTGTGCCTTTGCCGAATCAAGTCCTGATTGTTGGAGTTTTTCCGAAATTGCCTGTGCAGTATCCTTGCCGGAATTGGCAATTTGATTTAAATCTTGTTGAGTAAGTTTTGCATCTATTCCCATTTGTTCAAGGGCATAGTTGAAAATTTTAGTAGAATCAAAATCTTTCAGTTTTGTTTCAATTTGTGAGTGCAATTTTTCTTTAAATAGATTATCATAAATTGCGGGCGAAAGGGACGTTGATACTATATTAGAAATTAAAAATGCAAGCACATAAACAAGAATAGATGCAAAAGATTTAAGCAGACCTTTACGATACCCTCCGACTATAAATGCTATAAAAACCAGAATGCACATAATGTCGAAAGCCAGAGCCAATTGAACCGACATAAATTTTCCTCCCTCAGTTGTTAAATTTAATCTTGTCAATCTGTCTGTAACCCAGCAAATAAACAAAATTGTTTGAATATTCAAAATCTATATATTCGCTTAAAATATCCGCATAAGCAACCAATGCTCCGCTATAACTATAAGCATTCACCTGCGAACTACCAAGTATGTAAACCTTGCCGTCCCGTTGAATAATCTTCTTTATCTCTCCGCAGTCGGTTACTATATCTATAGGTTGTTTGGTTTCGTCTGCAAAATAGAATTTAAGGGTTCTGTCATTTTTGTTTACCCCCTCAAGTGCAACCACAAGACATTTTGAGTTTAACGAAAAGTTTACTATCTTCTGACCGAAGTCATCGCTACCAAGCAGTATTCCCACCGACGAAAAACGGCAGAATTTGCTGTTGCCAACGCTTATAATATCGCCGTTTTCGGCATATTCACTTTGAAGTATAAGACATTCAACCGCCTTGCTTTGAAAATTAATTTCATTTTTATCAAGACAAAGCTCCACAATATCTGAACAAAGCCTACCGTCCTTTGCAAAAAATTCCGAACAAAGAACCTTATCACATTCAGAATTAAAAGTCACGTCTATTATACGATATTTAGATTTCCATGTATAAATTTCATTGCCATTATTATCATACACCGTAAGCTGTGATTTTTTTGCTGAATCTGTGGTTATAATTGCAATTTTGTCATCATTTCCAATTGCAGCGGTCAGTATACTGTTTTTTGTGTCAATAGTATACAGTTCTCTTTTGTCGTTATAAACTGAAAACTGCGTTCCCTCGGTGTCAATAAGCAACACTCGGTCGCCTGAAGAATAGATTACAGGAGATGAAAGCTTGTGGTTTAAATCCTTTGCAACATTTCCGTCACTGTCGTAAATGTCCAGCTCGGTTGATTTTGCACAGGCAAGTTTATCCTTAAGAATCGAAATATCCCCCACCTTGCTTTGAGATACATCAATAGGAAACTTTCCCTTGGCAAGCACACCGTCATTGACTATGGCTGGTTTTATTTCATCTGGCTTCTGGAGCTTCTGCGACCACCAGCCACGGGTAAAATATGCCGTAAGACCAACCGCAAGAATTATTAAAGCACATATAACACGTTTTGAGTGTCTTTTAACTTTAGAGGTCTGTCTGGATTTTTTTATTTTGTCTTTTATAATATCTGCATCATTATTTTCCAATTGTTTCCACCTCTTTTTCACTATAAAACACTTTATTTAAATACAGCCCATGAGCAGGAACGGTCATTCCCGCAAGGGTTCTGTCCTTTTTATCCAATATATTTTTAATATCCTCGGCAGATATTTTGCCTTCGCTTACTGCAATAAGCGTTCCAACAATAATTCTTACCATGTTGTACAAAAAGCCGTTTCCTGCAACCTTTATGCTTATAAAATTGTTTTCCTGCGAAACGCTTATATTATAAATGGTGCGAACTGTATTTTCAAGGGTACAATCGGCACTACAAAAGCTTTTAAAATCATGTTCACCAATCAATATATCCGCCGCTCTTTGCATAATATTAATATCTGGGCATTTCCAAAGCCTTAAGGCTCTTGTGGCAAGAAAAGGGTCTTTTGGAGAAGTATATATTAAATATTCATACTGTTTGCCAAGACTGTTAAACCTCGCATGAAAATCATCATCTGCCTGCTCAGCTGAAATAATGGCAATATCGGGGGGCAGACTGTCGTTAAGACTGCGGATTATCCCCTGTTCAGGAACAGACTTTGGCAATCTGCAAGAAAAAACATACTCCCTTGCATGAACTCCCGCATCGGTTCGGGAACAACCATTTATTTCAAAAGGGTGTTTGAAAACCTTTTCTATAGCCTGCTCAACCGTTTGTTGAATTGTAATAGGATTATTTTTTTGCTTTTGATAACCATGATAATTAGTGCCATCATAAGCCATGGTTATCTTCATATTTTTAGTCTGCACAAATTATCACCTCTAAATATTATTTAAGCTTTCCTATATTATATTGGTTAAGATATATTACAGCTACAAAAAATAACAGTGTAAAAATTGCTCCTGCCACATCAACCTTGCCTACTTTTGAGGTTTTAAGCCTTGTTCTTCCTTCTCCTCCGTTATAGCAACGACATTCCATTGCAAGGGCAAGTTCTTCGGCACGATTAAAAGACGATACAAACAACGGCACTAAAATCGGCACAATTGCTTTTGCCTTTTGAACAAGCGAACCGCTTTCAAAATCTGCCCCTCTTGACTTTTGAGCATTTATAATCTTTTGGGTTTCTTCAATAAGGGTTGGAATAAACCTAAGGGCAATGGTCATCATCATTGCAAGCTCATGAACGGGAACTTTTATTTTTTTGAGTGGCGACAAAAGCCTTTCAATAGCATCTGTTAAATCTATTGGAGAGGTAGTGTAGGTTAAAAGTGATGCACCTATAACCAACAAAATTATTCTTGCCGATAAAAAAATCATATTGATAATTCCACTATCGGTTATAGTTATAAACTTCCAGTCCACAAGTTTTTTTCCCTCATGATTAAAAAAAAGATTGAAAAAAGCAGAAAAAATCACAAACGGGATAATAGGTTTCAGGCTTTTAAACATAAGTTTGAATGAAATCCTTGAAATTCCAAAAGAAACAAGGCAAAAAACAATACCTACGGCAAGTCCCAAAAGATTTTTGGCACAAAAAAGCATAAAAATAAAAGCGAAAGTAAGCACAATTTTCACTCTTGAATCCATTCGGTGAATAGGGGATTTTCCGGGAAAATATTGCCCCAAGGTTATATCACTAAGCATTGTTTTTCTCCTTAAGAATTATTAATTAATTTTACTATCTCATCAACCGCCTGCTCCACAGTAAAAACAGGAACATTTTTTCCCTCAACCGCTCCCATTATTTTTGTAACCTGAGGAATATCAAGACCAATGCTTTCCATTTTATCTGCATACCTCGAAAAAACTTTAGGAGTATCGTCATAGCAAAGTATCTTTCCACCGTCCATAACAATAAGTTTATCGGCAAACCTTGCCACATCTTCCATTGAATGGGAAACAAGCAGAACCGTGCTATGTGTTCGCTTGCGGTATTCACTTATCATTCCAAGAATTTCTTCTCTACCCTTTGGGTCAAGACCACTTGCAGGTTCGTCCAGTACAAGAACTTTAGGTTGCATTGCAATAATTCCAGCTATTGCCACACGTCTTTTCTGCCCTCCCGAAAGGTCAAAAGGGGATTTTCCCATAATTTCCGGTGTGATATTGCAAAGGTCGGCAGACATTGCAACTCTTTGATTTATCTCCTCTTGAGATAGTCCCATATTTTTTACACCATATGCAATATCCTTTGCAACCGTTTCTTCAAACAGTTGATATTCGGGATACTGAAACACAAGACCGACCTTAAAGCGAATCTGTCGCATATTAGTGGATTTATCCCAAAGTTTCACACCGTCAACAGTAACTTCGCCCTGTTTAGGCTTTAAAATTCCATTGAGATGAGAAACAAGGGTGGATTTACCGCAACCGGTATGTCCAATTATTCCAACAATACTATCCGCCTTGATATGCAGGTTTATATTATCAAGTGCAGTTTTCTGAAAGGGGGTATTTTCCCCATAAACATAGGTAAGATTTTTTATATCAATCATTTTTTCTTATGAATTTTCTCAATTACGTCCTCTGCCTTATCCTTCACCTTTTCGATATTTTCTTTAGAGGCAACCTTCTTTACAGCGTCTTCCACCTTTTTGATATTCTCTTTGGTGGCAACCTTTTTAACAGTTTCTTCAATCTTTTCAATATTTTCTTTAGAAACAGCTTTTTTAGCAGTTTCTTCAACCTTTCCAATTACATCTTTAAAATCACTCATCTTCAGATATTTTCCTTTCAAATATATTTTCATAAGGTTTTTGGGGGCGTGGGTTACACAGCTTTTCTGCCCAACATTTCCTTAAGTGTACTTATAGATTTATTATAACATAATTTTATATATTTTTCAAGTAAAAACGTAAATTTTATTATTTTATACAAAAATAAAGGCAATCCCCCAAAATCTTTGTAAGGTGTTGCCTTTAAAAATATTATTAATTATAATCTATTAATATCATGTTGGGCAAGATTATTTAGCTCACCATAATATAGTTCAAGTGCCTTTTTGCTGACGGATAAATTAACAATTGGTATAAAGCTGAAAAAAATTAATTTTATTCGTTGCTTTTTAACCGCCTCGCAGGTTTGGGACGCATGAATAACACCACTTATTCCCATAAAAACCGTCATAAAATAAATAAAAAATCCAACTGTACAAACAATTAAACTTGGAATAAAGGTCACTGCATACAAAATAAAAGTACTAAACGCCACCATAAACAAAACAAAAAATAACAACGGGAATATAAATGAACCTATGGTAAGCACTACCAAAGTTACCACAGATGAGGTCAAAGCACTAAAATACTGTTTGACCATAACCACAAGCAAAGCCAAAGAGCAAACCACCAACACAACACTTACCCAAAAACTATATTTTGCAACAATATTAGTTCGCTTAAGCACTGCCTCGGTATAGTCACTGTCAAAATAATAATTATCCTTATCAATTGGATTTTTTATAATGCTAAAAATCATTTTAATCAGCAAAAAGAAGATTGGTATGCCTATTAAAAATTGCACAAAAACTAAAATAGTATTTGTTGTGCTGGACTTTTCCATAAATATATAATATGCAATGTTATATATAAGTAAAACAATATATCCTGCTATTGCAAATGGCACGGCGGTTATTGAAAACAGCGTTACCCCAAGGTTGTTATATTTAAGTATTTTGGTTTTGTTAAGTATTGCAAGCAATAATCCCACCGCAAGGATTATCCACATTACAGTCATTGTCATAATTTTTCACCCCTCAAATTTTATTTTTTAAAAGCTTTTTTATTTCAGCAGTACATTCATCAGGAGTTATAATACCGGTTGGAATATCATAACCACGTTTTTTAAGTTCATAGCAAATTTGGGTTGCCTGAGGAACGTCCAGTCCAAGAGATTTAAGCTTTTCAACCTGACAAAATATTTTTTTAGGTTCATTATCCATAACAACTCTGCCACTGTCTATAACAACAACACGCTTTGCCATTGCCGCTTCTTCCATATAGTGGGTTATAATAATAACCGTCACACCCTGTTCATTAAGTTTTTTAAGGGTTGACATAACCTCTTTTCTTCCCTGTGGGTCAAGCATTGCGGTTGGTTCGTCAAGCAAAATACACTTTGGGTTCATTGCAAGGATTCCTGCAATTGCAACCCTTTGTTTTTGTCCGCCCGAAAGTTTAGAGGGGCTGTGCATACGGTATTCATACATTCCAACGGCTTTTAAGGCATTGTCCACACGCTCTCGCATTTCTTTTGGTGGCACACCCAAATTTTCAAGAGCAAAAGCAACATCATCTTCCACAATAGACGAAACAATCTGGTTATCGGGGTTTTGAAATACCATTCCAACGTTTCTTCTTATCTCAAGCAAATTTTTATCATCTACCGTATCAAGATTATTAACAGTCACTTTACCGCTTGTCGGCAGATTTATTCCGTTTATGCACTTTGCAAAGGTTGATTTGCCCGAACCGTTGTGACCAAGCACCGCCACAAATTCGCCTTGCGAAAAACTAAGCGAAACATTATCCAGTACTGTTTTGTTTAAATTATCTTGACTATAATAAGAAAAGCACAAATTTTCTGTTTTTATAAATTCTTCCATGCTATTTGCTCCATATTGATGTGTTGCCACAAGGCAATGCAAGACCACTTTGTTTTACTGGTAGTCCGATTTCATCTGCCGAAACACTTCCCCCAAACTTAGGCACTAAAATATCCGAAAGCATATATGCCATAACCGATGGAGAAAGACCGGTTGTATAGCTATTTAGCAGGAAAAACAATGGATTATCCGATAGAACATTTGAGCAGGTTGAAACAAGCTCATAAATACAATCTTCAAGTTTCCAAACCTCTCCGTTTGTTCCTCTGCCATAAGAAGGAGGGTCCATAATTATTGCATCATACTTGTTGCCACGGCGGATTTCCCTTTGAACAAATTTAAGACAATCGTCCACAATCCAACGAATAGGGCGGTCGGAAAGCCCGCTTGCTGATGCATTTTCTTTTGCCCATGCTACAATTCCTTTGGAAGAATCCACATGACAAACGCTTGCTCCCGCCTCTGCACAAGCAAGGGTTGCTCCTCCAGTATAAGCAAAGAGATTAAGTACCTTTATCTGCCTGCCTGCATTTTTAATTTTTTCAGACATATAGTCCCAGTTTACTGCCTGTTCGGGAAAAAGTCCTGTGTGTTTAAAGCCGGTTGGTTTAATCACAAATTTTAAATTAAGATTTTTATATTCAACATTCCAGCTTTCGGGTAACTTTTTTCTAAATTCCCAACTGCCACCGCCTTTTTGAGAACGGTGATAAATCCCGTCAGCTTTATTCCAAAGTGGATTTTTACGCTCGGTTTTCCATATAATCTGCGGGTCGGGGCGTACAAGTATTTTTCCCTGCCAGCTTTCCAGTTTGTCGCCGTCAGAAGTATCTATAATTTCATAATCTTTCCAATTTTCAGCTATTCTCATAAATTAAAATCTCCGTTTTATATTTTAACAATTTATTTATTCTCATCTTTATCCGATTTTATATTTTTGGCGATTTTTGCAATCCGTTCCAAACGGTGATTAGCTCCGCTTCTTGAAATCGGAGGGTTCATATGCTTTCCCAGTTCCTCAAGACTATATTCGGGAAATTCCAATCTTGCCATTGCAATTTCTTGAAGGGGTGATGTAAGGTTTTCAAGTCCTATTGTTTTCTGGATAAGTTCAATATTTTCAACCTGCTCACAGCTTGCTTTAACGCTTTTGTTTATATTGGCATTGTCGCAATTCATAACACGGTTTACCTTGTTGTGAATTTCCTTTCCTATTCTTGCGTTTATATGCTCGTAAGCACATTTGGTCGCACCAACGATAAAAAGCAATTCTTCAATGCTTTCGCTTTCCTTTATATATATCATTTTTCCTTGTGAATTTTCCGAATATTTAAGCGAAACCTCATAAAATTCCCAAACAAGGTTTATAAAAGAATTGCAGATGTCCTCGTTTGGAAAGGTTATCTGAAAATGATATTTTTTTTCAGGGTCATTAATACTACCGCTTGCAAGAAAAGCCCCCGCTATAAACGAACCGATATATTTTTGTTTAGGCAGATTATCTTGGTCAATGCTTATCGGAAAAGCAAGATTTACTGCTGACAAAAGCTTTTCAAGCGACTGTGGATTTACCTCAAGAGTAAACACGCTTCCTGATGGAGAAACACTTGTGATGACGCTCCCTTCTCCGGCAAGCTTTATGACGTTTTTTTCAAAGAAGTTTTTTACCATGTCATTTTCGGTTATAAAACAAATTCCCTTTTCGCTTATATTTTTCAGCGAACAAATTATGCCCTGCATTATTGCTTTAGCTTGAACAGGGTTTGAAACATTCTGTATTATCTCCTGCTTTACCTTATAAGAAAACGTAGACATTTTTTGTTGCTCCTTTGCTTGTTTTACATTCTTAATTCACTAATATATTTTTTATTTTTCAATATCTCTATGATTTACTCTCACTCTAAGATTATGCGATTTAAGTTCTTTTGCAACAGCTTCAGCAAAGGTTACACTTCTGTGTTTTCCACCCGTGCAACCAAACGCTATAACCAGTTGACTTTTTCCCTCTTTCTGATAAAGCGGAATAAGAAAATTTATAAGCTCAATAAGTTTTTTAAGCAGTTCCTGCGATTGTTCAAATTTCATAACATATCCCGAAACCTCGGCAGAAAGCCCTGTTTTGTGGGTAAGCTCGGGAATATAGTAAGGGTTGGGCAGACATCTTACATCAAAAACCAAATCCCCCTCGCTAAGACCGCCATATTTAAAACCAAAACTCATAACCTCAATGCCAAGAAAATCATTTGAATTTTCAAGAAACATGGAATATATTCTCTCTTTAAACTGACTGTTGCTTGTAACAGAGGAATTTAAATAATAATCGGCAATAGCCTTAAAACCCTGTAACATTTTTCGTTCGGTGGCAATAGCTGTTCTTATATTTCCTGCCGATTGCTCATTAAGAGGGTGTTTTCGCCTTGTTTCCTTATATCTGCTTACTATAACATCATCATTTGCATCTATAAATAATATTTTCACATTTTTGTTTTCGTGTTTTAGATTTTCGACAGCGTCCTTAAACTGTGGAAAAAATTCACCCCCTCGTATATCCACAACAAAAGCAACCTTGTTAATTTTGCCGTCTGACTTTTCGCACAAATCCATAAATTGTGCAAACAGTTGAGGGGGCATATTGTCAATGCAATAATAACCTATATCCTCTAAAACATTAACTGCTGTTGATTTTCCTGCACCCGACATACCTGTAACTATTAAAACTTCCATTTTTTCCACCTTTCTTAAATATGATATTTTCTATTTTATATCCTGCGTAAAATCATAATCAAATGGTATAATTTTAACCTCGCAATCAAGAAAATATCCTGTTTTATCAAGAACCGTTTTTTGAACATATTGAATTACGTCTTTTAAGTCTTGTGCGGTTGCATTGTCATAATTTATAACAAAACCTGCGTGCTTTTCCGACACCATCGCACCGCCGACCCTATAACCTTTAAGACCACAATCATCAACCAGTTTTCCTGCGAACTGCCCCTCAGGACGTTTGAATGTTGAACCTGCTGATGGGAAATTGAGCGGCTGACTTTTTCTTCGTCTTTGAATATGGTCGTCTATTTCTGCCTTTATTTCATCTTTATCGCCTTTTTCAAGCTTTAAAACACAGCTGGTTATTATCTCGCCATTGTGATGAAAAATACTGCTTCTGTAAGCAAACTCAACCTCTTGTTTGTTCCATTCGTTTATATTGCCGTTGCAATCAATACTTCTCACAACTTCAACAACATCTTTCATTTCTCCGCCATAAGCTCCGGCGTTCATATTAACCGCTCCGCCGACCGTTCCGGGGATACCAAATGCAAATTCAAGTCCCTTAAGCGAATGGGAATAACAAAATCTACAAAGGCTTACAAGCGAACAGCCCGCCTCAACCTCAACAGTTGTTTCATCAATAAGCTTTATCTCCGAAAACTTTTCTTTTACAAGTATAACAACCCCGTCAAAGCCCTTATCATCACAGATAAGATTGCTTCCTTTACCCATTATCAGCAAACGCACACCAAGTGAATTGGTAAAATTAAAAATTTCCGCCAGCGACTGCTCACTGCACGGCTGAACCACCAACGGACAGTTTCCGCCGACCTTTATTGTTGTAAATTTGCTAAGCGGTACATTCTCATAAACTATACAGTCAAGTTTCTCTGCTTTTTGCTTAACCTGCAAAAAAGCGTTCTCTTTGTTTTGCAAAAGTTCCACCAACCTTTATATATCTAATATACACAAAATTTAATTTTTATAAATAATATATTTTTTATTTCCCCGCCGTAGGCAGGGAAATACCATTACTTTTTTGTAAATTCAGCCAAACCAAAGGCAACACAAAAATTAAAAAATTACTTTTTATATATTTTTTTACGCCCCAAGTTAAAAATCTTCCCAACTCTTTACAGTTTCTTTCTTTTCCATTTGAAGTCCCAAATTTGAAAGAAGTTCCTGAGCAGCGTTATAGCCCATTTTCTTTTGACGATTGTTCATTGCAGCAACCTCCATTATAACCGCAAGATTACGTCCTGGTTTGATTGGAATGGTAAGGCTTGGAATTTTGACGCCCAAAATGGTTGTATATTCATTGTCAACACCCATGCGGTCATAAACTTTATCCTTGCTCCATGGCTCAAGCTGAACAATCAAATCTATTTTTTCTGTAACCTTGACAGAACCCATACCAAAAAGTCGTCTTGTGTTGATAATTCCAATACCACGAATTTCAAGAAAATGTCGAATATTATCAGGGGAAGAACCAACAAGGCTTATGTTGGATACCTTGCGGATTTCAACAGCATCGTCCGCAACCAGTCGGTGACCACGCTTTACAAGCTCTATTGCCGTTTCGCTCTTTCCAACTCCGCTCTCACCAACAATCAAAATTCCCTCACCATAAACTTCAATAAGCACACCATGGCGGGTTATTCTTGGGGCAAGATGCAGGTTTAAAAATGCAATAAGTGCTGCTATAAAATCGGTGGTGCTTTCTTCGGTTCTTGCAAGCGGAATTTCATATTTCTTTGCAAGTTCAAACATTTCGGGGAAAAGCTCGTGCCCCCTTGCCACCACAAAAAGTGGGATTTTCTTGGTGAAAAGTGTCTCGATTTTGTCACGTCTTTCTGCCTCGCTAAGGGTTGCAAGATAAGCAAACTCCATATTTCCGCAAACCTGTATTCTATCATTGCTGAAATATTCATAAAAACCGCTAAGCTGAAGTCCCGGACGGTTACAGTCATTGTTATAAACAAGCAGATTTTCGGGGTCGCTTGGCATATAAAGAGATTCAAGTCGCATTTCTTTTAGAATTTTCGCCACACTAACACTATAAACTTCTGGCATAATAAATTCCTCCTATTATTTAATTTTAAAAAATATTTTTATTTATTCAGCATTTTATTTGCTGCAATAAGTATTCCTGTTTTTGCCGTATGATAGGTAAGCCCACCTTGCAACCAAACAGCATATGGTTCTCTCATTGGTGCATCAGCCGAAAGTTCAATTGATGCTCCCATTGTGAATGTTCCTGCTGCCATGATAACCTGACTTTCATATCCGGGCATATCCCAAGCTTCGGGGGTGACAAAAGAATCCACCGGCGAACCTGCTTGAATACCTTGACAGAATGCCACTACATTTTCGGGGGTTTTAAGTTCAATTGAGGCTATTATATCTGTTCGCTTTTCACCAACAGCAGGGGTGGTTTTATATCCCATTTTGTTCATAAGACTGCAAGCAAATACAGATGACTTGACCGCATTTGCAACCACGGACGGCGAAAGGAAAAATCCCAAAAGCATCTCACGATTTTGCCCAAGGGTACAGCCCACCTCTTTTCCCGTGCCAACACAAGCAAGCCTATCCGCACATTTTTCAATAAGCTCTCTTTTACCACATATATATCCACCGGTTGAGGCAATTCCACCGCCCAAATTTTTAATAAGACTACCTGCCATTAAATCTGCTCCAACAGCAACTGGCTCTTTTTCCTCCACAAATTCGCCATAGCAATTATCAACCATTACTATTATATCTGGATTAGCCGACTTTGCGGTCTGTGCAATTTTGCCGATTATCTCAACATTTAAAGATGGTCTGAGAGAATATCCTCTTGAACGCTGAATATAAGCAACTTTGGCGGTTTTTGCTTTTTCGGCGATTTTTTCATAGTCGGGAGCTTGATTGTTCAAAAGCGGAACTTTATCAAAATTAATTCCAAAATCTTTTAAAGAGCCGTCACCTTTTTTATAGTCCGCTCCAATTCCAATAACAGATTCAAGGGTGTCATAAACATCTCCGGTGCAACTAAGTAGTGTATCCCCCGGTCTTAAAATAGCAAAAAGCATTGTTGACAGGGTGTGTGTGCCATTGACGAAAGTGTGACGAACAACAGCGTCCTCTCCGCCCAATGCTTGTGCAAAAACTCCATCCAGTTTATCCCTGCCCTCGTCCGAATAGCCATATCCGGTTGTGCCTTTAAGGCTGACCTCACTGACATGATTATCAGCAAATGCCTTGAGAACCTTTTGAGAGTTAATCTCACAAATTCGGTCAATTTCGGCAAACTGCTCAGCACATTCCTTTTCTGCCTGCTCTGCAAGTTCCAAAAGTCCTGCATCTATATTAAAAATATTATTATTTAAATTATTATTTTGCATATTAATTAATTTTTCCTTTCAATTACAAAATCCTCAGCAATTTTAACAAAGCCTATTTCTTTATAATAGCTCATTCGATTGCTTCTTGCAAAAAGCACGGCAGTTATACCCTCCCTTGCAAGTGCGTCCCCCAAACTATAAAGCAGACTTCTTGCATAGGTTTTTCCACGATATTCGGGCAGGGTTGCAACGTGTCCCACAAGTGCAACATTATCTTCTATATACTGAACGGTTGCCGTTGAAACATTTTCAAGCAGATAAACGCTTGAAAGATTTCTTCTCACCCTATGGGAAGTATCGGTCAGCCATATGGGATAAGCCCTTGCTATTTCTGGAAAAGATTCTTTTAAAATTGCATAAACAGATTCAAGTTTTGGGTTTTTTTGTATAGTAAGACCCTTTTTCTGATTTTTATGCACAAACTGAAAGCTTGCTCTATCTTTTAGCAGATAATTATCTTCTGAGCTATTTATAAGTTTTATAAGCCTTGGAGAATAAGCACAATCTATTTCAAGGGTAAAAGGACTATAAAGGTTAGCAAAGACAGACAGCTCCTCAAGCATCTTTTCGCTTAGTTTTTCGCCTTTTATAACAGCTACTGTCATGGTGGAGTTAAAAATACAAATAAGCCCACACACTGCCGTTTCCTTTATCATAAAAAACTTACAAAAATTATAAGTATTAGAATAGGCTTTAAAATTCGATTTTATCTTGCGTGAGTAGTGGCACTTTTCCAGCAAGCTTAAATACTCCTCTATTTCATCTTTGCTAAATATTTCCTTTATCATCTTTTTTTCACCTTAATATTTTTTTGTAACAACAAAAGAGTTTATTTTTTAGTTTGATTTTGAATTTGTATATGACTTATAAGCCCTGAGGTAAGTTCAACCACACTTTCAAAATCTTGTAGGTCTATGACACATGAGGGAGAATGAATATATCTGCAAGGCACGGAAATTGCAAGCACTGCCGAACCGCCTCCACGGTTTTGATAAGCCCCTGCATCATTTCCACCTGCTATTTTTGTTTTGGTTTGAACCTTTATATTTTTCTTTTTGGCATAGTCCATGCAAATATTATATAAACGGCGGTTGTATATAGTGGAATTGTCCATAAATGAAACAACTGCACCGCCACCAACTTCACAACATTTATCCGCTCCAATAGTGTTTGGCAAATCTCCTGCCGTTGTCGCCTCAACAACAATAACTATATCTGGTTGAACCCTTTGTGCCACAGCAGATGCACCACGCAAGCCAACCTCTTCTTGAACACAAAAAGCAAAATATGTGTCATATTCAAGCTCTTTTTTAAGAATTTCAAGCAATGTCGCACAACCTGCTCTATCATCAATAGCCTTAGATTTAAAGCAATCGTTGCCAAATATAAACTGTTCGTTCTCAAAACAAAGGCTATCCCCCACACGGAAACTATTCTGAGCATCTTCCCTTGAGCTAAACCCTGTAAAAAATTCAAGGCTCTCTATCTCAGGAACGTTTTTTCTTTCTTCCGCCGAAACATGGTGTATTGGGGTGATAATTGGAACGACAAGTTTTTTGCAGGAAGGGGCAAAAAGTCGCTTGCCCACAACGCTGGCGGGGTCAATTCCGCCCACGGGACTTGCCTTTATATTTCCATTTTCACAAATATAATTTACAATAAAACCAACCTCGTCCATATGTGCCGACAAAAGCATTTTTTTGTCGGGAGATTTTTTGCCCTTTTTGAAAACAATAATATTCCCAAGCGGGTCTTTTTCGGTTGAGGTTATACCCTCAATTTTTTTTAGTTCGTTTAATATAAAATTAGCAACCTTATGTTCGTTGCCACTTATCGCATTGAGTTTACATAAATTTTCCAAAATTAAAACTCCTTAACAAATTCACTTATAAGTTTAGCCGTGTTTTCCAAATCTTTAAGACTTACAATTTCTGTTGGTGTGTGCATATTGAGAATGGGATAAGAAATTGTACAGGTTTTTATACCGCCCATTGATGTTGAAATAACATCAGCAGTTGTGCCGGTGGTTTCTGCAAGCACTTCGGTTTGCACGGGTATCTTGTGCCTTTCCGCCGTGGCAATAAGCCCTCTTGAAAGTTCTTTGGAGAGTGTTGGAGAAATTCCAACCATTGCCCCACCTCCAAGTTGTGCCGATTCCCAAGGATTAATTCCCGGGGTGTTTGCGAAAGAGGCATCTACTATAAGGGCATAGTCGGCATTGAAAGTGTTTGCCTTTGCCCCACGAAGTCCAACCTCCTCACATTTTGAAAACATTGCACGAACAAATACATCTTTGCCCTCAAGCATTTTCATTGCAAGCAGAACCGCAACCACACCGCCACGGTTATCAATAGCTTTAGCCGTGCAGAAATCGCCATTAATCATCTGGCAGGTTTTAAATATAACGGCTCCGTCCCCCAAATTTATGCTTGCCTGAACCTGCTTTTGGTCAAGACCAGTATCAACCCAAATTTGCTCAGTAGCTTTACCCATTTCGCCCGTGCCTTTGACAAGGTGCGGGGCAACCGAACAAATTACACCATCAATATTGGTTTTGGAAAATATCTTAACCGCCTGACCTTTAAGCACCCTGCTGTCTATTCCCCCACAAGGGGCAAGGCGAACAAATCCGCCTTCAGCAATTTCCACAACCCTGAAACCTATCTCATCAGCATGGGCTTCCAAAAGCACCGATTTTTCAAGCTCAGGGCTGTTCATCTCCACAATAAGATTGCCGAATTTATCATAAAATATATTACTTGTTTCAAAATTATCCTTTATGATACTTCTGATTTTTTTAAAGACCCTATCCTCATCTCCACTGACACCACAGGTTTCGCAAAGGGCTTTAAGAAGTCTAAAAACTTCCGACTGGCTCAAAAATCATTCCTCCTTACAATTGTTATCTCTTTTCTTTCTTAACTACTAACCATTAATTATCAATTATTAAAGTTCGTTGACAAGCTGTTTGAAATGTCTGCCACGATATTCAAAATTTTTATATAAATCAAATGCTGCACAAGCGGGCGAAAGTGAAACAACATCTCCCTCTCTTGCAAGACGTTTTGCGGTGTTTACCGCCTCCTCCATAGAATTAACTCTTACAATCTTAAGACCGCTTGTTTTATATTCCTCACACTCGGTCACAGCCTTTTCAATCTTATCGGCGGTTGCACCCATAAGAATAAGAATTTTTACAAATTCGTTTACAGGAGCTGCCATTGGTTCAAATGGAATTTTTTTGTCATATCCGCCTGCAATCATAATAATTTTGCGATTAAACGCACGAAGTCCTGCCATAACCCTTGTTGGAGAGGTGGCAATTGAATCGTTGTACCATTTAACCCCGTCTATTTCTCTAACAAATTCAATTCTATGTTCCACACCGCCAAAAGTTTTGGCAACCTTTACAATATTTTCAATGCTTACATCACCCCAAACGGCTGAAATTGCAGTAAGATAATTGTCAACATTGTGCATACCGGGGATTTTAATTTCGCTTTTATCAATAATTGGAAATATTTTATCGTCTTTTTTATACACAAGCATACCATTTTCGTCAAGATAAGAACCAACTTTAGGTTGTTTGCCACTAAGCGAAAATTGCACAAGCTGACCACGAACAAGCGGAGCAAGGGAAATGCTACCCTCATTGTCAGTGTTAAGAACAGCTTTGGAAAAAGCATTTTGATGATTTAAAATATTGCACTTTGCATTAATATATTCTTCCATTGTGCCATGAACATCAAGGTGATTAGGAGAAATATTTGTCACAACTGCAACATCAGGAGATTTTCTCATTGAGATAAGCTGAAAGCTTGAAAGTTCCACAACAGCCACATCATTTTCCGAAATCATTTCAACCATTGGAAGCAGTGCCTTGCCAATGTTTCCGCCCTTGTGAACACGTTTGCCTTGTGCCTTTAAAAATTCGCTGATAATGGTTGTGGTGGTGGTTTTGCCGTCCGAACCGGTTACAGCATAAATTTTGCAAGGACACAAATCAAAGAACACTTCCATTTCTGAGGTTACAATAATACCTTCCTGTCTTGCTCTTGTAAGTACGTCATTGTTATAATACATTCCGGGGGTGCGAAAAACAATGTCACAATCAAAAATTGCATCAAGATAGTTTGCACCAAAAGAAAACTCCGCACCCTTTGCCTTCAATTCAACATAAAGATTTTCATCAAAATCTTCATAAGGGGTTTTGTCGCAAACAACCGTTTTAATGCCTTTTGAAAGAAACATTTTAATAAGTGAAGTGTGGCTTACCCCAACGCCGATAAACGCAACCTTTTTGTCCTTAATGTCCTCAAAAAATTTTTGTGCTTTAGTCATACCTAATATCTCCAATCTTAAAAAATTATTTAATTATTTTTTATTATTTTACTATTATTATTGTATTTGAAAAAACTACAAAACATTATTAATATTATTATACAACATTATCCGCTGTTTGTCAATAGCAAATTTTTAAGATTTTACGAAAAAGCATTTACAACAGTAATAAAAAAACCGCCTGCACCCAAAATGCAGACGATTAAAAAATTCGATTTTTTAAATAATTTTATTTACTTTGCGATAAACTCTTCAATATCCTTAAGAAAATCCGAAGCATCATCGGTATGTGCGGTAAGGTCAACAGGATTTTCAAGGTCAAGGCTGAAAATACCCATGATAGACTTTGCGTCCACAGCATATCTGCCAGAAGAAAGGTCAACCTCAAAATCATACTTCATTACCTTGTTTACAAAATCCTTTACCTTAGCAATGGTGTTGATTACAATTTTTGTCTTGGTCATAAAAAATAATCCTCCTTATTATGTTTTGGGGGAAGATAAATCCCTTAACTCTATTATAATAACTTTTTTATGATTTGTCAAGAGGTATTTTTAATTTTTTTTAGATTTGCCAAATAAAAGTCAAGTTAAACAAATAAAATGTTGTATATTTGTGTATATTGTATAATAAAACTGTTTTCTTGACCAAATTTGTACAATAATAATCTACTAATTATTAAAAATTAAAGTTAAAATCAACATTAAAAAAGGGATTTTCTGGGGCATATAAAATACAGACAATTGGCAGGGGGGTTGACAAATCCGCAAAAATATAATATAATAATAAAATATTATATGTTTTGCATAATTGGTTCATTAAAGTTTTTTGCATTTATACGACAATATATTAAATATTTTTTTGCAATTCATATAAAACAATTATAACACTTAAGATATGCAAAAAACTGTCGTTTATTATTAAGGAGATGAATTGATGACAAATCTAAAAAAAATTGTTTGCTGCCTTTGCAGTATGGGAATTGTTCTTTCCAACACAACCGGTGCTTTTGCCGCCGATACTAACTATAACTATAGTACATATCCCCAGAATGTTTTAAATGTTACCCAAGACCCCGAAATCATCAGGTATTCACAAGGAAACAGAAATCTGCAAAAAGCAATATTTTCCAAGGATAACCCTAACCATGCTTCAAAATTTGAGGGCTATGACATTAAATATGGCATTGACGTTTCAAAATTTCAAGGCAATATCGACTGGGCAAAGGTTAAGGCAAGCGGCGTTGACTTTGCAATTATCCGTGTAGGATGCAGAGGATACGGCGATGGCTCGATTTTTATTGATTCTAAATTTTATCAGAATATCAACGGTGCCAAAGCTGCTGGCATTGATGTTGGAGTATACTTCTTTACACAGGCTATAAACGTCAACGAAGCTATTCAAGAGGCAAATTTTGTTCTGGACAAAATTCAGGGATATAATCTTGAACTTCCTGTATATATCGACCAAGAGGCTGTAAATTCTCAAGCAAGGCTTGACCGTGCAAAACTTTCAAGACAGGCAAAAACCGATATTGTAAACGCCTTTTGCGATACCATAAACAAGAAAAACTATGAAGCGGGCGTTTATGCAAGCAAAAGTTGGTTGGAAGATGAAATGTATGCAAACCAAATAAGACACCGTGTTTGGGTGGCTCAGTGGAGCAAAAACAACACCTATGGCGGATACTATGACGTATGGCAATGGGGCGACAACGGACGTGTCAACGGCATTTCGGGAAATGTTGACGTAAACGTATATTATAGTGACGCTAACTATAATCCCGTTCCTGATGATATGGGCAATATCTCATACTCTTATGATGAGAAAAACCACCATAGTGTAACCCTTGAATGGGACAGACCCAAAAAGGCTGCCGGATATGAAGTGTACAAAATAGACAACACCACCAAGGAAGAAATCAAGGTCGGTCAGACCAACAAGACAAGCTATACCCTTAATCTTGACGAATATCAGCCTTCTTCCTACTATGTCAAGGCGGTTAACGAATACGGTGGCGAAACATATTACAGCAAAAACAGCCCTGTGCTTGAAATAAATGATTATTATATAAGCGACTTGAAGGCTGAATTTGGCTCACAGATAAATCTTGAATGGTCGGCGGTTAAAAATGCAAAAGGCTATAAAATTTCATTGATTGATGAAAACCGTGAGGAAAAATTCTTATGGTCGGATAAAAATTCACTTGTTATAGATACAGCTGATTTAAACCCAGAACTTGAATATACTGTCAAGGTTGCTCCTTATTTTAGTGATAGGTCGGACAGAGGTGTTTATTCTTCCAAAGTAACCGGAAAAATAGCACAAGCTGGCGTTGAAAATCTTGCAGTTTCCATAACTGAAGACGGCAATCCGATTATTTCGTGGGAGGCTGATTCCGAAAAGACCATAAAGAAATTTGAAATTTATACTATACAAAAAGATGAAAGTGGCAATGAAAAGCAGGAACTTTATGCCTCCACAAGAGATAATTTTGTTGTTTTGGATTCGCTTGCAAATCAGACAAGCTATAATTTTGCTGTAAGGTCAATTGTTTTGGAAAACGGCGAAGAAAAGCCTACCGATTTTGCATATATCGGTCTTAACACTACTCCGGACAAGCTTGAAAGCATTTCGACAGACGCTAATATTCTTAAGATTGATGATGAATATTGTGATGAATATAAAGTTTATTATTCAACAACCACCGATAACGAGGATATTGAAAGTTTTGTAACCACCAATAAGAACATTCAGATTAAGAAAGATTATAATTTCATTCAAATAGCAGGTATAAAAAGAAACGGCGAAACTGCATTTGAGGGCGAACAAAGCGACAAATATTATAACACACAAGAAATAAGCGGACTTAAAGTTTTAGACGTTTCCAAAAATTCTGTAAGTATTAAGTTTGACAAGAATATTTACTTTGATAGTATCAACGCTTATGTTGGCAACAAGAGAATTTCCGTAAAGCCTTATGACGGAAAATTTACGGTGGACAACCTTTCGCCAAATGGCGAATATACAATCAAACTTTTAGGAGTAAGAAACGGCAAGGAAGACAGCAATTCTGCCGTTGAAATCAAGGCAATTACCGCTCCTGAAGCTGTTAATTCATTTGTTGCCACTTCAAAAAGCAGTAATTCTTGTGTGATTGAATGGTCAACCGACCAGAAATTCGATGAATTTTATCTTTATCATGTAAATGATGATGGGCATAAAGAATTGTACTCAAGAATAAAGGATAGTTCCAGAATGTACACATTTAGCTATCTTGAAGCGGGCAAAATTTACACCTATGCAATAGCAGGAGTTAAAAAGCTTGATGAAAACTATCTTCCTCTTAAAGAACTTGTAGGCGAAACAAGTGAGGTTACATTTGCAACCAAACCACTTGACATTGAAAAAATCAACGTTGAACAAACAAATGACCCCAACGCTTTAAGACTTCAGCAAGCCTCTATTGAAAAAAACGAAGAACCTGTAATGAGTGCAGATATTTCATGGAACAGTTGTGGCGAAAATGTGGTTTATGAAATTTATCTTGAGGACGAAAACGGTGATAAACAGCTTGTTGAAAAAACCGAAGATGTTAAATATACCCTTAAAAATCTTGACGGACAATACAAGGTAAGCGTTATTCCGGTGGTTGAAAAGGACGGCGAAGTACTTTCAAGAGGCAACGAAAGCGAAAGCATTTCACTTAGCCTTTGGCAAGCAATCGTAGGAGATGCAAACTTTGACAAACAGATTACACCTGAAGATGCCCTTTGCATTCTACAATTTATTGTAGGTCTTAGCGATGAAACCCTTAACAATTTTGTGTGCGATTTAAACGGCGACGGCAAAATAGATACACAAGACGCTCTTGAAATTCTTAAAATAGTTGTGGGTATCAACTAAAAAAATACACATTCTCCCCCGTCTGAAAAGACGGGGGATTTCTTGCTTTAAAAATTAAATTTTAATATTAAAATTTTTTATACAATTTCAAGTTGAATACTTTTTGCACAATTAAATTTCTGCAATAAAAAATAAAATATCTAATTTGTCGAAAAAGTAAAAAATTATGGATTTTTTGATAAATATATGATATAATGTAAATTAGAATAAACAACATAAAATATTAAAACAAGGAGATAACTTTATATGAATAATTCTATACAATCAAGACTTGCAAAAATACAATTGGACTGCAAACTGCTTGAAAAATCTGGTCTTGGCATTAAAGACGAAAAACAAAAACTTTGCAATCATCTGAGCTTTTGTATGTTTAAATTTTTAACCTATCTTGCTTCGGCTTCGGGCAAAACCACCCCTGCCCAAACCCAATATATAAATGAATGTATGAACGGAAAACTTACCTCTACACAGATAGACTATTTTGCAAGGTCGCTTAGTTCGTCCAATGTATGCGATTCTATGCGTAAACTTTTTGCAGTGTTTGCAAGAGGCGATATGGACGGGATTACAAAACTTGGCTCAAAAAATCTGCTCAGCTTTTTTGACGAACTTGGAAAAGAATTTATTGCCCTTGATTTTAACGAGGAGGATATTGAAATTGCTTATCTATATATTGTAATTTTCCATATGAACCAATTTTTGGAGGGTTACTGCATAAACTATTCTATTCCAAACAATTCAATGCAAAAAAGTGCAGATAATCTAACCCAAAAAATAGCTGACAGCGAGCCTGTTCAGCCTGAAGAAAAAGAGGAAGAACAATCGCTTGAAGAACTTATGAAAAAGCTTGGCGACCTTGTGGGACTTGCAGGTGTAAAACAGGATATAGAGGGGCTTACCAACCTGCTTAAGGTAAGAAAAAGACGTAAAGAAGAAGGTCTTTCCATTCCGTCGGTTTCTATGCACATGGTTTTCACGGGCAACCCTGGAACAGGTAAAACAACCGTTGCAAGACTTGTTGCAAAAATATACAAACAACTTGGCGTTGTTTCAAAGGGACAGCTTGTTGAGGTCGACCGTTCGGGACTTGTAAGTGGATATGTAGGGCAAACGGCACTTAAAACTAAAGAAGTTTGCGACAAGGCAAAAGGCGGATTACTTTTTATTGATGAAGCTTATACATTGACAGGAAGTGAAAACAAAAACGATTTTGGTATTGAGGCGGTAAACACCCTACTTAAATATATGGAGGATTACCGTGATGATTTTGTGGTTATAGTTGCAGGCTATACAAAGGAAATGGAAGATTTTCTTGATTCCAACCCCGGGCTTAAATCAAGATTCGGCAAGGTTATAGAATTTGCCGACTATTCGGCAGACGAACTTATGAAAATCCTTGAATTTAATTGTGATAAAAATGATTTGCAAATGACCGAAGATGCCAAAGACACCGCAAGAAAATTCTTTGAAAAGCGTATAGAGGAAAAAACTAAAAATTTTGCAAACGCAAGAGATGTTAGAAACTATGTGGACAGAATACTTACCAATCAGGCAAACAGGTTATCCCACTATGAGAATATTTCCAAAAATGACCTTATGACGGTGGAAAAAGAGGACGTTGAAAATATAGTAATTTAGGAGGTATTTAAAAATTGTTGGAAAAAATAACGGATTTTATAAAAGAACATATTTTACTTGTTATAGGCGGAATTTTGTATCTTGCTGTTTTTATAATAAGCTTTAAAATCTCCCCTTGGGACGATTTTTCTATTGAAGAACTTGACAGCAATATAAAATTTAATAATTCTAACCTGCAACATCTGCCAATACTAAAATTCTTGTGTTTTGGTATTTCAGAACTTGGTCAGGGCTTTAAATATGCAAACGGTTTAGGACTTAACAACAGTGTGGGGTTTAGTTACTTTATTGCAGTTTGTGCCGTGTTTACCTATATAAACCTTATAAAACTTTTTTGTGTAAATGAAGATAATGCTTTTGGAGTGGATATAAGCTTTCAAAGTCCTGTGGAAAAATTTTTGATAAGATTTTGCTTTGACAATGTCTTTATGTATATAGCCACAATTTTGGTGGCATATTTTTATTTTCCTGCCTCAGCAAAAATTTTCGGATTTTGGCATAGTAGCAACTGGCTTTTAAAAATTGTGCTTGCAATTTTAATTCTTGCGATAATTATAGTACCCAGTATTCCTAATTTTATTTATATATTTGCATATGATTTTGTGCTTGTTAAAATAATACAGCTTGTAAATTTCATGGACTATAAAATGCACTGCTTTGAATTTATTAAAGTTTTAGCAATGTTTTTAACAGTAGTAATATTAATTTTAGCTATGAATATAATAATGGAAAAACTACTTGAATTAATACAGATTTTAAGTATGAAATGTTCGGCAGGAATAATGGCATCAAGCGTTGGAATAGCATTGGGAATAGTCTTTACCATCATAAAAGCTATTGTTGGAATTTTAATTCTTTGCGGAATTATTATGCTTATTTCAAAAATTCTTTAGTTTTGGAAAAACAATTAATAAAAATCGCCATAGTTTTTTTACAGTCCCACTATAAATACAAAAAACATAACAACTCTTTTGTTCACTCCCATTCTTTTTAAACACTTGACAAAATACAAAGTTTGTGATATAATATATAACAATATATTTGAAAGGAGAGAGGTTTAATGGACGTTTTTCTTGATTCACAGCTTTATATGACCGTCTTCTGGGCAATTGGTTTTGTTGTGTTTTTGGGTCTGGAAATTGCTACGGCAACCGCCCTTGTCACAATCTGGCTCGCCCTTGGCTCTTTTGTCGCTATGTTTTTTGCTATTGCAAAACTGCCTTTTTGGATTCAATGCACAGTATTTGTGGTAGTGTCGGCGGTATTGCTTATTTTTACACGCCCTGCCGTAAAAAAACTGCTCACCAAAACCAATCCTACCAACTTTGAACTTGATGTAGGAAAGTCTGCAACGGTGGTTGAAACAATAAACAACAGTGCCGGAGAAGGCAGAGTTACTTTAAACGGCACATACTGGACTGCTCGTTCGCAGGACGGACAAATTATTGAAAAGGATACAATCGTTACGGTTGTTAAAGTAGACGGTGCAAAATTAATTGTTAAGTAATTTATATTAATATTGAAGTGGAGAGTGTTTTTTATTATGAGTCCTGTTTTTTATGTAGTACTAATTTTATTGATTATCATTATTTTAGTTATTATCGGCAACATCAAGTTTGTTCCACAAGCTCATGTTTATATTGTTGAACGTTTTGGTGCATTTCATGCAGCTTGGAAAACGGGCGTTCATGTAACACTGCCTTTTGTTGACCGAATTGCAAAAAAAGTTTCCATCAAACAGCAGGTTATCGACTTTAAGCCACAACAGGTTATTACAAAGGATAATGTTACAATGCAGATTGACTCGGTTGTATTTTTCCAGATAACCGATGCCACAAAATTTACCTATGGTATTGAGAAGCCTATTTCGGCTATTGAAAACCTTACCGCCACTTCTCTTAGAAACATTGTCGGCGATTTGGACTTGGAGGCAACCCTCACCTCTCGTGATACTATAAACAGTCAGATTACAAGAATACTTGACGAACAAACTGACAGCTGGGGCATTAAAGTTCAGCGTGTTGAACTTAAAAATATTGTTCCTCCACAGGAAATAAGAGAGTCTATGGAACGACAAATGAAAGCCGACCGTGAAAGACGTGAAAAGATTATTCAAGCAGAGGCGGAAAAAAAAGCACAGGTTCTTGTTGCCGAAGGTGAAAAGGAATCTAAAATTTTGAGGGCTCAAGCAGACAAGGAAGCTAAAATCCTTGCGGCAGAAGCAGAAAAACAGGCTCTTATTCTTCATGCGGACGCTATTAAAGAACAAAAAATCCTTGAGGCGGACGGTGAAGCAAAGGCAATCGAAGCAGTACAAACCGCACTTGCACAAAGTCTTGTAAAACTTAATTCGGCTAATCCCAACGAAAATGTACTTGCACTCAAGAGCCTTGAGGCATTTGCAAAAGCCGCTGACGGCAAGGCAACAAAGATTATTATCCCCAGTGAAATTCAGTCGCTGGCAGGACTTGCAGGCGGTTTAAAGGCAATTGTTGAGGACGATAAACCTAATTTACAAAAATAAAAATGCTTTTTATTAATTCAGCCACAAGGAGATAAAAAATGACAAAAGAAAAAGTGAGTTATTATACGTTCGGGTGCAAAGTAAATATGGTCGAAACGGATAATATTCGTCAGAAAATGGAAAGCAAAGGCTTTTCTACCTGCAAGGACAATGCAGACATATATATTATAAATTCCTGCACGGTTACCGAACAGGCAGACAAAAAAATGTTTTCGCTTGTAAAACGCATTAAAAAAAAGTTCCCAAACGCTGTAATTGTGCTTACTGGTTGTTATGTCAGCGGTGCAACCATCAAAGGCGAAACCCCCGAAATATTTTCGTTTTGCGATATTGTGGCAGGAAGTTCGGATAAAACTAAAATTCCAAGCCTTGTTGAAAATTATCTTGAAAATAGGCACAAACTATGCGAAATTTCTCCACACCAAAAGGGGGAAATTATTGAGGAAATGGACTATTCAAACAGCGATGAAAAAACAAGATGCTATCTTAAAATTCAGGACGGTTGCAATCAGTTTTGTTCCTACTGCATTATTCCGTTTGCAAGAGGACGTTCAAGGTCGGTAAACCTTGAGAATATAAAAAAACAGGCTGAAAATATTGCAAAGGCAGGTTATAAAGAGGTTGTACTTACTGGTATTAACCTTTGTTGCTATGGGCAGGATTTGCAGGGCAAACCAAGGCTTGTTGATGCAATAGAAACGGTTGCAAAAAACGAGGGAATAGAAAGAGTTCGCCTTAGTTCACTTGAACCTGAGCTTATAAGTGAAGAGGATATAAAGCGAATGGCAGACTGCAAAAAACTTTGCCCACATTTTCATCTTTCGCTCCAAAGTGGTTGTGACAACACTCTTAAAGCTATGAACCGCCACTATGACACGACTATGTATTCTCAGCTTGTGAAAAATCTGCGAAAACATTTTGACAATCCCGCTATAACCACCGATATTATGGTTGGATATGCGGGAGAAACCGATGAGGATTTTGAAAAATCGATACAATTTGCAAAGGAAATTAAATTTGCCTCTGCCCATGTTTTTTCCTATTCGGTCAGAAAAAACACAGCAGGCGAAAAACGAACCGACCAAATAAGCCCTATGATTAAAGCAGAGCGAAACGAAAAAATGCGTAAAATATGCAAAACTTCTCAGCTTGAATACAATCAAAATATGATTGGTAAAATTTACAATGTACTATTTGAACATGATGAAAACAGCGACTTTCATGTGGGTCACGCCGAAAATTATGTCAAGGTGGTTGTGCCTAAGATTTGCGAAACAATGCGAAATCGGATTGCAAAGGTTAAAATCACAAAGGCTTTTGAAGACTACTGCGAAGGAACATTAGTCAAATAGATTTTTTATCACTTCTATTATCTTGAATTTATAAGTAATTTCTTCCGAACCGCACTCATTATTAGAGCATGAGTTAAAATCTGAATTATTATCCGTATCATTATTGTCTGCTTTTGCACAACTACTAAGAGTTATGCTCGGAAAAAGCAGGCAATTTTTTTGCGGTTCGGAGGGGGTGACAGCAGAAAAAACAAGTGCGGTTGCAAGGGCAATTGTTAAGGTTTTACGATTTAATTTCATTTTGATTTCTTCCTTTCAATATATAAAATATATTTTTTACATTTACAGTCTGGGAAATTTTTCGGAATTTATTCAGCCTTGAAAAAAATTTTACAAAATTAAAATAAATCTTCTATTGACAAAAAAATTGTTTAGGGTTATAATAGTATATAGATGGGTTAAAATTTTTTGGAAAAGGGGGAGTTTGCATTGTCTTACAATAAAAGAAAGTCACTGGAAACTATCGCTAAGATAGAACAGCTTACTAAAAAGCTCCGTGACCTTTCTTCACACGAACCCGATTGGGTACTTCAGAAATTTCATTCCACAAGGCGTGGACTTTCGGAAAAATATGTTGAAATAAACCGTTCACGATATGGCGAAAATGTTATAAACTCTGACCGAAAAACCGGAATACTAAGCAAAATTATATCTTCGGTCTTTAATGGCTATAATCTTATTTTGGTTGTTCTTGCTATATTTTCTTTTGTAACCGACCATAATTTCAAAAACGCTGAAAACAACAGCATTACTGGTATAATCATTCTTGCTATGGTTGCAATATGTTCTATAATGCGTTTTATACAAAGTATGTCGGTGGATTCAACTAAAAATAAACTGTCTAAATTTATTGAAATGTATGTTGATATAGAAAGACGGGAAAGCGGACGGGAAGAAACCCTTCCGGAAGAAATTGTTGCAGGGGATATAATTCACCTTGTCGCAGGCGATATGGTTCCCGCCGATGTTAGAATAATACGGGCAAAAGACTTTTTTGTAAGCCAGCCCACCATTGCAGGCGAAACCATCGACGTTGAAAAATGCGTCTGTTTTAATCCAAACAAAAATACCACTGCCGCCGAACTTAAAAATATAGCCTTTATGGGTAGCACGGTTCTTTCTGGTTCGGCGGTTGCGGTTGCGGTTGCTGTCGGAAACGATACTATTTTCGGCGTAGCAAGCAATAATAATAGCGACCAAGAGGCAAAAGAAGAAAACGAAATTGCACAGAGTGCAACCGAACCTGTTACTAAAATACTGCTGATTATAATTGCAATAATGATGCTTGTTGTGCTTATATTTAACGGCTGTACAACTGGCGACTGGCAGGACACACTGCTTTATATAATCGCAATGGCGGTTGGTCTTACTCCGCAGATGCTTCCGCTTATTGTCACAACCTGTTTTTCAAGAGGAACTGTGGCAATGAGCGAAAAAAAATGTATTGCCAAAACCTTGACAGCTATAAAAAATCTTTCATCAATGAACACCCTTTGCATTGACAAAACGGGAACGGTAACACAAAATAAAGTTGCTCTTTCATATCATCTTGACATTCACGGCAATGAGGAAATTCGAGTGCTTAAACATGGATTTTTAAATAGCTTTTACCAAACAGGTCTTAAAAATCTGACAGATATTGAAATTATAAATCAGGTCAAGGAACTGGAAAACTCTGAACCAAGCCTTGAGGGAATATTCACAAAATACACCAAACAGGACGAAATACCGTTTGATTTTACAAGACGAAGAATGAGCGTTGTGGTTAAAGACCAAGAGGGCAAAACCCAAATGATAACAAAAGGTGCTGTGGAAAAAATTCTTGAAATAAGCAGATTTGCCGAATATGAAGGCAGGGTTGAACCGCTTACTGACGAACTTAAGCAGGAAATACTTTCCACAGTAAAAGAACTTAATCATAAGGGGCTTAAGGTGCTTGCGGTGGCACAAAAAACCAATCCGTCCCCAATTGGCGAATTTTGCGTTGATGACGAGGCGGAAATGGTTCTGCTTGGCTACCTTGCCTTTTTGGATTCGCCGAGAACATCTTCCCAAAAGGAAATTGCAAGACTTAACGACAACGGCGTTACAGTCAAACTACTTACAGGGGATTCTGCAAGCATTACCAAATATGTATGCAGGCAGGTTGGAATTAACTATAAAACCGTAATAACTGGTGAGCAGATTGAAAACATGACTCAACAAGAACTTTCAAAAGCCTGCCTTGAAAACAATGTTTTCGCCAATCTTACTCCGCTACAAAAGGCTAAAATAATCGAATGTTTGCAGGAGAATAAAAAGATTGTAGGATATCTTGGAGATGGAATAAACGACAGTGAAGCACTGAAAACTGCCGATGTGGCTGTTTCAACCACAAATGCTGTAGACACCGCCAAAGAAAATGCTGATATTATTTTGACCGAAAAAAATCTTCGTGTTCTTGCCGACGGACTTTTGCAGGCAAGAAAAACCTTTGTCAATATAACAAAATATGTCAAGCTTACTGTTTCTTCCAACTTCGGCAATATGCTTTCGATTATGTTTGCAAGTATTCTTTTGCCTTTTTTACCGATGACTTCGGTTCAACTGCTTATACTCAATCTTGTGTATGAACTTTCCTGCACGGCTATTGCATGGGATAATGTAGACATGGATTTAATCCATGTACCACGGCTTCCCACCTCAAGAATACTTACAAAATTTATGGTTTGGATTGGTCTTGCAAGTACAATTTTTGACCTTTTAACCTTTGCTCTGCTTTACTATGTAATCTGCCCGAACTTTGCTGTCAGCAGTCCCACAACCTTTTTAAATCTTCAAAATTTGTTTTCCGGAAATACATTAGAACTAATGCAAATGTCCTATAAGCAAATGTTCCGTGCCGGATGGCTGGTGGAATCGATATGGACGCAGGTTGTTGCATTGCTAATCCTTAGAACCCCCAAAACCATGAAAAATTCCGCTTCTGTTCCAATGTTTATAATGAGTCTGGTCGCAGCAGCGACAATTAATATTCTTGTGTATACAAATTTAGGCTCAGTTGTAGGACTTGTGGCACTTCCGATTCCGTTTTATATTTTTATAATTGGAATAATGCTTATGTATACTGTCACCATTGTAATTGTAAAAAAAGCTTATATTAGGCATTATGGCAGGCTTATATAATAAGGAGTGTTGCGTATGAATTTTTTTAAGCTTTTTGAAAATGTCGACCCTAATTTTTATATTGCAATTATAGCAATAGGAATTATACTTGCGGTATATCTTATTGTATCGGTACTTGCTGCCTTTAAACCCTCTAAAACAAGATATTTTTCGGACAAAAAATATCTTGAAAAGGTGGTTCGTGCCGACAAAGACTTTAAATAAACCCCCTTGCCCGAAAGCAAGGGGGTTTATTGTTTAAAACTCTTTTATAAGTCCAACAACATATTTAAGTATCATAAGTGCATCGTTTGTATCTATAACTTGGTTTTTGTCTACATCGGCTACTTTGGTTTGTGTATCGTCAAAATCTATAAGCTTTACCACATTTTTAAGCACCATAAGTGCATCGGTCGGCTCTATTTTTCCATTAAAATCCACATCGCCAATAATATAATCAAGGGAGCTTGAACCATCTGAACTATCTAAACTGTTTGAATTGTTTGAATAGCTTGAACTGTCCATATTGTCAAGGCTACTGGAACTTTCTGTTTCGCTTGAACTATATACTTCCTCAACCG
The DNA here is from genome assembly GCA_947631445.1 of uncultured Clostridia bacterium. GTDB lineage: Bacteria > Bacillota > Clostridia > Oscillospirales > Ruminococcaceae > CANRLN01. The sequence goes on from CANRLN010000017.1 coordinate 31,287, forward strand.
TTAATGTAACCGGAACGTATTCCACACTAACACCATTTATCACAGCACGTTCAAAACCTAAAGTAAAGCTGTCGCCTGCTTTTGCATTTGAGGGTACTCTTAAAGTATAATTGCTGATTATTCCATTATAAGATATATTAGAACCATCAATAACATTTATTTTTAATATATTGTTATAAAACGTTTGTTGAAAGTGTTCACCTATAACCGTTTTAAAATTATCATTTAAGCTTAAACTGCTTAGTGATAAACCACCCATGTTAAATCTATATTCAAGCTGTTTTATATTATCCAAATTAACACCAACCGAAACATCAATCAAATCGCCTGCTTTAACCTGTGTTTTATTGGTATAAATACTATATGTTCCGTTTTCAGAAACAGAAGAACCATCAATAATAGATGAGTTTTCAACAATAGATGAGCTTTCAACAATAGATGAGCTTTCAACAATAGATGAACTTTCAACAATAGATGAGCTTTCAACAGTAGATGAGCTTTCAACAGTAGATGAACTATCCAAACTTGGGAAATCGGGGAGAGATGAATTTTCATTTGGATTTTTGGAAATTACTCTTAAATAAAGTGGAGTACATTCAACGACATGGTCATTTATCGCATGTGTAGCATAATCAAGCTTTATAAAATCTCCGACCTTTGCATCGTTTGGAATGGTTATCTGATATATATATAATGTTCCATTATAAGTAACTCCGTTTACTCCCGAAGATGCTTTGGGATAAAATGCTCCCGAAAATACTCCATTGTTTTCTACATAACTATTAACATCAGAAATTTCTCTTACAACTTTGTTGAAATCTCTGTTTTTATCTATTGTGACAATCTCTATATTGGGATTATCTATTACAATTTTATAATCCATATTCTGCATATCCTTGCAATTCAAATAACTGCTGAATGTAAGTGTCTGTCCTGCGTAAACATCGGTATAATCGGTAACAAATCCTAAACTTGTGCTAACCTCGGGAGAGGGACGCATTGGAGGAAACAATTCAGAAGAAGAATCATTTAAAATAGATGAACTTTGAATTGGTCGGCTACTTGAATTTGTGTCTATAGCTGAAGAACTTGCTTGACTGGAACTGCTTGAAATTGGTCTGCTTGAAGAACTTGCTTGGCTTGAACTGCTTGAAATTGGTCTGCTTGAAGAACTCGACTGGCTGGAACTGCTTGAAATTGGTCTGCTTGAAGAACTTGCTTGGCTTGAACTGCTTGAAATCGGTCTGCTTGAAGAACTCGACTGGTTGGAACTGCTTGAAATTGGTTTGCTTGAAGAACTCGACTGGCTGGAACTACTTGAAATTGGTCTGCTTGAAGAACTTGCTTGGCTTGAACTGCTTGAAATCGGTCTGCTTGAAGAACTTGCTTGGCTGGAACTGCTTGAAACTGGTCTGCTTGAAGAACTTGCTTGGCTGGAACTTGATTTGTCCTCCACTATCAATGAAACATAATTTGAAGAAACTCCCACATCATCAATATTAGCCTTGGCAAAATTTATAGTATAAACCTGACCAGCAGATGCATTATTTGGAATTTTGATTGTATAGGTGTATAGGTCGCCGTTATAAGAAAAGGTTTGACCACCCTTTTTGTAAACCGCACCGCTTGCATGACCCTTATTTTCAATTTCTATATGTTCATATCCTTGGTTTTCAAGTGCATTTGTTAAATTCTGATTATACTTACCATTGGAAAATTCAAATGAACTTGCATTTAGCTTATATTCATAGTTGGCAAACGAACCATTTATAGCCACCGAAATTGTTATTTCATCGCCTGCATAAACGGTTGTTTTGTCAGCGGATAAGCTAAAACTGCCTGACGCTTGAGCTTTTGGTGCTTCGGTATATAATATCCCCGATACACACAATGCAGATAAAGAACAACAAACTATTTTTTTATAATTCATGATTTCATACTCCCTTACATTTAAAATTTAATATACTGTAAACGATTTCTTATACAAGCAAAATTCACCTTGTTTTTGCTCCCACTATTACTTATATTTAAGTATAACACTTTTTTTATAATATGTCAAGCTTTTTATTAAAATTTCACAAAATTTTTTAAAAAAATATTTCCTACCATATGGTAGGAAATAAATTTAATTATTTTGCAATATTTATCTTATATAATACATATCAATATTGCTATTTTGTGAGCGAATATATTCAAAAAGCCTCCAAAATACCCCATATTCAAACTGTTGTTTTAATTTTTCTGGTTGATTTGCAAGCATTTCTTTGTCGATTTCAAGGTTGTTTCGAAATTCATAAACCTCTCCGTCCTTTTGGTGAAATTTAATTATTTCAACATATCTTTCAACATCACCTCTTACTTCAGGTTTTTGAAAAACTCTTTCAATAGATATTCTTTTAACATCATTATAGTTTATGGTTATCTTTTTAAAATACATCTTTGTGAATTTAACACTTTTTTGCTCTGCCTTAAAACTTCCCTTTGAATTTTCAAGAAAAAACATAATCATTGACAAAACTATTATATACACAAAAAAAACCACAATTATGCCAACTGTACCAACTGTATCAGCTATAGTATGCATAATAAAAGCTATAAAAAACACACTTAAAATAATAACATAACAACCAAGTACACACCATTCGCTTCTATAACTAAATTCCCCTTGCATAAAAAAACACCTACTTTTAATTTAACCTCTTTGCCACAAGTCCTGCAACCGTCCCTGTGAAAAAGCCTGAAATACAACCAGAAAAGAGAAGTATTGGATAATATATCAAAACCGAAAAACCACCCATTATAACCGCTATTATTATCTGCCCCGTGTTGTGTGCAATTGCCCCCGCCACACTGCTTATTGCCATTTTATCCATTGGAACTATTTTCTTTACAAAAAGCATGGTGAAAAAGCAGAAAAAAGCCCCCGTAAAACTAAATGCAAACGACATCATATTTCCGCCGAAAAGCGACCCTAAAAGAACACGCACAAAAATAATCATTGCCGTTTCTTTTGGGGTATATTTATACATTGCATAGACGGTTATAATATTTGCAAGCCCCAGTTTAACGCCATTTATTGGAACAATCTGTGGGATTTGAAGTTCAACCACAAATATTATAAGTGCCACTGATGTAAGGAGGGAAAGCTTAGTTAATTTTTTGGTATCCATAGAATTCTCCTTTTGAATTATTATAGCATATTTTTAATATATTGTCAAGAGAAATTTTTTTAAAGTGTTCTCAAGCACTTATTTTGGGGGACTTCGTCCCCAATCCCCTATTTTTGGAGTTAAAGGGCAACACCCTTTAAAAAAACCTTTTTTGGGGCGAGGGATTTCGTTCTCAAGCCATTATTTGTGCAAGCTTATAAATATAATTGTTTCCCCCGTCATTGGCGAGGGAATAATTATATTTTGACATAGATTATTTTTTAATTATTGGCAACTTCTATAAATTCAAAACTGCTTGTGTTGGTTATGCTTTCGTCAAGAGTGGCTGTATAATAAATTTTTTGATTGTCAGTTAAAATAATCATATCAAAACCGCCCTGCTTTTTCCAAAAATCTATTGCCTTATCCTTGCCCATAACAAACAGAGCGGTGGAAAGAGCGTCACACTGAACTGCATTTTCACCTATAATCGTAACGCTTACAATGCCATTGTTCACCGGTTTTCCACTTTTGGAATCTATTATATGACAATATTTTACACCATCTTCGCCGATAAAATAGCGTTCGTAGTTTCCCGAAGTGATAACCGCTTTATTCTCAATCTGTAATGTGCAAAGTCCGCTGTCATCAAACGGGTTGCGTATTGCAACATTCCAAAGACCTCCGTTAGGTTTTCTGCCCAACGTTTGAACATTTCCGCCCAAATTTACAATTCCGCTGTCCACTCCATTTTCTTTCATAAGTTTTATAACCCTGTCGCTTGTATATCCCTTTGCTATCGCCCCCAAATCTATCTCAAAACCTTTTGGCAGGGTTATATAACCGTTTTCGGCTTTGATTTTGGTGTAATCAACCATTTTTAAAATCTTGTCAAGTTCTTCCTGTGTGGGTATTTTATATTCAGAATTTGTAAAACCCCATTGCTTAAGTACTGGATAAATGCTTATATCCAATGCACCACCAGTTTGACCACAATACTTTAAAGCCTGTGAAATCAAATCAAAAGTCTGTTCGTTCGGGCAAAAGCTTACATTCTGATTTATTTTATAAACATCACTGTTTTTATCGGTAACGCTAAGCAAACTTTCTAAGTCTGTTATTTCTTCTTGTTCATT
>CANRLN010000018.1 GCA_947631445.1 uncultured Clostridia bacterium
AGGATTGGAGCTGGTAGCGTGACTCGAACACGTGACCTGTTCATTACGAATGAACCACACACAACGCTATAAATGCAAATTTTCAGCTTTATTCATGCAATGTTCATGCAATAATTATTTTTTTAGTAAAGCTATAGCTTTATGAGGTCAACAAAATCCGTATGGCAATATTTCAACCACGCAGGGAAAATGTCAGTATATACGAAATTTCAAAAGCTGATTTACTCAAATGGACAAACAAAGTTCTTAAGCCTACCGCCGAATTAGCGTTCAAAGGCGAGGGTGAATTTAAAGCGGGCGAATATTGTAAGTTTTGTAAAGTTAAGGCGACTTGTAGAAAACGTGCAGAGTGTAATTTAGAACTTGCAAAGTACGATTTTGAAATGCCGTCACAACTTACAAACACAGAAATTTCAAGCATTTTAGACACAGTCGACAGCCTTATTTCTTGGGTAGATGACGTCAAAGGCTATTAAACAAGCAATTCAAGGTGAGAAATTTAAGGGATACAAAGTTGTTGAAGGCAGGAGCAATCGCAAATATAGTGATGAAAATTCTGTTGTAGAAACAGTTCAGAATGCAGGCTATGACCCATTTGAACACAAAGTCCTAGTCATAACTGCTATAGAGAAATTACTAGGCAAGAAAAAGTTTAATGACTTGCTCGGAGAGCTTGTTTTCAAGCCGAAAGGCAAACCAACGCTTGTAAAAAACACAGACAAACGGCAAGAAATTTCTACCGTAATTTCGGCAGAAGAAGATTTTAAAGATTAATTTGGAGGTAATTTATTATGGAAAAATTTCTTAACGACGTAACAAAAATAAATCAGAAAAGGGCTATGAACCCAACAAAAGTAGTGACGGGCTTATGCATTTTCAGTTATCTTAATTGTTGGGAGCCAAAAGCAATAAATAGTGGTAGTGAAGATGGTTTTCTTGTTCTTGACCGCAACGGTAACGGCAAGATAGATGACGGTGGAGAATTATTCGGCGACCAAGTAGAGTTGTCTAATGGAGTTACTTCTATTTCAGGTTTTGAGGCACTGGCTGATTTGGATACTAACAAAGACGGAATAATAGATAAAAATGATGCTGCTTGGAACAATCTACAAGTTTGGGTTGACGCAAATCAAAATGGAATATCTGAACAAGGCGAGTTAAAATCTCTTAATGACTTAGGTATTGAATCTATAAGTCTTGATATTACCAAAGAAGAAAATGTTGATACAGCTACTGGTTCTATGGAAGCTGAATATGCAATGGTTACATTTACAGACGGTACACAGCGTAAAATCAGCGAATTTTGGTTCCCAGTTAATACTACCGATATTACTCAAACAGACGAAAATGGAGAAATTATTAAAACAACTGGTAATGTTCCTAATATAGATTTGGCTATTGCAGAAGATAGTACAGGTAAGCTTGCAGAACTTTACAATGAATTTTGTTTATCTGATAATTTTGTAGATAAGCGATATTTTCTCAAGCAAATTCTGTATTTCATCACTGATGCATCTGATGTAGACCCTAACTCAAGAGGTGGAAATATTGATGCTCGTGACTTAAAAGTTATTGAAAAATTTATGGGCAGAGAATTTGAGGGTGTTGGAGGAAAAAATCCCAATTCCAATGCAGCAAATATCCTAAAGAATATGTATAATAATATTGAAAATATGTATTTTAATACACTGAATGCCAAATCGGAAAATGGAAGATATTTAGATACAATCCTTATTTTTGAGGATGAAGATGGCAAAATCACTATTGATTTAAGCTTACTTGATTTATGCCTTGAAATGAAGTCAAACAATGGAGAATCTTTGGATGATCTTATTTACAGTGTTGGAGCATATCTTAATCTACTTGATAATATTCATAATACAAAAGCTTTTGTAGACTTTAATGAGTATTGTGGAACGCTTTCACCACATTACACAGAAATTTTAGAGTTGTCAAAATCAGTATATACCTATCTTGGAACAGATTCTAATGATTCATACAGAGGAACAAACAACAATGATTTCATTTTCGGTGAAAACGGAAACGATACTCTTCACGGCGGCAACGGTAGTGATGTTATTAGCGGTGGTTCAGGTGATGATACCTTATACGGTGACGCTGGTAATGATATTCTCATAGGTGGCGAAGGTGATGACACTCTCAATGGCGGAACAGGCAATGATACCTTAAAAGGCGGAGTCGGTGATGACACATATGTCTTTGCAAAGGGTTACGGCAACGATACAATAATCGATTCTGATGGACTTAATACTTTAAAATTCAAGGGACTTAAGCCAAGCGATATCCTTGTAAACGGCATAGGAGATTTTGACGCACAAGTAACAATAAAAGGAACAAACGATATTCTTGTTATTAAGGATTTCCGTAAAGGTGAGGAATATCAAAACTATGACCTTGAATTCGATGGAGTTAAAATGCACGTTACTGATGATGGAAGTCCGTTCAGACATATTTACGGAGGAAACGGTGATGATATCCTTAAAGCAGTTGTGGATAATTCAGTTATGCACGCTTTCGGCGGTGACGATACCGTTTACGGAAGCAAGGGAAATGACGTTATCTACGGAAACGAGGGTAACGACACAATAAATGTAGGCAGTGGAAATGATTTTATTTACGGCGGAAGCGGAAACGATGTGATTGACGGCGGAGAGGGTAATGACCTCCTCTATGGCGGTGCAGGAGATGATATATATATTTTCGGCAGAAACAGCGGTACAAACGTAATAAACGATATTGAGGGCGTTTCGGCAATTAAGCTTGCAGACGAAATTTCTCTTGAAGATATTAACATCAGCGCTGTGGGTGAAAATGCTGTTATTAAAATTAAGGATACTGACGACAAGCTGATAATCACAGACTTTAATAAAAACTCCGATAACTATGTTCTTCAAATCGGAGATGAAAAAATCAGCCTTAAGGATAATATATCGGAAAATAATGATGAGTTTGTTTCAGGTTCTGAAAACTATGATTATATAGTGAATAAGAATAAATCTGTAATTGCAGGCGGAGCCAGCGGAGACAGAATAATCGGTTCTGATATTGACGAATACATTTTCGGAGATTCAGGTGATGACCAGATTCTTGCGGGCGGCGGAAATGATGTGATTTTCGGCGGAACAGGAAACGACTACATAAACGGCGGCGAGGGAGATGATGTTATCGACGCAGGCTCAGGCAATGACTTTATTGACGGCGGCAGCGGAAATGATACATATATCTTTAATCCGGGATACGGTAATGACTCCATAAAGGACAGCGAGGGCAAAAATACCATTATGTTTGGCGACGGATTTACGGCTGACGGAATAAAAGCATATCGCTCGCATTGGAATGATCTGCTTATTAAATTCGACGGATTTGACGATACATTGACAATAAAGAATTACTGCATAGATGAAAATGCAAGAAACTTTACTCTTGTGTTTGCAGACGGTACAGTTGTAAACGCTGCTGATAAAAACAGTCCGCTGAGAACAATTTACGGTACTGATGACAGTGAATATATGACTTCTATTTATGGTGACGGAATCACTAAAATAGGTCAGGACGGCAATGACCAGCTTGTAGGCAGTGACGGAAACGACTTCCTTTACGGAGGAAACGGCGATGACAGAATTACAGGCAATGCAGGGAATGACATTCTTGACGGCGGAGAGGGAAATGATTTCCTCTACGGCGGTGCAGGTGATGATACATATATTTTCAGAAAAGGATACGGTACAGACACTATCGGAGACGGCGAGGGTAAAAATACAATTGAAATTTACGGATATTCGTCAAATCAGATAAAGGCTTACCGTACAAACTGGAATAATATCACTTTAACGTTTGAGGATTCTGATGATAAACTTGTAATTGAGGGCTTCTTCACTTCTGAGGCAAACAGAAACTTCTATCTTACATTTGACGGCGGTTCTAAAATTCACGCAACAGCACCTAACAGTCCGCTCAGAACAATTTACGGAACTGATGACAGTGAATATATAGGAGCAATGGATGACAGAGGGGTAACGATTTTTGGCGAAGCAGGATATGATAACCTTAACGGAGGCAATGGTGCAGACAAACTGTACGGCGGTAGCGGAGATGATCAGCTTTACGGCAACGGCGGAAATGATATACTTGACGGCGGAGAAGGTAACGATTATCTTTACGGCGGTGAAGGCACAGATACTTACATATTTGCCAAGGGCTACGGCAACGACATTATCAACGAATGGGGCAATGACCACAGCATTATCAAACTCACTGACATTAATTCTGATGAGGTGACGATTACAGACCAGTGGGGTTCAAATCTTGTTCTAACAATAAACAGCACTGGCGATACTCTCACAATTAACAACTTCAAATGGGGACAGGCTACATACTCCTTTGAGTTCGCTGACGGTGCAGTTGCAGAGGTTGATAAGGATACTTGGAAGCTTAATTTCACAAAACTTCCTGAAGGAATTGTCGCTGACGAAACCACAACCGACGCACTTACGGACGTAAATGCCGAACTTCTGTCGCAAATGTACGAACAGGATTTTGATACTGAACTGACAGCAGAAAACGACAGCACTGTAATTGCAGAAATTTCAGACAGCGTTTCGGTAAATGAAACGGACGAAATATCGGCTCAGACCGACCTGCAGGTAATGATACTTGCCGAAAATATGGCTGCATTCGGAAATGAGGAAAATGTTTCAGGATTTTCAATGGCAGATACAGCAGCAATGAATCAGTTGCTTGCGGGAACAAACGTAAATTAATTTTAAGGCACAGCCTTTTATGCAGCGGCATTTTGCTGCTGCATTTTTTATGTGAAAAGGAGGTCGAAAAATGGAGAAAAAGCAGGACAGCGGACTTGCCTGTTTTATGATAGTGATGAAATATCACGGAATACCAATCACAAAAGAACAAGCAGAAAATCTTTCTGTGCTTAACGGCGAACAGAAAACAAGCGAAATTGAAATTATACAGTCTGCGAAAGCCTTAAAGATGAAAGCAAAGCTGTGCAGGCTTAATGTGAATAAATTGAAAGATGTAAAATCTCCGATTATTGCAAAAGACAGAAATGATGAATTTTTCATAATCGCCAAATCAAAAGACGATAAGTTTATGGTGCTGTTTGCCGATAAAACACAGCCCGAAATAAAATCAAATGAGGAACTTTTGCAGATTTGGGACGGCACAGCAATTCTAATCACCAAAAAAGGAATTGTTGACAGAGAAGCGGTTTTCAGCTTTAAATGGTTTATTCCCACAATTCTGAAATTCAAAAAAGAGTTTATACAGGTGCTTATCGCCGTTTTTACAGTGCAGATTTTGGGGATTTTAACTCCCGTAATGACTCAGGTTGTGGTTGATAAGGTTCTTGTTCACAGAAGTATGTCAACGCTGAATGTGCTTGCTATAGGCATAGCAGTTGTGTATATTTACGAACTTGTGCTTAGCCTTGCAAAAAATTATGTGTTTACTCATACCACAAACCGAATAGACGTGATGCTGAGTTTTAAGCTGTTTAAGCACCTTTTTGCACTGCCCCTGAAATATTTTGAATCAAGACGGGTGGGTGAAACGGTGGCAAGAGTGAGAGAACTTGACAGTATAAGAAATTTTCTTACGGGTACTCCGCTGTCGTCAATGATAGATTTGATTTTCATTATCGTGTATATAGTTGTGCTGTTTTTTTACAGCAAAATGCTCACGGTTATCGTACTTTGTTCCATTCCCGTTTATGCAATTTTATCGGCAATTGTTACGCCGTTGTTTAAAACAAGACTTGATGAAAAATTTGAAACCGGTGCGAATACACAATCTTTTCTTGTGGAATCAATAACGGGAGTTCAGACCGTAAAATCTTACGCTTTAGAGCCTAATTTCGAGAAAAAGTGGGGCGATTTGCAGGCGGATTACGTTAAGGCAAGCTACAAAACCTCTATGGTTTCGGCAACTGCGGGAACGGTCGGACAGTTTATTCAGAAAGTGTTTGATTTGCTTATTTTGTTTTTCGGTGCAAAAGCGGTTATGGACGGCAATTTTACTGTAGGTCAGCTTGTGGCTTTCAGAATGCTTTCGGGCAGAGTAAGCGGACCCGTTCTCAGACTGGTGCAGCTCTGGCAGGAATATCAGCAGGCCTCATTGTCTGTTAAGCGAATCGGAGATATTTTCAATACCGCTCCCGAACCGATACTGAACACAAATCAGACAGCAATTCCAAAAATAAACGGAAAAATCGTATTTGACAAGGTGCGTTTCAGATATAACCCTCAAGGCGGAGAGGTCATTAAGGGAATGAGTTTTGAAATTGAACCGAATACGATAGTCGGAGTCGTAGGGCGAAGCGGTTCGGGAAAAAGTACAATTTCAAAACTGATTCAGCGATTGTATATACCCGAAGGCGGAAAAATTTCAATTGACGGAATGGATATTTCACTATGTTTAACGGAACGGTTGCTGAAAATATCTCCATTCACTGCCCGACGGCAAGTATGGAACAAATCATACAATGCGCAAAAATAGCGGGCGCTCACGATTTTATTCTTGAACTTCCGAACGGCTACAATACTATTATCGGAGAAAAAGGTATAGGGCTTTCGGGCGGTCAGAAGCAGAGAATTGCAATTGCAAGGGCAATTCTTAATAATCCGAGAATATTGATTTTTGACGAGGCAACTTCCGCTTTGGATTATGAATCGGAAAGCATAATTCAGAATAATCTGAAAGAAATATGCAAAGGCAGAACGGTTCTCATCATTGCCCACAGACTTTCAACCCTTAAAGACGCACAGAAAATTATGGTTATCGACAAAGGAAGTCTGGCGGAATATGATACTCACGAAAGACTTATGGCACAAAACGGTCTATACTGTCATCTGTACAATCAGCAGCAGAGGGGTGATGTAAATGGATAACAAACTTACCGAATATGTGCTGAAACACAGCAGAAAACGTGACAAGGAATTAAAATATGACTTCATGCCGTCACTGCTTGAAATTATTGAACGTCCCGCACACAAGGCGGGAACAGTGATTATTATAGGAGTTTTCACACTTCTAATTGCGGCTGTTATCTGGTCTTGTCTTTCAAAAATAGACGTGGTGGTAACGGCAAGCGGAAATATACAGCCGATTGGAAATTTGCAGACTGCGGAATGCTGTACAAACGGAACAGTTAAGTCGATAAACGTTTCTGAAGGGGAATATGTAAACAAGGGCGATGTGCTAATTAACCTTGATACTCAGGCTCTTGAAATTGACGAAAATCAGCTTAACAGTCAAAAGAAAATCCTTGAAGCACAGCAGGATATTTATACCAAGATTAAAAATTCCGAAGATTTGTTGAAAATTAAAATTGACAGTGTTGACGCAGAAGTAAGGGCAAATGTTAGGGCGATTTTAGACGCTGATGAAAGCTATAAAAATTCTCTTGAAAACCTTGAAAAAGAAAAGTCAACCGCTGATTTGAATGAGCAAATTGCCAACATTCAACTTGAAGAATACAGGTCTGAGGGAAATGACAGACAGGCACAGATTCAAGAGCTTGCAGTTCAGCAGTATACTCTTTCAAAAGAGCAAATTGACCTGAAAATTTCAGACGCCAAAAAGCAATATGACATTCAGATTAATTCAAATTTAGCGGAAATTCAAAGCAAAATTGATGAAATTGACGCTGATTTGGAAAAGTATAAGCTGTCAAAAGAGTATCAGGAAATTACCGCTCCCGTCAGCGGATATGTAGGAAATATCGCCGTAAATACGATAGGAGAAACGGTTTCTCAATCGGAACAGCTTGTTACAATAGTTCCCGACAATACGCCTTCTGAAATGGTTTGCTATGTAAAAAATATGGATATTGCAGACATTCAGATTGGAATGGAAACAGAAATCAAGCTTGAGGCTTATCCTTACAACAAGTACGGAACAGTCAAGGGAAAAGTCAAATACATAAGTCCTAGTTCGTTTACAAACGAGCAGATGGGCAGCGTTTATCTTGTAAAGATTGAAATTACAGATGTTCCGGACGGAATTGAGATTATTTCGGGACTTACTGCAAGCGTTGAGATTAAGACAGGTAAACGCACGGTTATGGATTATTTCCTTGAACCCATTAAAAAAGGGTTCGGTGAGAGTTTGAAAGAAAAGTAAATATTAAGCTACTAATTTATAACCATTGGGGAATTCTTCTCCAATGGTTATTTTTTCTGTAAGAGTATAATTTAACGAACCTATTTAAGTTCGTTAAATCTTTTTAGGTTCGTTAAATTTTATGCACCAAAACTCCTAAAAACCAAAAGAGTTTTAAGGCAAAAAAATAAGACCATTGCTTTTAAAAAACAAGTGGACTTCGCAAAGTGCCTATTTACAAGGGATTTTAATGCATTCATGTTTTTATGATTGTATCAATCTCGATACTCTTTTATCTATTTCATCATCTATGTTATCAGTGTTATCATTTATTTCATCATCTTCTTCACAACAATCATCGTCTTTTAAGTATTTTTCGTTTTCAATAAAGAAATTAAATACTCCAATCAGTTCTTCGTGTAGTTGATTTGTTATGTTCTCAACGGGACAATACACTTTATGTAATTCACATATTTTGTCTGCATATTCTTCAGAAAAACCGCCATTTAAATTTTCTTCAAACATTTTGACAACTTCATTTCCACCCGCTTTTAAATAGTTTTCCCATAAATATTTATTAAACATATGCTCGCTCCTTTCAAACTGTGTAAATTTAATTGTTTGAATTTTTAAATAAAGTTATGTGTTATAATTTTTATATAAAAATCATAACACATTTTGTTAAAAAAGTCAATAAGTTTTTGCTAGTATTTTTGATATTTTTGTAAATTTTTGTTCTTAATAACTTGATAAAGATTGTTAAATCAAATAACAAAATTGCTAATAAGGACAGATTTTGTAAAATATTCGGTTGTACACATAAAACTATACTGACAGCAAAAAACAGAAATTTTATCTCTTACTAAAAAGATTTTTGGCGGGACTTATGTTCAACAACTTGTTGATTATGAACGCCAAAAAAGAGAACTTGAAAATAAGCAAAATAGCATTAAAAAATAACTTTTTATAGCATACAAAATGCACAATAAACAGCCTAAATGTTTGTGTAAAATTTTTAATGAAAGTTGTTGAAATCACTTGACTTTTGCCATAAAATATGTTATAATATATATAGCAAGAACAGAAAGGAATGTGATTAAAATGTCAAATGTTAACTTGCCAAACGATGATTTTATATCACCAAAAGTTGATTTTGCATTTAAAGAAATGATGAGAAGTTAAAAGGTTCGTCAAGGATTTTTAAGTGCAGTTTTGGGCATGAAACCCGAAGAAATTAAGAAAACAGTTATGAAGAATACCAGCCTGCCCAAGGTTCATGATGACGAAAAAACAAGGTATTTTGGACGTTTATGTAACCATGAATGACAATACAGAAATTGATGTAGAAATTCAAATTGCACAAATGAGTGCATGGGCAGATAGAAGCACTTTTTACCTTTCGAAAATGTTTTCAAGCCAAGTAGATATAAACAAGCGTTACACAAATCTTAAGAAGTGCATAACAATAAACATTCTTGATTTTAATTATCTTAAAGATATTGAAAAATTTCATACCGTTTTTCATATTTCAGAAGATGAGGAACATAAAATTCTTACGGATAAAATGGAGTGGCATATAATAGAGTTGCCTAAACTTCCTATTAAAGATGATAATACAGAACTCTATGATTGGGCGAAGTTTATTAAAGCTGAAAAAAAGGAGGAGTTTGAAATGTTAACTAAGAATAATGAATATTTGGAAGAAGCTTTCAAGCAACTTGAAATTATCAGTCAAGACGAGGAAAAAAGATTAGCCTATATATCAAGACAAAAAGCCATTATGGACTATAACACAATTGCTGAGGAAAACCTTTAATGAGGGCGAAAAGCAAGGTGAAGCTAAAACTCAACTTAAATTGACTAAAAGCTTGGAAAGCTTAATAAAAAGTGGTACGCTTACAGAAGAACAGATAAAGCAAATAATTGCCAATATATCCAAAGAATAACAACAATCTAACGGAAAAGAAAAATTCCTTTTCTGTTGAATACCTTTTATTTAAGATTTTAAATTTATATCTATGGAGGAATTGGATATGATTAACGCAAATACAACGACTTCTGATACAGTGAAAAAAGCAATGGCAATAATCAATGAAAAAAAGCTTAGAGATAAAGCTTTGACTTTAGCTAACGTTGAAGCTGAAAGGTTTGTTGAAAGATTTGTTGAGGCTACACGTGCAATAGTTGAAAAATTGGAAAGCATGGTAAAAACGGGAGAGCTTACAGAAGAACAAGTAAAGCAAATAATCGCTAATATCACCAAAGAATAACAAAAACCCAACTGAAAAGAAAAAAATCTTTTCGGTTGGGTTTTATTATATTTAGTTATAAAGAAATTCCTCTTGCTTTTTAAAAAACAAGAGAGGATTGATTAAAATAATTTCTTTTTCAGCAAAGTAAATTTATTTTGTCTATTTACACAATTTTTACTTTACAATAGTATAATTTGTTGTTTTTAGTCGAAAAATAAAAAAATTATGATATTTGCTTGACAAAAAGGTGAAAACATATAATTTAATAAATTGATATTTTTCAATATTTTAAGTACCAGTTTTTGGAACTTGACACGACTATGGACAATTTCCATAGTCGTGTCAATTGGAGCAGGCTAAAATATTTTGTTAAATGTTTTACACAAGTTATCAACCACATAATAAAAACATATCACATCAAATAACTATGAATTAATTAAAAAAAGGGGTTGAGGTGTTCACCAATTGCGGAGAAAAAATCGTTTGTTCATAGTTTATTAACGTGATGATTTTGTGAACAAGTAGCTGTCAAGGTCGCAGACCTTGCCCAATTCTGTTTTGATAAATCTTTAGATTTGTCAAAACAGATATTGGGTTAAGTCCGTTTTGACCACACGCTCAATTTTTTACATTTTTTGCAAAAAAATTACAAAAAATAATATGATATCTTTGTGAAAGCATAAAAAAATAATACTCAACTGAATAGAAAAATTTCTTTTTCAGTTGAGTATTTTTTGTTAATCATCAAACTTTATGCCAAAAGCATTTTTTTGCGTGTTTTTTAAGCAATCTACAAAAATATTTAAATCTATTTACAACAGGTTCAGAAGTCTTAGCTTTATCTTCACAAATTTTCTTAAAACAAACGTACTCCTTTGTAAGATATTTCTCACGTTCTGTTTGCATACCACCATAAAGCCCATCACAATCGAGTGGTAAACGATTAATAATATTTACCATGATGTATTCAATTTCTGTAGTAGAAAATTCTCTATCACAAGCACAATTTCTTAATACATTATTTTTAACCGAAAACAAGAAGAAACAACAAAACAAGTTTTTGTTTTGAGCGTATGAAAATTTTTTTTAAATTTTCGATGCTTAAAGTGTTATGTGTTAAAAATCGTTAGTATATTGCACAAAAAAATATAATAAATTTGTATAATATATCAATACATCAGTATATTAGAAATAAAAATACTTGATTGAAAAAGAAAATAGCTTACTGAAAAAGAAGTAGAATGAATTATATAGGAACATATTAGAATATAAATGCAGGTATATGCAAGTGTATACAATTGTATATAGGAATTATAGTAGTGGTTGATTATTGTACTTGGATTTTCTAAGTTTTTGGTTTATAAATATTGTTGTTTACCAATTTGATTATTGATTGGTAAATGGATAATCAAGGGCGGAAAAAATCAAAAAATAAAAATTTTTCCGCCCCGCCTGCCAGTGAAAAAAATAAAAACCACCCCTAAAACGAACGAAGAGCCGTTTTAAGAAGTGGTTAATTAGAGATAAAAGTTATACTACCAAAAACTTAAAGTTTGTTACAAGAGGGATTAGACACAACACTAATAAAAATTATTTAAAAAATAAAAAAAGTTAGAATTGTTTTTTCAATATACAATTAATTTCTATAAAATTTCAAACAATAGTTCTGAATATTGTATAATTATACAATATTTTAAATTAATTGAAAATTTAGGTTGATTTTTATCCTAAAAAATGTTATAATTTAATTAGAGATTTTAAAAATTTCTAATTAAATTATAACGGAGGCATTTTATGAAAAAAATGCAATTTAAGGAAAGGTTCAAACGGGTACTTTCGGGTACAATAGCACTCACAATGACAACCTCTTCCCTTGTGAGTTTACCTGCAAGTGCGGATGAACTACCAAAGTATCCCTATGCTGTTTTTGCACAGGACTCCAAAGCAGGAGTAACAGTATCTGGTGACGGTTTTACATTGAACGGCAACGCTTATACAAATGGTAAGTTTTCGACTTCAACGAGCTATAGCAATGTAAATGGTATGATAACTGAATTTGACGATTTGCAGGACAGCGAAACTACTGACGGCGAGGACTTTTCGTTTGATGTGAACCATGATATGATTTTAATTCACAATCGCTTGACGAATATGTATTTTACCGAAAACTGTGATACATATGACGAGGATTTTACAATTTCTGATAACAACATAAATTTCAATAATTCCACTTATGTTACAGGAAGAATTAATCTTGAGGGAAATGTCAATTTAAATTCGGCTTTGGGTGCGGTTTCTGACATAAAAATATCAAACGGAAATATAAATGCTAATAACTGCAGTGTGATTTATTCAAAGTTTGGAGATATTGAAATTAATGACAGTTGTGATTCTGTAAATGGCTTGATTTATGCTCCTTTCGGAACAGTTACGATTAATTCTGACAACTTCAATATGGATGGAATAATTATTGCAAGAAAGGTTGTAATTAACAGCAAAAATGTCAATATTAATTACAACAATGCTGTAGCAGAAATCGTTGGAATTAACTCTGAAGATTTAAGTTGGACTTATAACGATTGGCAATATCTTGCTGACACTGACAAGGACGGACTTCCTAATCTTATTGAGGAAGATATAGGAACTGACCCGTATAATCCTGATACGGACGGCGACGGCTTGCCAGACGGCTATGAGTCATTAACTCTTGGTACAGACTCTTTAAAAGTTGATACTGACAATAACGGAATTAATGACGGCGACGAGGATTTTGATAAGGACGGTTTAATAAATTTAAGTGAGTATGAGAAAAACACAGAGCCTTATAATGAAGATACAGACGGTGACGGATTAAAGGACGGAGAAGAAGTTAATACATACGGCACAGACCCTTTGAAAAAAGATACCGATGATGATGGTCTTGATGACGGAGATGAAATTTATTTCCAAACCGACCCTATGAACTCCGATACGGACGGCAATGGTATTAAAGATGGCGACGAAAAGCGTGAACAGACTTTTGTTCATAAGGTAGAAAATGCTGATTGTGCTGTAACGGAAGTAAGAGTTTCAATGGCAGTAACAGGAAATTTGCAGAAAACTACTGACATTGAAAGCGTAATGAACAAGGATGTACTCTGCACAGGAGTTGTAGGGCTTGTGGGCGAACCTTTCTCAATTGAAACAACCTCGCAGTTTGACAAGGCAACTTTAACATTTGCAATTGACAAGTCGAAGCTTGGCGATACAAAATTTGACAATTTAATGTTCTTGTGGTATAATGAAGAAGAAAACAACTTTGTCGAACTTAAAACAACACTTGACGAGATAAACAGCACTGCAAGCATTGAAACTACTCATTTTAGTAGATATATGATTGTGGATAGACAAAAATGGTTTGATAATTGGAGAAAAATTTCAATAAAATATAAAGATTTATATTCTGTATATCCATCAATTACCTCAATTTGTGTTGACTGTTCTGGAAGTATGGAAGAAAATGACCCAACTCAAAATATCAATGGTGAAGATACTTGCTATAGAAATTTGGCTGTTAAAGGATTTGTTGACGCAATGCTTTATTGTGACAAAACAAGTGTTATAACATTTGAAGGCTCAGCTAAAGAAGTTTGTGCGTTAACAAGTAATAAAACAATTTTAAAGAATAATGCTGAATTTTATAACGGTGGATGGACAAATGCCAATGATGCTATTGAAATCGCACTTAAAGAATTGGATGATGAAAATGGCAAACTTAATATAATTTTGATGACCGATGGTCAATCATCTATTTTGAATACAAATATACAAAAGGCAATAGACAGAGGAATTAGAATACACACTATTGGTTTAGGTGAAGGAGCTAATAATATTAACTTGAAAAATTATTCTAATCAGACAGGTGGCGAACATTTCACTGCAACTACAGCAGATGA
Source organism: uncultured Clostridia bacterium (assembly GCA_947631445.1). GTDB lineage: Bacteria > Bacillota > Clostridia > Oscillospirales > Ruminococcaceae > CANRLN01. The sequence continues at coordinate 14,327 of CANRLN010000018.1, forward strand.
ACTTGAAAAAATTTATAGTAATATTTCTGAAAAAAACCAATTAAGTTTTGATGGTATGTCTGATAGCGATGGTGACGGTGTTCCGGATGATGTTGAAAATTCAGGTATTCCTATGCCTAATGGGGAGATAGTATTTACTAATCCCAATAAATTTGATACTGATGAAGATGGTTTATCTGATGGTGATGAAGTTGGAAAACTCAAAAGAGTTGCACCTGCATATGGTACACCTGAAGAAGCTGTAGTTTATAAGTTTTATCTTAATATCGAGAGTAATCCAACTAAAGAAGATTCTGATGGAGATGGAATTAACGATTATGACGAAACAATGGGTGTAACTTTTACGACACCTGAAGGTACTAAAAACAAATATCAAGGAGAACCTTTAAAAAAAGGTTTAGCTAATGATGTAACTGGAAGATTAACACTTATCTCTTGTCACGATGGCGAAAGTGGTTGGACTGAGGGACACGCATTTTTTGTATACACAAGTTATATTGATGATAAACTTGATTTTTCAAAATTTTCATATGGTTGGAGCCGTAAAAACAGAACTGAAAGCTGGTCATGGGAAAATCTTCAAGAAGATGAAACAACACAATCCGAATATGCTATAAGCATTGGAGAAAGTGTTTCTGTTGGGCTTGGTGCTGAAAATGAAAGTATACTTAAACATAATGGCTTTAACTATAATATGGAAGTTTATAAACGTTTTAACAAAAATTATAATTCTTCTTATGATACAAATGCTTATGTTTATCAGGATATAAGTGAAGAGAAACTTTGTAAACTTATAGATTATTGTACTGACGATTCAAGAAATTATTGGAATCCTACACATAATTGTGCTGTTATTGCGTGCGGAGCATGGAACGTAATTAGTGACGATAAGGTAAATTCAAAAAATGATTCCTTTTTATTTGGCGAAGTTTCAACACCTAAAGGTCTATATAAATATTTAGAAAGTAATAATTTAGGTTCAAAAAATTATACGTTTTCTTCACAATTTCAATAAAAAGGTGGAGATATTTATGAAAATGTTTTTAAAATTTTGTATCATAGAGATATTTATATTGCTTTTAATGATTTATTTGGTTCGTAGCTTTAATAAAAAGGGAAAAATATTTATAAAAAAATTATTAACATTTTATATTGTAGATATATGTATAATGTTTTTCTCTTTTTATCTTTTATTTTTAGTGATAAAAGCACACATAGAACATGACAACTTAGCATTAATGGGACTTCTTCCACCTATATGGATGGAATTATTCATTTCATCAATTGTTTCAACTGTAGTTTTTATTACTATTACTATAACACTTATTAAATATAAGAGGAAGAAGTAACATACTCCCATCACCTAAAAATTAAGTATTTGACAAAGAAGTGGTTATTCAATTGACTTTGATATAGGAGATATTCTGAAATGATAAATAAGTTAGAAATCTTGTATTTTGTTTTTTCAGTGATAATTGGAGTATTTATATGCCCGTTTGTTTTTCTTGACGGATTGAGTCTGGGCTTTCTAACCTTTATACTAAGTATTTTGTTTGTTGTATTTTCGTTATTTCTTAGTTTAAAAAAGACCAGCTCAAATAAAATAAAAAAATTCTTCAAGTTATATGGAATAGTATTACTTATCACCGGATTTCTTAGCATTTTAGGAGGATTTGACGGAATAGTGTTTTCTTGGGTTATATCCATTTTAACTATATCACCGATGCTTGGATTCTTGTATCTTTACAAACTTCTTGGATTTCCATATGGGATAGATTATATATCATGGCTTGACAGTGGTTTGTTTGAGAGTATGTGTATTATTATAGGGTTAGTCTTATTTAGAAATTCTGTAAAGTCTAATTGAAGAAAATCTTAGGCATAATAAAGATGACATAGTAACCAAGGTTTATGTTACAACTGCATTTGGAAGATAAATAGTCTATAGTATGGGATGCAGTTTTAAAAAATATATAATTTTTTAGGAGTATGATAAAAGCTTTTAAAGCCAAAGTTATACTCCTTTTTTATTGTTGTTCAAATAATAATCTGAAAGGATTGATTGAAATTACAAAAATTTTTGCACCTTAAATTAGAACAAACTCACAGAGAAGGAGATTTTCTCTCCCTCTGTGAGTTTTTTTATTGTGAATATTCTGTAAATGGGTGTGTTTGAACTTAATGTCAACATTTGATTTTTAAGATTATTGGTGATGTGCTATGATACACAGATATTGAAAATTGGTGAAACAAAATCATCAAAATTGAGACAGAAAAAAAACGTCAAAATTGACACATTTCAAAGACAGCAAGCATTGCAGTTTGTCCGACAAATCGGTCAAACTACTAACGCTTGTTAGGAGATACCCCTAAAACCCCGAGTGACTAAAAATCAAAATTTAAAATTAATGTAGTTATTTTATACTACTAAAGATTAAAAGCTTAGTATAGGTCAAATTACGTGGCTATATGGACAATGAAAATTTAAAGTACATATATTAAATTATTTACATATAAACTTTATAAAAAAACTAGAGAGCTTGTATTTAGCTCTCCAAAAAATTGTTTAATGGTTATAACTTATTGTAAATAAAGCCAACTGATAAATACAAATGGGGCGTCACCTAAACAATAAATATCAATTAAGGAAAATGTTATATAAAATTTTCCACTTTTACTTATAAAAAAACATACATTCATTAGCATTTCCCATTTGCAATACTCTTTCTCCTACTTTCTTAGAGCATTCTATTGAGTAATCATATGTAAGTTTTAGGGAATTCTGTCTATATTACTCAGTCTGTTCATATTTAATAAATTTTCCTATTGTATATTCATGATTATAACAACCTTTAAACCAAAATTTAATAGTTATACCTTCGAACTCTTCAAAAAACTTTTCTGCTTTAGAAAATAAATATAGATTCGCATCTTTGTAATACTTTCTTATTAAAGAAATATCAATTTTTCTACCTTCGTACTAACCAGCCTTTTTTAAAGAAACAAAAATATTTTTGCAAATAGTATAACTAATTCCAATATCTTTAGTGAAAAAATTATCGGCAACATTAAAGTAATCAGAACTAAATATTCTCCATTGTCAAGATAAAACTTTCCACTTTCTGTGATAAAAGCAATTTTTATAAAATGATAATACGTATGAAGTTCTATAACAAGGAAACATTTTTCATTTATTTTATTTTCCAAGTTGTGTGTTAGATTATGTAAAGTTTCTCCGTTTATATGTAGCATATATTGATTAGAATTAAATTTTTCAAACATAATAAGATACATCATAAGGTGATTTTTTTCAAAATATTTATCCATGTATGTGAATTCACAATAATGTTTTTTAGCAAAATCATAATCTGCTTACCTGACGCAACGGAACAAGACTACAGGACAATCGTTTATTCGACAAAGCACCCTATTGCCGTAAATGCGGCAACAGGGTACTTATAGTTGTGTAGTATTAATCCCTTGTTAATATGCGGATAAGATTTGCAACAGATTTCACCACAGTTCTCTGTTCTCCTATTTACATTTCTAATTGACAATTACATTAAAATCTGTTATAATATTATTGTGCCGCTAAAAAATTTAAGGATTATTTAATAATTTATATGTTAGAATATAATCACAAAGTAAAACGATACTCGAAAGGAGCGGCAAAATGTTCTTACAAATACTTAAAAAAGACCTAAAGCGAAAGAAAACGATGAACGTTATACTGCTGATTTTTGTGATTTTGGCGGTAACATTTATTGCGAGCAGTGCGAACAATCTGATAACCGTAAACGGTGCGTTGGACAATTTTTTTGAAAAGGCGGAGGTTCCCGATTATTGGTTCGGCACTACGAACGCGGCGGACATGGAAAAATTTGAGGATTTCGCGGAGGAAAACGGCTACGATTACAGCGTTTCACGGCTTATTCAGATAGAACCAAAGAATATTCTTGTCGAGGGCGAAAAGCTTGATTATAACAACACTATGTGTCTGTCGACGCTCGGCGATATAAACATCTTCGACAAGAACGATAAGAAAATAACGCATATCAACGACGGCGAGCTGTACGTTACCAACCATATTTTCACCGGGACGGGAAATGACTTTCACGAGGGTGGGAAAATTCTTATAAACCAGAACGGCGTCGAAAAGGAATTTACTATTAAGGGCTACACAAAGGACGCACTTTTCGGCACGGCGATGGTGGGAATGTCAAGATTTCTTATAAGCGATAACGACGCAGCGTTGTTTGACATAGACGGAGCGGCGGTTTGCAGTGCGGTCGGGGTACACACGAATGATGCAGAGTATCTTGACAAGTTCAACGCACTTGCAATACACACCGTAATGTCGATAGAACGTCCGATGTTCAAAATGATGTACCTTATGGATATACTTATTGCGGCTATTCTGCTGGTGGTGAGCGTTTGCCTGATACTTATCTCTATGGTGATACTGCGTTTTATCATCAACTTTACGATAACCGAGGAATTCCGCGAGATAGGCGTTATGAAGGCAATCGGTATCAAAAACCGCGCTGTCCGCGGACTGTATATCGTAAAATACTTCGCTATCGCAGTGGTCGGCACGGCGGTTGGTCTTGCGATAAGTTTTCCGCTAAGCAAACTTATGATAAGCGGAGTTTCTCAAAAAATCGTTGTTTCGAGCGGTGATAATTTTCTTATAAATATCGGTGCGGCAATTTTGGCGGGTGCGGTCGTTGTACTGTTCAGCTATCTCTGCACTCAGAAGATACGCAAATTTTCCCCAATAGATGCGATACGTAGTGGCGAAACGGGCGAGCGTTTTAGGAAAAAGGGAATTTTCCACCTCGGAAAATCGCACCTGCCCACCGTATCTTTTATGGCACTGAACGATATTTTTAGCGGTATAAAAAACTACATTGCGATGATAATAACTTTCATTATCGGAACACTGCTTGTAATAATCCCCGTGAACACGATAAACACACTGCGTTCTGATAAGATGATAACAACGTTCAATATGGCGATGAGCGACCATGTTATCTCACAGGAGCTACTGTTCAATCCGAACGAGGACAACAAAGCAATGATTGAGCGTAAGCATTCCGAGGTTCGGGATATGTTCTCCGATAACGGAATAGACGTTGACGTGTTTCAAGAGATAATGTTCCGCGGTATCGTTAAAAAAGGCGAAAAACTCACAAACTCGCTTTCGTTCCAAGGTATGGGCAGCGTAACAACAGATATGTATACTTATCTTGAAGGAACGCCACCGCAGAACGTTCACGAGGTTGCACTTACATACTTGATTGCAGAGCGTATAGATGCACATATTGGCGACGATGTGGAAATAAAAATCGGTGAGGACACGCAGACGTACACCGTCACGGCGATAAATCAAAGTATGAACAATATGGGTGAGGGTGTGCGTTTTTATCAGGACGCAGAGCTTGATTACAACTATGTAGCAGGTGGATTTGGAATACAGGTAAACTACAAGGATAATCCCGACAGCAAAACTCTTTCCGAACGCAAAGAACTACTCGAAAAGTTCTATCCCGATGCTTCTGTTTACACTTCCGGCGAATATATCAGTTATATGATAGGAAACGTCGCCGAACAGCTTGACAGTATGAAGCTGCTTATACTGATAATAATTCTGGGCATAAATGCACTTGTAGCGGTGCTTATGGTAAAAAGCTTTATTACCAAGGAAAAGAGCGAGATAGCTTTGCTTAAGGCGATAGGCTTCAAAAACAACTCGCTGACACTTTGGCAGACTATGCGTATCGGCATAGTGCTGATAGCGTCGGTGCTTATAGGAGCAATTGTTTCCGCACCGCTGTCCGACCTTATCATTACGCCGATTTTCAGAATGATGGGTGCATTAAATATTGAATACGATATACGGGCGATTGAGGTTTACATAATCCTTCCGCTTATAATGCTCGGCGTTACGGCGTTGGCGGCGTTTATTTCATCTCAGGGCTTGAGGAAGATTTCTTCTCAAATCACCAATAACGAATAAATCTTTGAACTGGCAAATCGGAAAACACAGATGAATTTATAGTTTTATTTTCTCACAACACAGCTGTGAGAAAAAGAAAGGAATGAATGTTATGACTAACATATTAGAGGTAAAAGACCTTTGCAAAACTTATGTGGTAAACAAGCGTCAGAACAATGTTTTAAGGAACGTGAATTTCAGCATTTCAGAGGGAGAAATGGTGGCGGTCATGGGACCGTCGGGTTCTGGGAAATCAACGCTTCTGTATTCGGTTTCGGGAATGGACAGCATAACTGCGGGCGAGGTTGATTTTAACGGGCGAAATATTGCGAAAATGAACCAAAAAGAGCTTTCCGATTTGCGTCTTAACGATATGGGATTTATTTTTCAGCAGATGTATATGCTGAAAAATCTATCCGTCCTCGACAACATAATCCTTCCTGCGTGCCAATCCGACAAGATAAAGGAAACGCGGAAGGAAACCGTAGAGCGAGGTCATAAGTTGATGAGAAAACTCGGAATTATCGAGGTCGCAGAAAACGATATAAACGAGGTATCGGGCGGACAATTACAACGTGCGTGTATTTGCCGAAGTATGATAAATAAGCCTAAAATGATATTCGCCGACGAGCCAACGGGTGCGTTAAACCGCACATCCTCCGACGAGGTAATGGAGGAGCTTGCAAAGCTCAACGACGAGGGAACAACTATAATGCTCGTCACTCACGATGTTAAAGTTGCGGCAAAATGCACGAGAATTTTATATATAGTTGATGGAAACATCAAAGGAGAGTACAATTTAAGCAGATATGACGGCTCGAAGCTGCGTGACCGTGAACGCACGCTTAACGGCTGGTTAATGGAAATGGGTTGGTGATAAATTGATTGACATTCTGATTGTTGAGGATAATAAGGAACTGGCGGCGGTGCTGTGTGATTTTCTCCGTGCTGAGAATTACACGGTATCAGTTGCAGAAAATGCAGAAAAAGCCTTGATGCTGTACGAAAGGTATGGCACAAGGCTTGTTGTGCTTGATATAATGCTCCCCGATAAGGACGGATTTTATATCTTGGAAAAGATACGTTATACAGCCAACACTCCGATTTTAATAGTAAGTGCGAAAACAGACAAATCCGACAAGCTTCTTGGGCTTGATATTGGTGCAGACGATTATATTGAAAAACCGTATGATATAGACATAATACTTGCGAAAATACGCGGCATTTTCAAGAGGCGATACGCACTTGATGAGCTTACGGACGGTGATATTTGCATAAATAAGATAAACCGCACGGTATACAAAAACAACGTTCCGCTTGAGATGACCGCCAAGGAATTTGAACTGCTGGTGCTGCTTTTAGAGAACAAGGGACACACGCTCCTGAAAGAATATATTTTCAACACAATATGGGGCAGCGACAGCGATTCCGAGCAGCAAACGCTTACCGTGCATATTAAGTGGCTGCGTCAAAAAATTGAGAAAGACCCGAAAAATCCGCAAAAAATTATTACGGTTTGGGGAGTAGGGTATAGGTATCTATGAAGGCATGGAGAAAATTATTTGCGTTGGCTGCCACGCTTGCTGCTGTAATTTTCGTTTCAGCGAATTTACTGCTGAATTATTTAAACGAATCGGAAAGCGGCAGACCTCACCGTGTTGAAATAAACAGGCTTGCGTTGCAAATCAAGCAAAACGGTTTTGGAAATGTCGATTTATCGCAATGCAAATTTGTGTATAATATCGCACAATTTGACGAAGAGTTTTACGATTTTGACGGAGATTATTCGATACGCGAAATAAACGGCGAGTTATATAGATTTGATTACAGAGCGAAAAACAATTCGGTAAATTCTCAAATTATTATTGCTGTAAACGTGATTTTATCGGTAATGTTTGCATTGGTTTTTGGGATTTTATTTTATGTGCATAGTAAAATTCTGCGACCGTTTGAAAGACTTACGAACGTTCCATATGAGCTTTCAAAGGGCAATCTCACATCCCCTGTAAAGGAAAGTAAGAGCCGCTTTTTCGGGAGGTTTTTGTGGGGAATAGATTTGCTCCGCGAAAATATCGAGCAGCAAAAACAGCGAGAACTGGAATTGCAAAAGGAAAAGAAAACGCTTTTGCTGTCGCTGTCGCACGATATAAAAACTCCGCTTTCTGCGATAAAGCTGTACTCAAAGGCACTCTCGAAAAACCTCTATAAAGATACTGAAAAACAGTACGAAACAGCCGAGAAAATTAACGCAAAAGCGGACGAAATCGAGTGTTATGTTTCGAGAATAATCACAGCTTCACGCGAGGATTTTTTAAGTCTTGACGTGGAAAACGGGGAGTTTTATCTTTCCGATTTAGTGCAGAATATCGCGGCTTATTATACCGAAAAGCTTGAGCTTGTGAAAACGGAATTTGTTGTCGGCGAGTATAGAAATTGCTTGATTTTCGGTGATTTGAACCGTGCGGTTGAGGTTTTACAGAACGTTATCGAAAATGCGATAAAATACGGCGACGGGAAACAAATTGAAATAATGTTCCCAGAGAACGACGAGGGTGTTCTGATATCGATAATAAACGACGGCTGCACGCTCGACAAATCTGAACTGCCGCATATTTTCGAGAGCTTTCACCGCGGCACAAATTCTGAAAATATTCAAGGCAGCGGATTGGGGTTGTACATCTGCCGACAGCTTATGCACAAAATGAACGGCGAAATTTTTGCTGCAATTGACGGCAAATTCATCACAGTAACGGCAGTTTTCGGGAGAGCTTGATAATATTTTTATTATCCTCTGTATCATGCAGGGGATTTTCTTTTTCAAATTTGCAATAAATTTCAGCAATTTACAAGGATAAGACATATAAATATCTTCAAATAATGTGCTGTTTTCTTGTGTGTTAATGTGTATTTTATGGTGTTTTTAACGTTTACAAGGCAAGAGAATTACACGCTTAAAGCTACATTGTAAAGCTAAATAGTATTTTAGATTACGCAATAAATCAAATTGTCTGTCCTTGTAAATTATAGAATAAGTTATTGAATTTGTCAAGTAGATGTGATACAATTTTATAAGCAGAATAGCTGCGGAATAAAAATTGGGGGAGGATAATTTATGACAAGAGAAGATTTGATTTCAGCTGTCACAAATGATAATCTTTGTAATATGCTTGATTGTGATATTAGTAGTGACAAATTAAACTTGCTGAAAAAGAAAATAACAAACACTATATATAGTGTTTAGCTATATAAGCATAAATAGGGTAAAAACTGCTTTTAAAAGTATTTATATAATCTTTGTTAAAGTTAAGTTTAGTGTAATTCAAAATGGATTATATTAGTGGTTAATTATGGTATTTAGATTTTCAAAGTCTTTGGTCTATAAACATTGTTGTTTACTAATTGGATTATTGGGTGGTAAATGGATAATCAAGGGAGGAAGAAGTCAAACAATAAAAGTTTTTCCGCCCCGCCGGCGAGCGAAAACGAAAGCCACCTCTAAAACGAACTGAGAGCCGTTTTAAGAGGCGGTTGATTGAATACAATATTTAATACTACTAAAGATTAAAAGCTTAGTATAGGTCAATTTCCGTGGCTATATGAACAATGAAAATTTGAAGTACATATGTTTACATATGACTTTTATAAAAAAACTAGAGAGCTAAATATAAGCTCTCTATAAAATAAATTAAGTATTATCTCTTCTATAGCGGTAGGAAATAATCATTTCCCAACCTTCCATAACAGTTCTACCGATAAAGCAACCATCCTCATCTGTAAGTCTTCCATCTGGAGTAATAAAAATATATAAATAAGCTTGGTTATACACACCTACACAAATTGCGTCCTCACCATTAATAGGTGGTTCTTCATCATAAAAGACACTATAATAACTAAACATACAATCCCAATTATCATAGTTTTCTTTGTCTGCAATGAAAAATCCATATTTATCTGTATAAGGGTCTGGACTTCTTATTCCTGCAAATTCGCTTAAAAAGTCTTTTTGTGGCTGAGTAAGTGTTACATTATGTTTTTCACACTCTTTTATTATGTTTGAGATATCGACATTTCTGCCTTCATACCAGCCCGCCTCATATAGTTTTTGATATGTTCTTTCAGAAATTGGAATATGATAATCATACTCTTTGGTTAAAAGATAATTAATGAAATCATCAACATTATAAGAAGTCCAACCATTATTATCAAAATTCCATCTTGATACCGTTGTTTATTTAGCTCTTTCAATTCTTCCAATTATACCATCTTCAGACATATAAAAACATTCAATTGTTCCACAAGAATTAGAAACGGTTCCTATACCCACTACAGGAATGCCAATTTCTTCATAAAAAGTTACAGCATATAAATGAATATCAATATATAATTTATCTCCAGAAATAGCCTCTGTTCTACTAAATCTAAGCTTTGAAAATTCTTTTGAAAAGGCAAAAATTTTTTCAAAGTTTTTTATTAAATTTAGTCTGTCAAAACGTTTAAGCATTTCAAGATATTCTTTTTCGTCTTTAGACGTAAAATCACGATTTTTAATAAGTTGCATTTTAGGAGAAGAATTTATTTCATTTAAAAGTTCTTGTCTATTCATAAAAGTTCTCCTTTTCAATAATATATTCATGACCTGCAAATGTATGTTTGCAGTTGTTGCAAAATTTTTTATAAATTCAATCGTCATTATCATCAAACCAACAAGAGGCTCTTTTTATTACGCTTTCATAATAAAATTCATCAATGCCTTTTTCTTTTCCGATTTGTCTTACAGCATCTATCAATTTATGCGATTGTGTTTTCTCAACAAGTTCATCAAGGATTGCTAATGAATAAATAAATTGTTCTGAATTAAGTTCTTCCAAAAAGTTTATTGTTTCATCAACGTTTTTTGAAAGTTCTTTTATAATGGGAATATAAAAATCTTCTTCCTCATTTGGCTGATCAAGACATTGTCTGCCGTAAAAAATACTTAATTCAAGTGCATCATATACTTTTTTCTTATCAATCATTATTATCCTAAATCCTCCAAATTATCATAAAAAACTGTTCCTATTGTTGATTTTATTTTTCATCTATTATTTTATAATATTTTCTCGCCATAGGCAAGAAAATATTAATATAATTCAAACATAACTGCACTATAACCCTTTACATCAAGGCATAAGTTACCCTGCTCAATCCTATACCATTCGTTGCAATTGCTACCACTATAAATATCCTTATCACTATTAAGAAGTATTCTTGCCCTTTTGCCCTCTGGAATTTTAACCTTATAGTCTTTTTTATCCTGCTTGGCAAAATTCATAATGCAAATTATTTGGCTAGTCTTGCCCTTACGCAAAATAGAATATACGCTATCTTCGGGAGAAGATACATCACTCCACAAAAAATTATTCTTGTCATAATCATCAAAGAAAGCATCATAACTACAATATATTTCATTAAGCTTTCTTATATACTCATGGAAAGAATCGTGCATAGGATATTTTAATATATCCCAATCCTGCTCACGGGATTCGTCCCATTCCCTAAACTGTGCTATTTCATTTCCCATAAAATTAAGCTTTTTTCCGGGGTGTACATACATATACATATAGAACGCTCTTGCCTGTGGGAACTTGTCTTCATAATCGCCATTAAATTTCTGTATTATAGTTGCCTTGCCGTGTACGTTTTCGTCATGTGAAAGAGGAAGTATAAATCTTTCATTATAGAAATACATCATGGAAAAAGAAAGTTTGTGATAGTTTTCGGGACGATACTCTGGGTCGGTTTTAAAATAGTTCAGTGTGTCATTCATCCAACCCATATCCCATTTATAATCAAACCCAAGACCGCCCTGCTCTATTGGTTTGGTTACACCATTATATGAAGTGGAATCTTCTGCAATAAGCATTGCTGTTGGATTGCTTGCCTTAAGACCACTATTCATAGTCTTGATAAAATTTATTGTGCAGTTGTTCACTCCCCTGCTCTCATCTCCAAACCAATAAATAAGCCTGCTCACTGCGTCAAATCTTAAACCGTCAAAATGGTATTCACTAAGCCAAAAGTTTGCACTTGATTGTATAAAAGAACATACGTCCCCTCGACTGTGCATAAAGTTATAACTGCCCCACTCACTTCTGCCCACTGCGTCATTGGGATATTCATAAAGTGGTGTTCCGTCAAACATACCAAGTCCATAATCATCAATTGCAAAATGAACGGGTATAAAATCCATTATAACCCCTATCCCTGAATTATGAAGTATATCAATCATCTGTTTTAATTGTTTTGGTGTACCGTATCTTGAAGTTGCTGAGAAAAAACCAGTTGACTGATACCCCCACGAACCGTCAAAAGGGTGTTCGGTTATTGGCATTATCTCTATGTGTGTATAATGGTTTTGTTTTAAATAATCTGCAAGTTTATAAGCTAACTCATCATAGGTATAAAAACCGTTAGGGTCGTTTGGATTGGTTTTCCATGAACCTAAATGAAGTTCATATATATTAAGTGGCTTGTCATAGTTTGTGGTACGCTCGGCAAGCCATTTGTCATCACTAAAATCATAATCCATATCTGCAACAACCGATGCACACCCTGGGCGAAGTTCCATTGAAAATCCGTAAGGGTCACAATGCTCTACCCTCTTTCCACCATTATAAATAACATATTTATAGCTATCTCCTATTTTAGCATCTTGTGTGCAAAATACATATACACCATTATATTCTCCAGTTTGTCTGGTCATCTCCTGCTCTGTCCAGTTGTTAAAACTTGATGTAATACAAACCCTTTCGGCGTTTGGAGCAAAAACTCTAAAAATATACCCATCATTTTCTTTGTGTAGACCAAAATATTTGTATGCGTCAAAAATTTTCCCCATATAAAAATCATGTAAATTCATAAAATTCTCCTTTCAATAATAGAAATTATAATAAATTATCAAAATTTTTTTATATCCTGCGATATTTTTATTATATTATAACCTAATTAATATAAAAAGTCAATAGCTATTTTACATCAATTTGTATGTAAATCAACACTTGTTAATTTTCCTGCTTAGCAAATATCATTCAAGTAATTAACAAATTGTAAATTTTCATTATATTTATGCTTGTTTATATACATAGTGTTGATTTTTCTAAAAAAATATGTTATAATATATAAAAAAAGGAGGAATAAGCCTATGTTGGACAAACCAAAAAAGAAGGTAGACCGCCGGGTTAAATATACCAAAATGGTTTTAACCGAAAGTTTACTAAAACTTCTTCATGACAAACCACTTAACAAAATAACCGTAAAGGCTCTTTGCGAAACCGCTGACGTAAACCGTGGAACATTCTATTCTCACTATGCAGACCAGTATGAACTGTTTGAGGAAATCAAAAACAATTTTATAAGCAGCATCAACGATATTATTGACCTTAAAGATGAAAGTGTAGATATATATGCAATGCTTAACAAACTGTTTGAATATGTTGCTCAGTTTGAGGATACTTATGTAATACTGCTTAACAAAAGCTATGACGAAACCGCCTTTTTCTCCGAACTGCTTACCGCTCTTCATCAAAAGGATATTGAAAGGCTTAAGCTGGTATATGGTTTTTCGGACGAAAAGGCTCATGTGCTTAGTTCTTTTCTTATTGGCGGAACAACCATGATTATCAAAAACTGGCTGGAGGACGGAATGAAAATTCCGCCGGCTGAAATGGCAAAATACTGCGAAAATCTTTTTAAATCAAGCATTGAAAACTACAATTATCTGTAAAACATCATGGATTGGTCAATTTGCGTTGAATATATTTGTTACTTAAAAAATCTTGTGTGTTTCCCCGCCTATGGCGGGGAAACACTAAAAATACAAAAAAATAACATAAACAACTCTTTTGTCCACTTCCAAACATCAAATCAATTTGACATCAAAAACAGCAGGTGTAAAAACCTGCTGTTTTCATTATTATAATCTATTTTTTATTCTTGTCCTTGTTTTCCATAATAAATTTAACAAAATCATCTTTAGGAATTGGCTTGGAAAAGAAATATCCCTGAATATAATCACATTTTATTTCGGTGAATTTATCCAACATCTCCTGAGTTTCAACCCCCTCGACAACAATCTTCATATCCATGTCTTTCATCATCTTTACCGTGTTGCCTAAGAAAATCCACATTTTTGGATTGTTCATCTCGTCCACAAAGGATTTGTCAAGCTTTATAATTTCAAGAGGAAGCTGAATGACACGTTTCATATTGGAATATCCTGTTCCATAGTCATCAAGAGAAAATTTTATTCCCGCTTCACTCAATTTTTCAAGGTTTTCGGTCATAACCTTTTGGGTATAACTTGCGGCAGTTTCGGTTATTTCAAGATTTATTTTATCCGATGATACGCCATACTTTTCAAGAATAGCTATAGTCTTGTTTGCAAGGTCGCCGTGCATACATTGTGCTACAGATAAATTAACCTCAATATAATCAAGACCAAGCTGTTCAAATTCATCGCTTGCAATAAACCTACAAACCTCTTCAAACACAAACTCGCCTATTCTGTGTATTGCTCCGCTTTTTTCGGACGCAGGAATAAACAAATCGGGAGAAATAAACCCGTAGTCATTATCAATAAGTCTAAGCAGTGCTTCCGCCGAAACAAACTTCTGCCTTTCTACCGAATATATCGGCTGATAGTAAACCTTAAAGTTATTTTCGGTAAACGCTCGGTCGACTATACGGTCGATATTATTTACTATATCCAGCTTTTTCTGGTCGTAAACCTCGCTTGCCGGCATAACCTTGCCTGTGTAATGTGTGTTTTCGTGAAAATCCATTCCAAAAGACATAAGCGACTTAAAATTTTCAATCTCATCAGGATATCTTGCAAGCACAACAAAAGGAAAAAGATTTATGTCCTGTCCATTAAAAGTAAACTTGTGTTTAAGCTTTTCAATAACCATCTCGGCAGCCGTTTCGGCTTTATCTCTGCTTGTTTGCGAAAATACCATTCTAAAGCGTCCACGGTCAAGATAATATAAATCCGCATTACCATGAATCTTGCGATTGATATTTCTAAGTTTGTAACCTATTTTTCCCAAAATTTCGGTTGCTTGGTCGTAGCCTACCATAGACTGCAAAAGCGAAAAATTGCCAATATTAATCATTATAATATTAACGTGTTTTCCAACCGTTTCTACACGTTTCATATCTTCAGCATATGCACTATGTCGCATAAGTCCTGTAAAAGTATCAATAAAGTCTTCCGGTCGCTGAACCCCGACGCTTACAATAAGCATACTGACCGCACCGCCGAACATTTCAATAAGGGTGCTGGGCGAAACCATTTGTATAAGCATTGTCAGTAAACCAATTGGTACTAATGCACTTATTGAAATTATTTTGGAAAGACTGAACAAATTAATATATCGTATAATATATACAACATACATGGTTACATACAATAACGTTGTTATATAAAGCATTGGAAACAAAAGCCCTCGTTTGTAGCCTCCCTCCACAGTAAAAACAAGCTGGGTTTTTGCATTTGTAGTTAATGCTATGAGTACAAGAGCGAACGGCACTACCAAAACCACCTGAAAAAGCCGATTGTTTTTAAGCTTGTGCCATGTGTCGGTAAGGCTTATTACAAACAAAAAGTAAACAGGCGCACTAAGACAGTGGGTTATAAGATAGCCCGAATGGGCAAAATACAAAGCAGCTGCATTTGAGGAATTGGCATTATCTAAATTCACCGCAAATATATCAAAAGAGGTTGCACACATAGCTACCCCAAGACCTACCAAAAACAGTCGATTGGAAAGTCCATTGGTCATTTTACGCAAAATACAGGATAAAAACAACAAACCCAAAACAACAAGAGCCGCAACGTCAAAACTGGTATTCTTAATCATACTGTTCTCCTTCCTTTAACATTTTTTTCTTTTATTATACCAAATTTTGAACAGAATGTCAACCTTTTTGCTATTTTTATTTAAAAAAATTTTAATTATTTTATATATGGTAATAAATATCTTTTGATATACAACAATATTTCCCCGCTAATAGCGGGGAAATAAATTTTTTTAGAAAGATATAATAATTCCAACAACAAACTTGAGAACTTGTAAAGCGTCACTCGTATCAACAACCCCGTCATGATTTACATCGGCTGTTTTTTGTTGTTCAGGGGTTAAATTGACAAGACCAACAACTTGATTAGTTTCATCATCTGTGGTGTTTTTGTCATCAGTAGTAATTAAATCTCCATATCCCATTGCAACAACACCATTTGTTTTTAAAATGCTATTATCATAATTGGGGATAGTAACAAATCTACAGACCATACTAAAAGCCACAACGCCTGCCATAATCTTTTTGCTATTAATTATATCTTTCATGGTAAATCCTCCTAATAATTTTTATATCTAAATTATACCACCAAAAATATAATTTGTCAATAAAATTTGCATAATTTTGTATAAATAAATATATTATATGAAATGATTTTGTGAAATTTCAACAAATAATTTTAAAAATAAAAAAGCCTTGGAATTTCCAAAGCTTTTTTAGTGCGGGTGACAGGACTTGAACCTGCACACCTTACGGCATTAGAACCTAAATCTAACGTGTCTGCCAGTTTCACCACACCCGCATATTGTAGGCAACTATTACAGTATACCACACAAATATGCGTTTGTCAATGACTTTTTTATTAATTTTATGTTAATTTTAAATTACTGTTACTCAAAGTTTTTTAAGAATGTCTTTAAATCGGATATATTTACACCATCTGAATATTCTTCAAATCCATTTCCAAAACTATTGAGCATATAAATTTTATTAAGATTGTTCTGAAATGGGTCTAAGCCTTGAATCTTGGCAAGATGCTCGGTGTGTTCTATCATATCGAGCAGAGGAGAATGGTTGTCTTTAATTTTGCCATAGATATAGTTTTCTGCCTGTGGAGTTTTTATTATATGTTCGGTTGCTGTTATTACTATAAAGTCTTTATATCTTTCAATAAAATGAAAATATTCGCCATTTCCCTCATTAAACACATTTAATGAATACATAAGACTATTAGAATTTTTAGGATTTATAAATCTATAATGATTACATTCAAAGCAACCACCGATGCTTTTCAGGCAATAAGAATTATTCTTCTCATATTTAATAATTGTGTCATAAAGCAAACTATGATTGTTCTTTATCATTTTGCTTAAAACCTTTATGTTTTCATCTGTACATTCAAGCACCATTCTTGCAGTAATACATATTTTGTTTATGGCAATTTCAACAAAATGCTGATAATAAACATCATTTTCAGCAAGTTCAATATAGTTCTCCTGCATTGCTTTTTGAGGGCGGTCAAATTTAAATCTGTTTTTATAATATTCTAAATTGTTCATTTTAGTTAGCTCTTACAATTCCAACAATAATTTGGTAAATAACAATTGCAAAATATACAGCAATTACTGGATTACAGATAACCTGTAAAAATCTGCTTCCAGCAGTACCCGCAAAGTTTTCTTTTGGAGGAATAAGTTTTTTGCCTTGAGTTATAAAAAGGTATAAGCCTATAAATATTGCAAGTATAGTAATAATTCCCGAAACGGTAGATTTAAAATAAACCGAAAGGTCAAAGGCAGTAAATATATCCGAAAAAGAAGCTATTAAATTGTTGGCTATATGAATTAATATTGTCGGAAATATAGAATTACATTTAATGGCTATAGTTGCCATTATGCAACCTGTACCAAAAGCGGCTACCGCCTGCGGAATATTTCCGTGCATAAGACCGAATATAATTCCCGAAAACAGTATAGCAATAGTTTTTCCGTACGGTTTTAAAAAATGAAGTATAATTCCACGATAAATAAGTTCTTCGGCAACAGGACCTATAATTATAATATAGGACATATTGAGCAACATCTCTGTTTTAGAAACATTTTCAAGTCCAAAGTCCACACCGGGAATAGTATATCCAAACGATTCGGAAATTATTGTTATAAAATTAACAACAATGCTAAGCAATATATTTAGCAAAAATGCTACTGGAAACCAATAAGCGGCTTTTTTGAAATGTTCTTTTTTAGGAGCAATTACTTTTTCTATTGGAAATTTAAACAAAGCAACTGCCAAAATAAGCACGATAAGCATACTGAACACCACAATAAAAATATTTCCGAAACCGCTGAATATCGGCGAATCCAAAATTTCTTTATGGCTTTGCAAATATTTAATGACGGTTGCATAATTAAGAGTAAATTCCTGTGCATTAACAAAATATGCAATATAATAATATATGTTTACCAAAAACTTGGATTGCAAAAATTCATAGATAAACAGCAATATGCCCAGTTTTATTCCAAATGGCATAAGCCGATTCCGTTCTTCACTTCGTGCCTTTGCAAGGGTGATGTTATATGAATTAAGTGGATTTTGATTGGGTGGATACATATTGTTTCCTTTCTTTGGTTGATTTTTATCTCATTGAAGAAATAGCCGAAAAAATTCGATTTGAAATATCAGGACGGTTCATTGTGTATATATGAATTCCGTCAACATCATTTGAAATAAGGTCGATTATCTGGTGAATCGCATACATAATGCCTGCATCTTCCAAAGCCTTTGGGTCATCATCAAAGCGATTGAGTATTCTTGCAAGCTGTTTTGGAATGGACGCACCACAGGTTGAAACCATTCTTTCAATTTGTGCCTTGTTTGTAACAGGCATAATACCTGCCTCAATTGGAACGTTTATACCAGCAAGAGTTGCTTTATCTCTAAAATCATAAAAATCTTCATTATCAAAGAAAAGCTGAGAAATAAGGTGGTCTGCTCCACACTCAACTTTGTGTTTAAGGTGAAGAATATCTTCCAATTGACTTTCGCTCTCGGGGTGGGATTCAGGATAGCAAGCCGCTGACACAAAAAAGCTGTTGTCATAGTTGTTTATAAACTCCACAAGTTCACTGGCATATTTAAAATCCTCTTTTTTTGGAAGATTGGAGTTGATATCTCCACGCAGTGCAAGAATATTTTCAATTCCTCTTGATTTTAAATCATTTAATATTTCAACAATATCCTCTTTAGAGGAATTAACACAGGTGAGGTGTGCAATTGGAACAATTCCATATTTATTTTTGATTATTTCGCATATTTCGGCTGTTTTGTGGTCGCCACCTGAACCGCCTGCACCATAAGTACAGCTTATAAAATCAGGTTTTGCCTCTTTTAAGCCGTCAAGGGTTTTACAGATAAGCTCCTGCGAATAATTCTTTCTGGGAGGAAAAATCTCCATTGAGAACACACACTTGTTCTTAAAAATATCTGTCAAATTCATTTTTATTATTCTCCTTTGTTGTATAAATTATGTGAAAACTTTTACTATATTACTATTGTACCATACTTTTGGTGAAATGTCAATATATTTGTTATCGTTTTATGCTATGGTATGCTATTGTTTTATGTTATTGCCTAAAATATATTTAGTTAAATAATTAAAATAGTCATCACTTTAATTTTAAACTTTAATCATCAATTACCCAAAATTGTTTTTTTATATTGATTTTCGTGAATATATTAACGAATTGTAAAATTAACGTATATAAATTATTAAAACTATTGAATTTTTAAAAAACAGGTGTATAATGTACTTAGCACTTGAGAAACAAGAGTGCTAAAAGCAAAATAATGGAAAGGTGAATGTATTATGGAAACAAAACAATTTAAAGCTGAATCAAAAAAACTTTTGGATATGATGATTAATTCAATCTATACCAACAAGGATATATTTTTAAGAGAACTTATTTCTAATGCCTCTGATGCCATAGATAAAATGTATTTTAAGGCACTTACCGATACTTCAGTTGGCATGAACAAATCCGACTTTGAAATTATGCTTACTGCCGACAAGGACGCAAGAACCCTTACCATTTCGGACAACGGAATTGGAATGACAGCGGAAGAACTTGAGGAAAACCTTGGCACAATCGCTAAGAGTGGTTCGCTTGATTTTAAAACAGATAACGAACTTGGCGATGATGTGGATATTAT
>CANRLN010000019.1 GCA_947631445.1 uncultured Clostridia bacterium
GCTGAGCAAGCCCCATATAGTCGGCATTTTCAATAACAAGTGTGTTGCAGTTGGCAACGTCAACACCAGTTTCAATAATGGTTGTGCAAACAAGTATATCAATTTCGTTTTCGCATAGCCTACGCCATATATCCGAAATTTCCTTTTCGTTCATCTGACCATGGGCAACTTCAACAACAGCGTCTGGGTGAGCTTTTCTAAGCTTTTCGGCACAGAATTCTATGGATTCTATACGATTGTGAATATAGTAAACCTGTCCTCCACGGCGTAGTTCACGTTCGATTGCCTGATTTATAATACCGTCGTTATGTTCAATAACATAGGTTTGAACAGGTTTTCTATCCTGTGGCGGTTCTTCGATAACCGACATATCACGGATACCACTCATTGCCATGTTGAGGGTTCTGGGAATTGGAGTTGCCGAAAGGGTAAGCATATCCACCTGCGGAAATTTCTCCTTGAATTTTTCCTTGTGTGCCACCCCGAAACGCTGTTCTTCGTCCACAATCGCAAGTCCTAAATCTTTAAATTCAACGTCTTTCTGAACAAGACGGTGGGTGCCGATAATAATATCAATATCCCCTCGTGCAAGTCGTCTTAAAATTTCCTTTTGTTCTTTTGGGGTTCTAAATCTTGATAATAATTCTATTTTGATTGGAAAATGTTCAAAACGTTTGAGAGCCGATTGAAAATGCTGCCAAGCAAGCACGGTTGTTGGAGCAAGTATTGCACATTGCTTGTTATCCATAACGCATTTAAAAGCACTTCTAAATGCAACCTCGGTTTTTCCAAAACCAACATCTCCGCAAAGCAGTCTATCCATTGGAATTGGTTTTTGCATATCCGCTTTAATTTCGCTTATGGTTCTTAGCTGGTCGGAGGTTTCACGGTAAGGAAAACGTTCTTCGAAATCGTGTTGCCAATCGGTATCTTCAGAAAATTCAAAACCTTTGCTTGCTTGCCTTTTGGCATAAAGTGCAAGCAGTTCGTCTGCCATATCTTTTACAGCGGTTTTAACCTTATTTTTTGTCTTTTTCCATTCGCCCGAATTAAGTTTTGTAAGTTTTACCTTGTCATTGTCCGAAGCACTTATATACTTGCTTATCATATCAAGAGATGTCACCGGAACATACAAAACATCTGTTCCTGCATAGTTTATGGTTATAAAATCCCTTGTTATTCCGTGGTCGGTAATCTGTGAAAGTCCGTCAAATTTGCCTATTCCATAAACCGAATGTACCACAATGTCCCCTTTGGAAATATCCGAAAGAGAACGTATAGCCTCGCCTTTTTTATGTCTTGCTTGACGGGTTTTGACCTTTGCGGATTTTATTTGTGTTATAAGGGTACATTTGCAGTCGGGGTAATCAAAACCTCCGCTTACACTTCCATCGGTTACATATACTTTTCCATGTACAATTTCGCTGTTGTTTTTCAGAGCTTCGCAGTTTATGCCCTCTTTTACAAGGTCGCCCACAAGCATCGGCACAGTTTTTTCGCTGCCTGCCATTATAATAACACAATAGCCCTCTTTGCAAAAATTTTCAAGTTCAAGCTTTATCTGCTTAAACTCCCCGCTCCAACTTCCTGTTTGATAGCAGTTGGCAGTGATAAGTTTTTTAAGATGCAAAAGGTCGGAATTGCCACGTAGAAAAGTATCAACGGTAAGCAGAGGAATTTTTTTGCAAACCTGCATGATATCCTCAATCTCAAAAAGATAGTCTTCAACTCCTTTAAACAGAATTCCCTCCTCAAAAAGCATTTTAATATCTTCGGCAGAGGTTGAAATTATGTCGTTTGCTTTTGAAACGCAGGCGGCAAATTCCGAAAACATAACTATACCATTATTAAAATATTCAATAATATTTGATTTTTCAGGATAAGCAAGATTATAATATTTATCCAAATTGGTAAGAGCAAGACCATTTTCGGCAAGCTGTTTATCCTTTAAAATAAATTCTTTTATCCTTTCGGATTTTTTGCTTTTTTTAATGCTATCAGCAATACTTTCCAAATCTTTGCAAAGTTTTTGATTATTCTCAAAAATAATTTCTTTGGTCGGCATAATGCAGGCTTTTTGTATAGATTGGGTTCGTCTTTGGCTGTCCAAATCAAAATAGGAAATTGTATCAATTTCATCACCCCAAAGTTCTATTCTTATTGGAAAATCCTCGCCGATTGAAAAAATATCCACAATATCTCCACGAATGCTGAATTGTCCTTTGGAGTCTATTTGGTCGCAAATGCTATAACCCAAATCAATCAGTTTTTTTCTAAGTTCGGTTGTGTTGATACTATCGCTTGCATTAATTTCAAAAGAATAATTTTGTAGTGCATCTTGTGGAATACATCTTTGCATTGCCCCCTCAATGCTAAGTAACATTATCCTGCATCTTCCGTCAAGGATTTTAGCAATAGAGCAAAGCCTTGTTTGTTCATATTCGCTTGAAATTCCCTCCATTGCGGTAAAACTAAGTTCTTTGGCAGGATAAAAGCAGGCAATTTCAGCTTTTGCCAATTCGTTTATATCGTTTAAAAGCTTTATTGCAGATGGTTCGTTTTCGCAGATAAAAGCTATAGGTTTATTCATTTCGGACACAAGAGCAAGGGCAAGTTGAGCCTTGTGTATTCCCGAAAAACCATTTAAACCAATCGGATAAATTTCATTTTTAACAGCCGAAACAATTTCATTAAAAAACGGCAGTTGTTTAAAAATTTGTGTAAAAATATTCATATAAAAACACCTAATTTAATTATATAAATTCATAGCCTTGGAAATATCATCACTTATCATAATGCTTATAGCATCACAAGCATTTTTAGCGGTGGTGTCCAGCGTTTTCAGTTCGTCATCAGTAAAGCGGGAAAGCACCCACTTGGCAAGGTCATAATCCTTGTGTGGTTTTTGCCCAACACCGATTTTAATTCTGGGGTAGTTTTGAGAATTAAGCAGATATTCAATGCTTTTCGCTCCATTGTGTCCGCCGTGAGAACCTTTTCGGCGAATACGCATTTTGCCAACATCAAGTGAAATATCGTCAAACACCACAATTATATTTTCCACGGGGATTTTATAGAAATTACAAGCCTCGGCAATAGCTTCCCCCGAATTGTTCATATAGGTTTGAGGTTTAAGTATAAGACAGCTTTTGTCAGCAATCTTTCCGAAACCGCAAACCGATTTAAATTTGTGTCGGTCGAGCTTTATATTATTAATTTCCGCAAGCTTATCCATAACAATAAAGCCTGCATTGTGTCTTGTGTTTTCATAGTCAATGCCAAAATTTCCAAGACCAGCAATAATAAATTCTGGCTTTTCGCCTCCCGAATTTAAATTGCTTGAAGATATTTTTGCGAAAGCGTCCCATATACTCATTTTGTTATCCTCCTGAATGTATTTTATAATTAATTTTTGGCTGTTTTTCATCCGCCACAAACGGATTGAAAAATATTGATATACTATAAGTATACCACATTTTATTACCTTTTGCAAGATTTAAGGCGGGAATTTTGGCTATTTTGTAAAATTCGGCAATTTATATTAAAAATCTCTTGCAAAATATATAAAAATATAGTATAATAAATATGTATGATAAGACGAGGCAAACGGTTGTTATGATTGCTTTGCGGCTTAATAAAAAATTATATGGATTTGAAAATGGAGTGAAAACAATGAAGTTGAATTTAGACGAAATAAGAAAGCAGATAAACGAAAAGGATAATCAGCTTGAAAAACTTTTCCTTGAGCGTATGACTCTTTGCAAGCAGGTGGCACAATATAAGATTGACAACAATATGCCGGTTTTTCAGAGTGCAAGAGAAGGTCAGATAATTGACCGTGTCAGACAGCAGGCGGAAGACGAATACAAAGATTCTGTTCAGACCCTTTTTACTGCTATGATTGATATTTCAAAATTTCATCAATATCATCTTATGCTTGCAGATAAATGCAATATGCAGGTGGAGCGTCTTGACCTTTCGGGAAAATATAGCGTAGCTATTCCAGGGACGGCGGGTTCTTATTGTCACAAGGCGGCTCTTAAGCTGTTTGCAAATTGCGAAGAGGTTTTCTTTGCCGATTTTGAGGAGGTTTGTAGTGCTGTAAACGAGGGAAAACTGCCTTTTGGTATACTCCCGATTGAAAATTCCACAGCCGGTATTGTTTCTCAAACCTATAATTTGCTTAAAAATTATGATGTTAAAATAGCTTGCACCACAAAAATCAAAGTAGAACATTGTCTTGCTGTTAGAAAAGGCACAAGATTTGAGGATATAGAAAAAGTGTTCTCTCATTCGCAGGCATTACATCAATGCAGTAACTTTATTTCGGAAAACAATTTTAAGACAAAAGAAATGTCCAACACCTCAATAGCGGGGGATTTTGTTAGCGAAAGCGAAAAACCGTATGCGGCGATTTGTTCGGCTGAGTGTGCGGAGCGTTTGGGACTGGAAATTCTTTCTCGTGAGATAACCGACACACAGAAAAACTATACAAGATTTATTCTTATCTCCAAAACAAATTATTGGTCGGAATATGCGGATATCGTTTCGGTTGCCTTAAGACTTCCTCACACCCCGTCCGCTCTTTATCGTCTGCTTACCAAATTTTCGGTTGCGGGACTTAACCTTGTAAAGATTGAAAGTATGCCGATTGCAAGCACTGATTTTGACGTGCTTTTCTATCTTGATTTCAACGGTTCAATAAGTGATAAACGTGTTACCATGCTTGTTAAACAGCTTGAAATGGAAATGTCCGAATTTAAATTTCTCGGCAACTATTTTGAAACCTGATTTTTGAATAAAGGAGAAAAAATATGTTTGATGTAATTCTTCCTTGTTCGGGCAATTCCACCCGAATGAAAGGGATAAACAAAACTACATTTATGCTTGGTGACATTCCTGTTGCGATTCGTTCAGCGATGGCTTTTGATAATATAGACGGAATAGAAAAAATTATATTTGTTACCAACAATTCTGCTTACGACACCATAAAAGAATATGCAGAGAAATTTTTAAAGACGGATTTTGAAATTGTTTTTGGTGGCGATACCCGCCAACAGTCGGTGGATAATGGCATAGCAGTAAGCAAGGCGGAATATATATGTATTCATGACGGGGCAAGACCTTTTATAACCGCTGATGTTATAAAGCGTTGTCTTGCTGATGCTAAAAAATACGGCGGGGCTGTGGTATGCGTCCCCTGTAAAGACACTATAAAAATTGCTGGCAATGGATTTGTGCAAACAACCCCCGGCCGCTCAAGCCTTTATTCTGCCCAAACCCCACAAATTTTTAAAGCAGATGAGTTTAAAAAAGCTTGTTTAGAAGCAAAAAATCAAAATATTGTTTGTACAGATGATAGCAGTATAGCCGAATGGTATGGAATGAAAGTGGCGGTTACTATTGGCGAATATTCTAATATAAAAATAACCACCCCTGAGGATATAGAGTTTGGAAAAAGCATACTTAATATAAAATAATGAAAGGACTGATTTTATGAATATAAGAATAGGCAACGGCTATGACGTACACAAAACGGTAAGCGACCGCCCACTTATTTTGGGCGGGGTCAATATTCCTTGTGAATTTGGTTTGCTGGGTCATTCGGACGCAGATGTTTTGGTTCATGCAATTATGGATAGTATACTTGGAGCATTAAACAAAGGGGATATAGGCAAGCTTTTCCCCGATACCGATAATAAATATAAAAATGCTGACAGTATTAAACTGCTTGAGCAGGTTATTGCTCTTTTGTATGAAAATGGCTATAAGATTGGTAATATAGATAGTATTGTTATTGCCCAGCGTCCCAAACTTATGGGATATATTCCGCAGATGAAAGAGAATATCGCAACGGCTTGCAGGTGCAGTATTGAGAATATAAGCGTTAAGGCGACCACCGAGGAGGGACTTGGCTTTACTGGAAGTGGCGAGGGAATAAGTTCATTGGCGGTTTGTATAATTGAAAAAATTTAGGAGGTAATATAAATGATAGTTTCTGCATCGCTTCTTGGTTGTGACCTGTCGCAACTTAAAAATGAAATTGATAGGGTTGAAAACAATGGTTGCGAATGGCTTCACTATGATGTTATGGACGGGGTTTTCGTGCCTAATATTAGTTTTGGTCAGCCGATTTTAAAGGCTGTAAAAAAATCTTCCAAAGGTTTTATTGATACACATCTTATGATTGTAAACCCCGAAAAATACATAAAAGAGTTTGCCGATAGCGACCTTATAACCTTTCATATCGAGGCAACCCACAAACCAAAAGAGTGTATTGAGTTTGCACATTCGGTGGGCTGTAAATGTGGTATATCTATTAAGCCTAACACACCAGTTTCGGAAATTGCCGAATTTTTGCCACTTGTTGATTTGGTTCTTGTGATGAGTGTTGAACCGGGATTTGGCGGTCAGTCGTTTATGCCCTCCTGCCTTGAAAAAATTTCAAGCCTGCGTAAAATTATAGATGATAATGGCTATAAATGCCTTATTGAGGTGGACGGCGGAATAAATGCCGACACGTCAAAGCTTATCAAAAATGCAGGAGCGGATGTTGCCGTTTCGGGTTCTTATCTATTTAGGGCAGAGGATACCAAAAATGCAATAGAAAGTCTTAGATAATAAATAGAAATTCCTTGTCTATGACAAGGAATTTTTTTAAGTTTTATTTGTCTTTCATAAGTTCAACCATAACAGCCTTTTGTGCATGAAGTCTGTTTTCAGCCTCATCAAAAATCTCTTTTGCATGAGCCTCAAGCACATCTTCTGTAATTTCTTCGCCACGGTGTGCAGGTAGGCAGTGCTGAACAATACAACCTTCGTTTGTGAGTGCCATAAGTTCGGCATTAATCTGATAGCCCTCAAAAGCTTTGGCTCTCTTTGCGGTTTCTTCTTCTTGACCCATAGAAGTCCAAACGTCCGTATATACAATATCCGCATTTTTAGCAGCCTCAAGAGGCTTGTTGGTCATGAAAAATTTGTCGCCATAGGATTTTGCAAATTCAAGCACATCTTCTGCAGGCTGATAATCATCTGGGCAAGCGATTGAAACGCTCATTCCAACCTTAAGGCAACCAACAATAAGAGAATTTGCCATGTTGTTTCCGTCACCGATAAAGCAGAATTTAAGACCGTCAAAATGACCTTTATATTCACGGATTGTCATAAGGTCGGCAAGAACTTGGCAAGGGTGGCAATAGTCGGTAAGACCATTAATTATTGGAATAGAACCATATTCGGCAAGTTCTTCAACGTCCGACTGGTCAAAAGTTCTAATCATAATTCCGTCAAGATAACGTGACATAACCCTTGCGGTGTCTTTAATAGGCTCTCCTCTGCCAATTTGCAGGTCGTTTCCTGACAAGAAAAGAGGGTGACCGCCAAGCTGATACATACCTGTTTCAAAAGAAACACGGGTTCTTGTGGAGGACTTTGTAAAAATCATTCCAAGGGTTTTACCCTTAAGAACATGGTGTTCAATGCCGTTTTTAAGCTCATATTTAAGCTGGTCGGCAAGGTTCAAAAGACCAATAATTTCTTCGCTGGACAAATCGCCCAATTTGAGTAGATGTTTCATAGTTTTTGCTCCTTAATTTTAGATTTTAATTTTAGAATTTTTAAAAATTTATTTTACGGCTAAATCGCCGTTAATAGCTATTCTTCAAGGGTTTTAATCAAAATATCAAGACCCTTATCAATTGTTTCATAGCTGATGTTAAGAGGTGGGAGAAGTCTTAATTTTTCTTTTGCGGTGAGTATCAAAAGACCATTTTCAAGGCATCTTGCAATAACGTCTGATGCCTTTTTGGTTTTAAGTTCAATTCCAAGCATAAGCCCCATGCCTGTAATATGCTTGACCTCATCGCAAGCCATAAGCTTTTGATAGATATAATAGCCTTTTTGTGCCACATCGTCCAAGAAATTTTTATCCTCAAGCTTTTCAAGCACCGCCATACCGCCAGCACAACAGATAGGATTTCCGCCAAATGTAGAACCGTGCATACCCTTGCTAAGAACATCACAGCATTTTTCATTTGCAAGGCACACACCAATAGGAAGTCCGCCCGCAATACCCTTTGCCATTGTGACAATATCGGGGGTCTTGCCAAAATTCTGAATTGCAAGCACAGTTCCAGTACGTCCTGCACCCGTTTGAACCTCATCACAGATTGTAAGAACATCTCTTTTGCCACATTCTTCAAATATAGCATCAATAAATTCAGCGGTAAGCTGGAGAACTCCGCCCTCACCTTGAATACACTCAAACATAACCGCACAAACAT
The DNA here is from genome assembly GCA_947631445.1 of uncultured Clostridia bacterium. Lineage (GTDB taxonomy): Bacteria > Bacillota > Clostridia > Oscillospirales > Ruminococcaceae > CANRLN01. Next base: position 8,283 of record CANRLN010000019.1, read on the forward strand.
CATCAGTCAGCTTTGCTTTCAAATCTTCAATATTGTTTGCCTCAACATTCACAAAGCCGTCAACAAATGGGAAAAAGTAGTTGTGGAACACATCTTGACCAGTGGCGGAGAGGGTCGCAAGGGTTCTGCCGTGGAAACTGTTTTTAAGGGTGATAATTTTATTTCTGTTTTTATCCTTGCCGTACTTGTCAAAGCTGTATTTTCTTGCAAGTTTGATAGCACATTCGTTTGCCTCTGCACCAGAATTTCCAAAAAACAGTTTGCTCATGCCGGTCAGCTCACAAAGTTTGCTCGCAAAATCCGAAGAAATTTTAGTGTAATAATAATTGGAGGTGTGACCAAGTGTTTTAACCTGCTCACAAACCTTTTCAACCCAATTCTGGTCGCAGTATCCAAGAGAGTTTGTGCCAATTCCCGAGCCAAAATCGATATATTCTTTGCCGTTTTCGTCAATGGCGGTTTGATTTTTGCCACTTTGCATAACCAAATCAAATCTGCCATAGGTTGGCATAATGTGACTGTTAAATTCTTCAATAGTACTCATATTTTTTTCTCCTTATTTTAAATTATTATCTATATATAATTATATATAATATTCTTTTATTTTGTCTTGCAATTGTTTAACAATTTTTTCTGCTTTGTCAAGATTACGCTTATTAACTATATGGATTTTGAAATTCATGGTGTTTTTATATTGCAAGAAAAAATATTCATCTTTAATGCCTGTGTTTAAAATATCTCTATAGTAAGCGATAAAACAGTTGTGTGGAATTTGAATTACAACACGGTCGCTAAGAAAATCCGCTGTCATAACGCCGACAAAACCAATAGAGGGGCTGTTAATAGGGCATTGATAGCTGTTAGCGGGGCAGGATATACACGGCAGGAAATCACTTTTGGCATTTTTATTAGCCTCATATTCTTCAACAATAGGCATATGTAAACCCAAACAGTGTATAACTCGTCCGCCGTGTTTAGAGGTCAAAAACTTAAAAAGATAATCAAAATTGCTGTTTGTAAAACATTCATAGTTTTCATATGATGAAAAAATATCTTGAAGTGTTAGCGTTTCCTCAAAGTTTTCAGAACCATAATGTATTTTAATTTTATGTGCATATAGGGTTCTATTTTTTTCTTCTTTCGTAACACGTTCATATTCAATTCTATTCACCTGTGATAAATACACATCATAATTTTTATGCTTTACATTTATTGTTGCTTTGTTATCGCCATATTTTATATTGATGTTTTCTAATTTAATACTGTCTTGGTTGTATTTTTTACTAAGGAACGGCAGAGCAATCAAATACAAAACTAATAGTACAGCAGAAACTATAATTAATGGAGGTAATATTTCACTAAACATAAAAGCGATAAATGGAAATGATAACATGATAGTATTTATAATCTCAAAAAAACTAACTTTTGGTTCAGTCTTAAGGTCTTGACTATCCAAATTAAGTTGTTCAAGTTCTGTTTTTTGGTTATCATTATTATTTTTTTTATTTCCCATTCTACCACCTGCTTTGGAGTTTATAATGTTTAAATCTCTGTAAGGCTGTTTAGCTGATTGGCAAATAGTTCTGCATTGTTTATATTAAATTCCTCAGGGTAATTATAAACTCATAAGACCTGCCGTTTTTGAGCATAATTTTTAGAAAAATCTTTTTGTTATCCTCAAAACATTTGCAATTGTCTATGCTATCATAGGGCAGAACAATGCAAAATTGTGTATATTGCAAAACCACCTTTGTGTCATAAAAGTTTGCATTTAAAAGTCCCTTGACCGAAAATGATTGATAGGTTTCAGCACAATTAAACTTTTTAGCATATATAACAATGTTTTCATACAAGCCATTTGAATTTTGAAACAAAAACGGTTCTCTGTCTGCATTCCCGACACTTTCAATACAAAGTTCATCAACAAGGTTGTTAAATAGCATTGAATATTCAGAAGTTCTAAAATTATTAAGTTTACAATATTGAGCGTATGGAGAATGTAATTCTATAGTTTTATTGTTTTGATAAATTTCAAATATTTGACATTCTTTATTAGAGTCTTCATCAGAAATAGTTTTTTTGTAATGTTGTAAAACAAATGGTTCGTCTTTGTAAATTGTAATTTCATTAGTGCCATTTGATATAGTAACAAATTTTTCTTCATATTTTGCAATAATCTGTTCTTTTTTGGGTCTAAATATAAAAGCAAGCAGAATCGCCAAAAATGCCAAAATACCCGATTGCAAGAAAAAATCAGAAACTAAGATTACAGCAATAGAAATTGCAAGCAATATTTCATATTTATTTTCTTTTGGCACTAAAGGCACAGTACTTCTTATAATTTCGGTATTTAATGTTTTTAAATTTGGGGGTGGTGGGAAATTTTTCATAATTTTTTAATCCTCTATACAATTAAACAATGACATATGGGGGATAGCTAAACAAATTGTGTTCCAACACCTTCATTGGAAAGGAGTTCAATCAAAATAGAATGTGGCACACGACCATCAATAATGCTGGTGCGTTTTACTCCACGTCTTACCGCTTCAACACAACAATCAATCTTTGGTATCATTCCGCCACTAATAATTCCTTGATTTTTAAGATGCGGAACATCGCTTACATTTACCTTTGAAATAAGTGTTTTTTCGTCATCTTTGTTTTCAAGAAGTCCCACAATATCGGTCATAAGAATTAAATTTTCTGCACGCAAACAAGAGGCAATTCTTGCGGCTGCTGTGTCGGCATTAATATTATAGGTTCTTCCGTCCTCGCCAACACCAATTGTTGAAATAATTGGCACATAACCATTGTTAAGAGCGTCAATAATAGGTTTGGTCTGAACCTTTTTAATTTCGCCCACAAATCCAAGGTCAACATCATTTTGCTTTTTCTCGGCTAAAATCATCTGTCCGTCAATTCCGCAAAGACCCAGTGCTTTTCCGCCATGGAGTTGAAGTGCGGCAACAAGTTCCTTGTTTACCTTGCCTGCAAGCACCATTTGAACAACCTCAATAGTTTCCTCATCTGTATAGCGAAGTCCGCCAATAAATTTACTTTCAATGTTAAGTTTTCCAAGCATAGCATTAATTTCTGGACCACCGCCGTGAACCAAAACTACACGGATACCAACCATATTAAGCAGAACAATATCGCTCATTACTGCCTCTTTAAGTTCGGCATTTGTCATAGCGTTTCCGCCATATTTAATTACAACCACTTTATCATGATATTTTTGAATATAAGGCAGAGCGTCAATTAAGATTTGACTTCTTATTTTATTAGTTATTTCCATTTGTAACCATTCTTTCTAAGTTTAAATTATAATTTTTTTATTAACAATAGGTGAGTGCAAGACCCATTATCCTTGTTATTATAACAATCCTGTTGTTTCGTCAATGCCCATCATAATATTAAGATTTTGCACCGCTGCACCACTTGCTCCCTTGCCCAAATTGTCAAGGCGGGAGGAAACAATAATATTTTCATCATTGCCATAAACAAGAACTTCAAGGGTGTTTGTTCCCTCAAGGGTGTTAGCATCAATAAATCCGCCCAAATTTTCAATCTCATTAGCGTTTAAAACCTTTATAAATTTACTGTTTTCGTAATGTTTTGTGAGAACCTCTCTGACCTCATCAACGCTTGTTTTTTTGCCAAGCAGGCGATTGATTATTGGCACGGTTACAACCATTCCTGCATAATAATCATTAATAATTGGATTAAAAGCAGGGGTGTATTCAAGACCACAATATTTTTTCATTTCGGGCAGATGCTTGTGTGCTTGTGTGAGTGCATACTGTCGAGGGCTTTCAAAACCGTGAGGTTTTTCTGCTCCCTCATATACGGCAATTGCTCCTTTTCCTGCTCCGGAATATCCTGAAACGGCATGGGCAGAAAATGGATAATCTTTAGTCAAAATTCCTGCTTGAACAAGCGGAGAAACGGCACAGATAAAACCAGTAGCATAACAACCGGGGTTGGCAACACGGTTTGCACCTGCAATCTTTTCAATCTGACCCTTACAAAGTTCGGGAAGTCCATACACCCAATTTTCATTTACTCTATGTGCGGTTGATGCGTCAATAATTCTTGTGTTTGTGCCTTCCGCAAGAGTGACCGCCTCAATAGAAGCCTTGTCGGGCAGGCAAAGAATGGTAAAATCTGAATCCGCAATAAACTGTTTTCTTGTGTCGTTGTCATGGCGTTTTTCGTCAGGGATTTTTAAAAGTTCTATATCCTCACGCTTGCTTAAGCGGGAAACAATCTGAAGTCCAGTTGTTCCTGCTTGTCCATCTATATATACTTTTGTCATTTTAGTTCACTTCCATTAAAATAATTTATACTTATCAAGTTTGTTTTGTGTATATTCAATCTGCTTTTTAACTGCCTCTGGAGCAGGTCCACCTTGAGAATTTCTCTGCATAACGCAGGTTTCAAGGTTGATTGCTTCGTAAACATCATTGTTAAAAAGGTTTGTCATTTTTTCATATTCCTCAAGTGGAAGATTTTCAAGGTCGGTGTTCTTTTCAATACACTGAGCAACAAGAGTTCCAGTAATTTTATAAGCATCACGGAATGACATACCTTTTTTAACAAGATAGTCTGCACAGTCGGTTGCATTGATAAAGCCCTTTGCCGCTGCCGAACGCATATTTTCAGGGATAACCTTCATGGTTTCAAGCATTGGAATAAATGTGATAAGGCAAAGTTTAGCGGTATCCACAGCGTCAAAAACAGCCTCTTTATCCTCCTGCATATCTTTATTGTAAGCAAGCGACAAACCTTTCATCATGGTGAGCAGGGTATTCAAATCGCCATAAACTCTTGCGGTTTTGCCACGGATAAGTTCGGTAATATCGGGGTTTTTCTTTTGTGGCATTATTGACGAACCTGTGCAATAAGCATCATCAAGTTCAATAAATTTAAATTCCCAAGAACACCAAAGTACTATTTCTTCGGAAAATCTTGAAAGGTGCATCATAAGGGTAGAAACGGCGGTAAGAAAATCAATACAGAAATCACGGTCGGAAACGCCGTCAAGAGAATTTTGACAAACTTCGTCAAATCCAAGCATATCTGCCACAAATTCACGGTCGATAGGATATGTAGTTCCTGCCAATGCACAACTTCCAAGTGGCATACAATTGGTTCTTCTGTAAGCATCTTTAAATCTATCCAAATCTCTTAAAAGCATTTGGGCATAAGCCATAAGATGATGAGCAAGTGTAATCGGTTGGGCTCTTTGCAGGTGGGTATATCCTGGCATTACGGTGGTTAAATTATCCTTTGCAAGCTTAATTATAACCTCAAGCAGTTGTTTAACAAGTTCCACGATATTTTTAATTTCATCACGCATATACATTCTAATATCAAGAGCCACCTGGTCGTTACGGCTTCTGGAAGTGTGAAGTCGTTTTCCGGTGTCGCCAAGACGCCCAGTAAGATTAGCTTCTACAAACATATGAATGTCTTCTGCGTCTGGGTCGAAAAGCAGTTTGCCGTCCGAAATATCCTGAGAAATTTCCTTAAGACCTGCTATAATTTTTTCGCTTTCGCCCTGTTCAATAATTCCCTGTTTGCCGAGCATGGTTGCATGGGCGATTGAACCCTCTATATCCTGTTTGTACATACGGCAGTCAAAAGAGATTGACGAGTTAAAGTCATTTACCCTTTCGTCCGCTTGTTTGGAAAATCTTCCTGCCCACATTTTTTGTTTGTTGCCCATATAGTACCTCCATTTTATTTAAAAAACATAAAGCAGGCTAACGGTTTGTTACCCTGCTTTTTGGTTGAATTAAGATTTTTTTTCTGCAAGTTCAGCTTGTTCTATAAGTTTCTGAACGTCATAGCCGTTAATTTTCAATCCGTCGATTTTGCAGTCGCTTATTTCAACGTTTGACAAATCACAGTGAATAAACTGAGAATTTTTCAAATCGGGGTTTTTAAATTCAATATTGTTCATAATCGAGCAACCAAATCTTGCCCTTGAAAGATTGACCCCCAAAAATTTTGTGTCCACAAGATACATATCCTCAAATGTGCAGTCCTTACAGGTTACGTCATTAAAAGTTGCACCGTCCATATTGACGTTGTTAAAATTGCTGTTTGCAAGATTTACATTTGAAAAGCTTGTATCTGACAGATTGGCGTCCTCAAAAGAGGAGTTTGGCAAAGAATCATAGGTTATTTCAACCTTTTTTTCAATTCCTCCGACAATGCCCTCTCCGTTTTTCTTTGTTTCGTTCATATACGGCACACTCCTTTCTGCAAAAGGAACAAGAATTTACTTGTTTCTCTTTTGTTCAAGTTTAGCCTTGACCTTGATAGGAAGACCAAACAAATTAATAAATCCAGCAGAATCAGCCTGATTGTATACATTGTCCTCATCAAAGGTTGCAACTTCCTCATCATAAAGAGTGTAAGGAGATGTAACGCCTGCATTGATAATATTGCCCTTATAAAGCTTAAGCTTAACGTCACCTGTAACAGTTTTTTGAGTTTCGGTTACGAAAGCAGAAAGAGCCTCTCTAAGCGGTGTGTACCACTGACCATTATAAACAATATCAGCAAACTTGATTGCAAGATACTGTTTTGTTCTTGCAGTTTCCTTATCAATAGTAATAGTTTCAAGAACTTCGTGTGCATGATAGAGGATAGCTCCGCCGGGGGTTTCATAAACGCCTCTGGACTTCATGCCAACAAGACGGTTTTCAACGAGGTCAGCAAGACCAATGCCGTTTTCTCCACCAAGCTTGTTAAGCTTTTCAACAATTGCAACCCCGTCCATTTCTTCGCCGTCAATAGCGGTTGGAATACCCTTTTCAAAATGAATTGTAACATAGGTCGGCTTGTCAGGAGCCTGAATAGGAGAAACACCCATTTCAAGGAAGCCTTCCTTTTCGTACTGAGGTTCGTTTGCAGGGTCTTCAAGGTCAAGACCTTCATGGGAAAGATGCCAAAGGTTCTTGTCCTTTGAGTAGTTGGTTTCTCTGTTAATCTTAAGAGGGATATTGTGTGCTTCAGCATATTCAATTTCCTGTTCTCTTGATTTCAAATCCCAAACTCTCCAAGGAGCGATAATCTTCATATCAGGAGCAAAAGCCTTGATAGCAAGTTCAAATCTCACCTGGTCGTTACCTTTACCTGTGCAACCGTGGCAGATAGCGTCAGCACCCTCTTTAAGAGCGATTTTAGCGATTTCCTTAGCGATGATAGGACGAGCAAAGGAAGTGCCAAGCATATATCTGTTTTCATAGATAGCACCAGCCTGAACGGTTGGGAAAACATAGTCATTTACAAAATCCTTTTTAAGGTCAAGTACATAAAGTTTGGAAGCACCTGTTTTTTTAGCCTTTTCTTCAAGACCGTCAAGTTCTGTTCCTTGTCCTACGTCACCAGAAACAGCGATTACTTCGCAGTTGTTATAGTTTTCCTTAAGCCATGGGATAATAATAGAAGTGTCAAGACCGCCAGAATAAGCAAGAACTACCTTTTTAATGTCGTTGTTAGCCATAGTAAAAATCCTCCGTTTTGCATGATGAATAAAAATAAAATATTCATCATGTTATTCTTTTAAAAATTAATTTATTATAATACTAATTATACACCTTTTTCTTGAAAAGTCAAGAGATTTTTGCATAATTTACAATTTATTAATTATTTTATTAGTTGTTTGGCAAAAATCAGCATGAATAATCATGTGAATATTATTAAAAATATTCACATCTTTTAAAATCATACTACAATAATATAATTATATCACATTTTTTCCAAAAAGTCAAGCTGAAAATTTTATAAATTCACAGAAATTAATTTTTATAAAAAATATTTTTTGTCTATGTATTTCTCCGCTGTGGGTGGAGAAATACAAGAATTATTTTATAATTTTAGTAAAATTAAAGGCGAATTTTAAACAAAAATTTTTTATTGACTTTTTCAGTTTTTTGTGCTATAATAAAATAAAAAGGAGCGATGCAAAATGAAAAAATTAATATCTTTTGTAACTGCTTTAGGTCTAAGCAGTGTATGTATATCTTTTAATGCTTTTGCGGACTTTAAAAACGATGTTGACAAAAACGGTAAGGTAAACGCTGATGATGCTTTGACCGTTCTAAAAGTTGTTGTTGGACTTGACGATACATATAAAAACAACTGTGATGTTGACGGGGACGGTCAAATTACTACAAACGATGCATTGATAATTTTAAAAGATGTAGTATCTCCAAACAAACCAGAATATAAAGACGGTTTATGTTATTTTGACGGTGTACTGGTTGTAAACAAAACCTATTCTGTTCCCAAAAATTATGCTCCGGGAGAAAACCCCGAAGCCAAAAAAGCATTTAATCAAATGAAAAACGACGCTCAAAAAAATTCTGGCATATATTTAAATATTGTTTCGGGTTATAGAAGTTATTCTTATCAGAAAAAGCTTTATGAAAATTATGTTAAAAGAGATGGCAGGAAACTTGCCGATACCTATTCCGCAAGACCAGGTCATTCGGAACACCAAACTGGACTTGCTTTTGATATAAACCGTGCTTCTGACAGTTTTGCCCAAACACCGGCAGCCGGTTGGCTTGCAAAACATTGTTATGAATATGGTTTTATTATACGCTATCCAAAAGATAAAGTTCATATAACTGGTTTTCAGTATGAGCCATGGCATATAAGATATGTGGGAAAAGAGCTTGCAAAATATCTTTATGAAAACAACCTTTGTCTTGAGGAATATTTTGGAATAGATTCAAAATATTCTTAAAATAAAAAAGCGACTTGATTGTTTATATCAGGTCGCTTTTTTTAGCTTATTGTATTTTGGTTGTAATCAAATCAAGGTAGGTGATAACCGAGCTAACGCTAAAAATTATTGTCATAACCGTAAGCAGAAGATTAACACACCTTGCAGGTTTAGTTCCCTTTTCTTTAAAGTTTTTCATAGCTATTCCAGTTGCAAACGCTCCTATAAAAGTGCATGGCACAATATAACGATAGTTCATTGTACATTCAAATGGGAATGTAATCTGAAAAACATAGAAATTGCCTAAAATTGTAAGGTTGACGAGAACCAACAGAATTTTGCCGAAAAGCGGACATTTGTCTTTTTTCTGGAACAGACACACAAAGGTGAATATAAATCCGATAAAAGAAAGCAAGGCACAGCTCCAAAACAAAAACTGTTGAGCATAAATATAATCTGGCGTGAAAACATCTGGTCTGCCTCCCTCTCCGAAAACGGCATTTTTCATAATTGCAACCGTGGGGTTAAACTCTTGATATTCGTCCTCAATCCATTTTTGAAAAAGGCTGTCAAACTGATAGGAAGAAAAGTCGGTAAATCTTTTTAGAATAGGAATATTGCCCAAATATTGATTACAATCTGGGTCAAGAGAATTTACATAGTTTATTGGCAGGTCATATTTTATAAGATTTCTTATTTCCCACCAAAGCCCCAATGGGCAACAGATAAGACCGAAAATCATGTAATGTTTGATATATTTTACAAATTCCTTACGGTTTTTAATCATCATTGCAAGGAATACTACTGCAACCGCTGGGGCAACAAGACCAGCCGAAAGCTTGCTCATCATTCCAAAACCTATTGCAAAGGCAATTTTAATAAGATTCCAAAGAGTAGGGTTATTTACCCATATAATAGTAAAATATATTGCCATCATAATAAACATTATGGAAAGAGCGTCATTGTTTATTGCCCCTGAAAGTTGATATAAATATGGAAAAAAGCAAAGAAAAGCAAAAGGCACATAAAGCGAAGTTCCTTTAAGTCCAAAAAGCTTTAAGGTTTTATAGGCGATAATAAGCATAACGCAGGAATAAAACAATGGCAAAACTTGTATAGCCTCACAAGATATATAATACGCCGGTGAAATTTTATCTACAAATCCAAGCCAAATTGCGGATATTGTATGGTGTAGAGGTGGGTGATAAAATTGCCACCTTGTGGAGGGGTCAAAATCGGGGAGATGATGATTTTGTAAAAGGTATTCTATGTATCCCGAATGACTGTTTCCCGCCTCGTTGCCAAAACCGAATACATCGTTTTGTCTTACATAAATGCCCGTTTGCAAGCAATATCCAAAACGCATTGCAAATCCAAGGGCAAACAAAAGCAGGCTGGTTGTTTTGTCAACAAATTTTTTGTTGTTTAACAACAGCAAGTACACAACCAATATTATAAAAATCAAATACATGGTTGCAAAAATTGCCTTTGCTTGGCAAGCTTTAAATTTCCCTGCAAGAAAGATTGAAAAAAACGTTTCAATTACAAAAATACTATATATTATTATTTTATTTTTTACTGTGTTTTCTTTAATCCTCAGAAAATGTATTGCCTGCCAGACAAACAAGCAAATTGTAATTCCAAGCATTGCCATAATAGAATCTGGCTGAATAAACTCCTCGCTTAAATATCCCACTCCAAGTGTGGAAAAACAGATAAGTGCAGCTATTAGATAGGGGTGTTTGCCAAGGGCATTAAGTATTGTTTCAAGATGATTGTCGGAAATTACTTTAAAATTATGAATGTTTTTAAAGTCTAATTTTTTAGGGGTATTCTCTTCCAAAAAATTTTCCTCCTTTATTTTATAATTGTTTCTTTTTTTGTAGCATTAACATATTAATGTTGTGAAAACGTTTCCTTATTATAGCATAATTTTATAAATTCCCCCACCAATGGCGGTAGGGGAAAATATAATTTTACTTGTCAAGTGTTTTCATTGTTGGGAACAAAAGCACATCACGAATTGCACTGCTGTTGGTAAGCAACATCACAAGACGGTCGATACCATAGCCGATACCGCCTGTTGGGGGCATACCAATTTCCAAAGCACGGAGGAAATCCTCATCAATGCGGTTTGCTTCTTCATCACCCTGCTTTAAGAGTTCTTCCTGCTCCTCAAAACGTTTGCGTTGGTCAACAGGGTCGTTAAGCTCAGAATAAGCATTGCACATCTCCCAACCATTGATAAACAGTTCAAAACGTTCTACATAGTCTGGATTATCTGGTTTTCTCTTTGTAAGTGGAGAAATTTCAACCGGGTGGTCCATAATAAAAGTAGGCTGAATTAAATGCTTTTCAACAAATTCCTCAAAGAACAAATTGAGAATATCGCCACGCTTATGACGCTCCTCAAATTCAATATGCTTTTCTTTTGCAATTTCTCTTGCTTGCTCGGTGGTTTCAATTTGGGCAAAATCCACACCACTGTATTTTTTTACAGCCTCAACCATTGTAAGTCTTTCAAAAGGCTTGCCGAGGTCGATTATATTTTCGCCATAAGTAACAGCGGTTGTGCCACAAACATCATTTGCAAGCTTGCGGAACATATTTTCGGTAAGTTCCATCATGCCATAATAATCTGTGTAAGACTGATAGAGTTCCATAAGGGTAAATTCGGGGTTATGTCTTGTGTCGACACCCTCATTTCTGAACACCCTGCCTATTTCGTAAACCCTTCCAAGACCGCCAACAATAAGACGCTTTAAATAAAGTTCAAGGGAAATTCTAAGTTTTACATCTTCATTAAGTGCGTTGTAGTGAGTTTCAAAAGGTCTTGCGGCAGCACCGCCCGCATTGGAAACAAGCATTGGTGTTTCAACCTCAATAAAGCCTTGTTCGTTCAAGAAATTTCTAATACCGCTGATAATCTTAGAACGTTTGATAAAAGTATCTCTAACATCTGGGTTTACGATTAAATCCACATATCTCTGGCGGTATCTTGTGTCTTGGTCTTTAAGACCGTGCCATTTTTCGGGGAGTGGCAAAAGCGACTTGGAAAGCAGGTCGATTGCAGTGGCGTGGATAGAAATTTCGCCCATTCTTGTTCTAAAAATAAAGCCCTCTATGCCGATAATATCGCCAATATCCCATTTTTTATAGGATTCAAACTTTTCCTTGCCAACATCATTCATACGGATATAAGCTTGTATTCTGCCCTTACCATCAAGCAGGTCAATAAAGTGTGCCTTTCCCATGCTACGACGGCTCATAATACGACCGGCAAGTTTAACCGTTTTCTGTTTGCCAGCCTCCAAAAGTTCCTTAAGCTTTTCTTCGTCCTCGCCTGCTTGTGCCTTACATTCGTTTTCAAAAACTTCATAGTCAGCCTTAGCCTGCTGAGTGGAGGCGGTAACGTCATATTTGGTTATTTCAAAAGGGTTTTGTCCCTGCTCTTTAAGATTTTCCAACTTTTCCATACGGATTTTCTTAAGGCTGTTAATATCCTCTTGAGTAAGTTCGGTTTCTGGGGTGTTTGTCTGTTCGCTCATTATATTCTTCCTTTCTTACTTTCTTGAAATTTCAAGCAATTCAAACTTGAGTGTGCCAACGGGAGCGGCAACCTCAAAAATATCTCCAACCTTTTTCTTAAGAGCAGCCATACCAATTGGGGAATCGTCAGAAATTTTACCCTCATCAGGGTTGGATTCGGTAAAACCTACAATCTGGAGGGTTTCGATTTCATCAAGTTCAAGGTCACGGATTTTTATAACCGAACCTACGTTTACTTCGTGGGTGGTTATATCATCATCATTAATAATGGTAACATTATCAATGGTAAACTGAAGTTCAGCAATCTGTGCTTCGATAGATGCTTGTTCTTCCTTGGCAGCGTCATATTCGGCATTTTCCGAAAGGTCACCGAACGAACGAGCTTCTTTAAGTTTTTTAGCAACCTCTGCACGACCAACCGAGGTTAAATATTCAAGCTTTTCTTTAAGCTCCTCATATCCTTTTTGCGAAACGGTTTTAACATTACTTGCCATTTGTATTCTCCTTTATAAATTATTCGGAACAAAAGTTCCTGCATACATATTATTATAATACATTTTTTTCGTTTTGTCAATAGGCTTTAAACAAAATTTAGGAAATTAAACTTTTATAAAAAAATTTTTTGGGGAGCAATGCTCCCCAAATCTTATTTTTTGTGGTATTATAAATCAAAAACAGTATTAATCCAAAACAATAATTGCCTTTGGTTCATAGAATGTACAGGTTGTAGCATTATCAAATTTATTAGCATTTACCGTTCCATATTTACCTGTATAAGGGTCGGAATAGTTAAAAATCAGTGTGCCATTGTCATTGTGATAATAGCTAAACACAACTACAAAGTGTGACGAATATGTACTTGTATCAAAATTATATCTTGCCAGCACAATACATCTTTTTCCGTTTGCAATGTTTTTCATAACCTGCTCGGAGGGTTTAATTTTATCGCTATATATATTTTTGGAGGAATAGCCGTAGTGTTTTATAAGTTGTATAACCTTAGGAGCGGTCATTCCGCCATTTGCCGAAGTAAGATTGCCTTGGTCAGCAAGACCATTGTTGTTGGCATAATAAATAAAATCGTCCTTGTTGAAGTTTGTTCCCTTTTCGCTGTTAAGAAGTATCGCTGCACTGGTTGCACCGCAAGCCGAAAGACCATTATATCTTCCTGTCTTTTGGTTCATTTTAACCGTGTTAAGCCACATTTCATCGGGAATTTTATTGTTATTGTTATTATTGTTACCACCATTATTAGGTGTAGTAGATGTAGACACTGTCACTTCGCTACTAAAAGCACCAATAGAAGTAAAATCATTATTTTTCTTGTATGCTCTTACCTTAAATTTTCCGCTTTTATCATTAAAGGTATAACTATTGTTGTTTACACCTTTAAAGAACTTTCCATCTGCAAAAATTTCATAGCCGTCTGCACCCTCAACCTTGTTCCATGTTAGAACTGTTTTGCCGTCCTTGGTTTCTGCTTTAAGTCCGCTTACCTGTACTGGGCAGGTGCAGGCATAAACAATGCTGGAATAATTACTTGAAGTATTGTCTTTTATTGCTTTAATGCAGATATTATAGCTGGTTGCTGAGGGAAGTCCTGTAAGCACGACATCAATTTCTTTTGTGCTTGCAAGCTTGGTATATTTTTTGGTGTTTGTGTTATAATTATAAATTTCATAGCTATCTGCACCATCAACCTTGTTCCATTTAATCTCAAGTTTATCATGCTTGGGGTTAAGGCACTCTACATTTTCAGGAACTTTAAGCGAACTTACAACCGGCTTGTTTGGGGTGGTTGGATTAGTAGGAGTGGTGCTACTTGGTGCTTTTTGAGAAAGACCTATTTCCTCACTAAACTGACCAAAAGCAGTGAATTTATTATTTTTCATATAAGCACGAATTTTAAATTTCTGTGTGCTTTTGCTGTCAACAGTAAAGCTTGTTTTGTGGCAGTCTTTAAAGAACACCCATTTTCCGTCCTTAAGGGTATAGACATCATAACCGTCGACCCCTTTTATTTCCTGCCAGCTTATTACGGTGTCGGTGCTGTCGTTAAGTTTAAGTTTTTCGGGGGCGGTTGCAGCATCGGCTATATTTGAATATTCTCCATAAAAAGTTTTGGAAGAACCAACAGTCTTTACTGCTCTTACTGCTATTGAATATTTTTCTGCCGGCAATAAATTTTTTATTGTATAACTTGTGGTATTAGTAGTTGCAATAACTGTATAATTTTTACTCTTTGGGTCATAAGAACAGATTTCGTAACCGTTTGCATCACTAACTTTATCAAAGGTTATATTAAATCCAACGGTTGTAGGCTTGGAGCATTTGACATTCTCTACCTTTTTAAGATTTACAGGGATGAAATCAACAACCCTTGTGGACTTGGAATATTTTGTATAACTTTTGTTTCCGTCTTTTTCAAAAACGGCTCTTACTTTAAAAGTATAATTTTTATATTTGTTGACATCGCCAAAATTATAAGTGGTTTTGTCGGTTGTTTCAAGCAAGCCGATTCGGTTGCCCTCTCCTCCGCAGATTTCATAGGCGGTAGCACCCTCTTTGGCTTTCCATGTAAGGCTTGCGTTTGCATAGTCAATTGTAGCCTCTAAGCTTTCACGTTTTGTAGACTGGCTCGGAACCTGACCAGATACTATATATTTAAGTACATTGAGTGCGTCTGTTGTATCTACAATATTGTTTTTGTCAGTATCGGCTGCATTAAATTCAGCAGGGGCAAGCGGGGAAATTTCCACCACATACTTAAGTATTTCAAGTGCATCTTGCGTATCAATACTACCGTTTCCGTCAGCGTCATACTTTTCAAATTCTGCGTCCTTAGGGGTAGCCGTAACAATGACTTTTGTCTGCTCATCGGTTGTAGTTATATCTTCCGCTGATGCAAGAATTGGCAAAGCGTTGCTTAAAATAATTGCCACAGCCGTTGACTGGCATATCAGTTTTTTAATTTTGTTCATAATGTTTCCTCCATTGTTCTGTTGTTTATTTAAATATTTAATATTTTCAAATCCGAAAGGCAAAGAAAATAATAATATTTCAAAATTATATTAATCGGCAGAAATAACAACTTTTACTTTATCTATTTTGTTTTTAATAAGTATTTCCGCATTTTTTTGGATTATTTTTTCCCCGCAAACCACCACGGGAATACAGGGGCAACAAACAAGTGTATTTTCAGCTGAAATTCTGCCAATACTTTGAACTGTTGGCACAATCTCGCTTGGTGAAAATGCTGCTTTTCTTATACCGCAGAGCAGTTTTGATGGAATTTCGGGGGCAAGTATTTCTGATTTTATTGGGGATTTTGGTTTTGTTTCAACCACTGCCTGCTTGAGTTTTTCCAAGTCTTTTTGTGTGTTAAAAGAACTTATCATAAGCACTACATGAAAATAATCTGCATATTCACATTCTATTTTTTTTTCTCTTAGATAATCTGCAAACTGCTCGCCTGTAAATCCTATTGAATTAGGGGCAAGAACTATTTTTAAAGGCTCATCGGTTTCAAAAATTTGCATATGCTTTTTGATTTCTGCTTTGATTTGAGCAATTTTATCTGATATATTCACTATTGCCTGCCTTGCATTTTCGGCTAAAAATTTATTACATTCGTCCAGACTTTCCAATATCAAATAGGAGGGACTGGACGAACCGAACATTGCCATAGCCGATTTTGCAAAAGGAGCAAATCTGTTATTGTCAGCAAAATGAATATACGCCCCACCGGTAAGAACCGGAAGTGTTTTGTGTGCCGAATCACAACACATATCCGCACCCAGTGCAATGGGGTGAATATTTTTTTCTGTAAAAGCAAGATAAGCACCATGTGCGTTATCCACTATAAGGGGAATATTATGTTTGTGACAAATTTCAGAAATTCCTGCTATATCTGTGATATTCCCTAAATAGTCAGGAGAGGTTATATACACTCCGCAAGCATCGGGGAAATTTTTTATAGCTTTTTCAACATCGTGTTTGCTGATTTTTGACAGACAAATCGAATTGTTATTGTTGTTATCAGCTGAATCAATCCAGCCTATGTCAACATCGCAAAGAATACAGGCATCTGCAAAAGAACGGTGTATATTCCTTGGAGCAAGCAGGAGATTTTTTTGATTTTTATTTTTATGAGTAACGGCAAGATACACCATTGTTTTAATACAAAGGCTTGAACCTTCGGTGCTGTAAAAAGTTTCTGCCGTGCCAAAAAGACGGCTTGCGTTATGTTCGCTTTCGTCAATAATACCACTGGCGGAATAAAGAAAATCCGCACCCTTTATTTCGGTTATATCCCCTGTGGATATTCTGCCGTTGTTGCCCTTGTGGGCAGGCATATGAAATCTTGAAATTTCGCTGTTTATATAGCCTTGGACAAAATCTTTTATGGGAGTGTTTACCTGCAAAAAAATTCTCCTTTCTGCAAAAACATACAAAAATAGTTCCATACTTTATTATATCACAATTTTATAATTTGTCAATAGCCTTTCAAATTCGGCATTAAAAAATCGTAAATGTAAACAAAATTGTTCAACTATATTTTACAAATTTACACTTTCAAAAATAGTTTATACTTATATATTCTTAATTTAATAAATGCATACAAAATTATATAAAAGGATTTTTCAATAGTCTAATTGCTTTAATACTATTTATACTATTATAGCATAATTTTAAACAGTTTGAGTAAACACTGTATTTTTTCATAATATGTTAATTAATATATATTTTTTGTGATATGTGTTAAAAATATTTTGATATATTATTTTGCAATTATCATAAAACTGTCACAAAAAAATGTATAATAATAATTAAGGAAATTGAGCAACATAATTTAAATATAAAAATTAATTGGAGGAATGTATTATGAATAGCGATTTTAACAATTACAATGATTATAACAATGATGAAAACGAAAATAATACAAATGAATTTGGAGTATACAATAAAGACAAGGCAAACGAATATTGTTTTAATCCCCCAAAGGATAAAAAACAAAACAAAAAGCCAAACAAAGCACTTAAGGTTCTTATGGCTCTTGCAGGCTGTTCTATAGTAAGTGTTACATCTATTGTTGGCTACTCAATTGCAACCGGAGGAAACGGAAAACTTATCAAAGCGGGCAGTGACGTTTCTCAGTCAACTTCGGAATCTTCTTCAAAGAAATCCGAAACAAGCAGTATCCCGGTGGAACAAAATACCGCTAAACGTACCGACCTTCCAACCATAAGCCAGCTTTCCACCCCCAGCGATGCAATGACAATCCCCGATATTGTAGACAAGGTTTCACCGTCGGTTGTTGGTGTATCCTGTCTGCTTAACAACGGCACGGCAACCGGAACAGGAATAATTTTAAGCAGTGACGGCTATATTGTCACTAATGCTCATGTTATTTCGGGAGCTAAGGCTATATCGGTTGTTCTTCCCGAAAATTACTATAAAGATGAACAAAGTGACAGTTCAAGCAATAATAAGAATGATAATAGTGATGAAAAATACACATATGAGGCAACCCTTATCGGTTCGGATACCCAAACGGATATAGCAGTTCTTAAAATAGAAAAAACAGGTCTTACTCCTGCCGAAATCGGCAAAAGTTCGGATATTGTGGTCGGCGAAGCCGCTATTGTTATAGGAAACCCCTTGGGATTTGACCTTTCGGGTACTGTAACCTCTGGCATTATCTCAGCCACCGACCGTAAGCTTACAATTGAAGAAAAAACCATGAATTTAATCCAAACTGACGCTTCTATAAACAGCGGTAACTCAGGTGGTCCTCTTATCAACGCATATGGTCAGATTATCGGCATTACTTCCGCAAAGGTAAGTTCAACCTATGGCGAGGGTCTTGGATTTGCAATTCCGGTTGACGAGGCTCTTCCTATTATAAAAGATTTGATGGAATATGGCTATGTTACCGGCAGACCTACCCTTGGAATTTCGGGCGAAGATGTAACCGAAATATATGCACAGTTCTATAATATTCCTCAGGGATTTATTATAAGAAGCGTTGAAGATGACAGTGCAGCCCAAAAAGCAGGACTTAAGGTGGGCGATGTGGTTATTGGAATCAACGGCGAGCTTATTGAAAGTGTTTCTGAATTTAATGATATAAAATCTAAATTTTCTGCAGGGGATACAATCACAGTTTCGGTATATCGTGACGGCGAAATTTCCGATAAGGAAGTAACTCTTGGCGAGGACCGTTCGGCAATTGAAAGCTCCTCTCAGGTAGAGCAGGAACAAACACAGCCACAAAATCCATTTGAACAATACTACAATCAATTTGATTTTGGCAACTAAAATTAGCTTATGAGATAATATTACATTATCTTTTTCATAAGACACCTCCTTCTGCAAAGCGGTCAAGCAATTGACCGCTTTGTTTTTAATTTAGTAAAGTTTCAAAAATAAGTTTTCCTATAAAAAAATTGATTTGTGTGAAAAAAAGTTAAAAAACTATTGACAATTTTTTAAAAATATGATATAATATATACATGGTAGGTTGGAGCTTGCTCCGATATTTTATTATTTTAGTAGTTTTTATAAACTTCTATTAAAAATGACAATATATAAATTTTAGCATTTTATAAAAAAACGCAAAAATTGTAATAATTATAAAAAAAAATTAAATTTGAATATTGCAATTATTTTTTTTATTGTAATATAATTATTATAGAACGTAAAAACGTTCTTGTTTTATTCTATTTATTGTAGGTGTGAAGACTAAAAGAAACAGGAAGGTGAAGTATATGAAAATTTTTAAAAATGCAATCGCTGTGACTCTTTGCGGTGCTGTTTTGTCGGGTAGTGCTTTTTCGGCTTTTGCAGACAACGGCGAAGGTGACCGTATTAGTTTTAAGGACAAAAAGGAAATTGCCCTTGGTGATGTCGACAGGGACGGAAAGATTACTACCGACGATGCCCTTTTGCAATTAAAAAAAATTGTGGAACTTGAGGAACTGCACGGCGTAGCAAGCTGTGTTGCGGATATTGATGGGGACGGAAAGGTTACTGCCGATGACGCTTTAGCGGTTCTTAAAAATGTAGTTGGACTTTCGGACGACCTTGGCAAGGGAACTCTTTTGCAAGCAGATTTTAAGGCAACCGAAAGAAACAAGGACTTTGTTATTCCTTATGCCGAAATTGAAAATTACAAAACACTTACGGTTGTTGTTGACCTTAACCAAATCGACAATCTTGTTGGGGTTTGCCTTGATAACGGTGCAATTGGTTTTGACAACACGGAAAATGACGGTCAGTGGGCAACTCCGCTTGAGTATCAGTGGAGCTATGCTAATTTTTATAACGAAATTTATAGTAACATTGAAAAGAAATACAAAGAAAAATATGGAGATGAGTATGAAAAACGTAAAAAAGAATTTAGAGAAGAAATAGAAAAAGAAGCAACAGCCGAATACAAAGAAAAATACAAAAATGTTTCATTCCATATAGATATCGACCTTTCCACTGTGGTTAAAGATAAAGAAATTTTTGTTCAATATTGGTGGAGAGATACGGAAAGTAATGGCATTACCTATACTTTCTTTGCAAGATAATTAAATTATACAATCCCTTTTTGTTTGCAGAACAGACAAGCAAAAGGGGATTTTTGTTTTAATCTGTATTAAATTATTCTTTCATTGGTTTATTATAAATAACGTTGTTTACAAAAAATTCATAAATACAGTATGAAATACTGTTGACAAATTGATTTTTTTGTGCTATAATATATAAAAATAGTGAAAGGCTTTGACGGGAAAAAAGCAGAGCGAATCCGACTTTCAGAGAGCGTTTGGTTGGTGCAAAAACGTAGCAGTGCTTTGTCATAACTCATCTCCGAGCTGGCTGGGTGAAATTTATTATGTTTAAGTAGTTCAGTCCGTTTGTCGCACGTTACAGCGAAGGGTATTTTTTTTGATACCCCAAAGGCACGGGTTTTTTCCGTGTGAATCAGAGTGGTACCACGGGTCTTTATGCTCGTCTCTTAAAATTTTAATTTAAGAGACGGGCTTTTTTGCAAATTTTTTGAAATTTTTTACTGTTGAACAAGGAGGGATATACTTGCTTATTTTAGTTGATAGCATGAAAATAATTAATACGGAAAACTATGTTACTTTTGAAGTTTCCAAATTGGGAGATTTCTGGGCGGTTGAAGCGGTTGACAATTGTTCTAACCACACACAGATAAAAATTACGTCTGACCGTAACAAGGCAAAAACTATTTTGCGTGGAATATATAAATTTATGACGCAATATTCCGAGGCAATAGAAATAATTGAAATTGATGGCAATATTAGCATTAAAGAATTTGAATCGGAGGATTTGGAAACAGAAACCGAATCGCTTGAGGAAAAATTGTTTGAAGAATGGAAAAGTTTTTTGTGCGATAATAAAAATGTCACATTTTTGGATAAACTTAAGAAGGTTAAGAGATTTTTTAATCTTAAGGACAATGACAATTCAGAATTTAGCAGTGTTGTAAATTCCGCTATTCGCAGAAAAATCATTGGAAAGAATGAACAGAACGATATTATAAGAAAAATATTGGTTAATATAATTGACTTTGACAATGATAATTTTTTTGATGATGATTTAGACGATGAAGAATATTTTAATAATTTAGATGATGAAGAATACCTTGATGATTTAGATGAATTTTATGAAGAAGATGATGATTTTAGCTTTAAAATGCCCTTTGATTTGAATTTGAAAGGCTTGCTTGACGATTATTTAAGTAATAGTGAAAATGGTAAAGATGATTCTAAGCAGGGTAAAGAAGATAATAAAAAAACTGAAGATAAACCTGTTAATGAACAAAGTCTTGAAGAATTATTTTCCAGCTTTAAAGATAGCAGAAAACAGAGTGAGGGTATTAGTAAAAACGTTGAAAAAACCCTTGGTACAATAGGGGGAATTTTAGAAAATCTTAATAATTTCAATAATCTTAAGGATTTTGAGGATAAAAATAAGGGAAAAGATAGTAATAATGACAACAAAGACAAATAATTAATTATATATTAATAAAGGAGGATATTTTAGTGGAAAACGTAAAGAAATATCAAGTGGGTTATTTTATGCCCCCTGAACCTTGCTATGATTGGGTGAAAAAAGACCATATCGACAAAGCACCTTTATGGTGTTCAGTGGATTTGCGTGATGGAAATCAGGCTCTTATTGTGCCAATGTCTTTGGAAGAAAAGCTTGAATTTTTTAAGGTTCTTGTTGAGATTGGTTTTAAAGAGATAGAAATTGGTTTTCCAGCTGCAAGCGAAACGGAATATGAATTTTGCCGAACTCTTATAGAACAAAATCTTATTCCTGATGATGTTACCATTCAGGTTCTCACTCAAGCAAGAGAACATATTATCAAGAAAACCTTTGAGGCTCTTAAAGGCTGTAAATCGGCGGTTGTACATCTTTATAATTCAACTTCGTTGGCACAACGTGAGCAGGTTTTTAGAAAATCCAAAGAGGAAATTGTTGATATTGCCGTAAAGGGTGCAAAACTTTTAAACGAATATAAAGAAAAGACAGAGGGTAATTTTATTTTTGAATACTCTCCAGAAAGTTTTACAGGAACAGAACCGGAATTTGCTCTTGAGATATGCAACGCTGTTATCGACCAGTGGAAACCAACCGCCGACAAAAAGGTTATTATAAACCTGCCGGCAACGGTTGAGATGAGTTCTCCCCATGTCTATGCAAGTCAGATTGAATATATGAGCAAAAACCTGCATGACAGAGAGAATGTAATTGTTTCGCTCCACCCACATAACGACCGTGGTTGCGGTATTGCAGATGCTGAACTTGGAATTCTTGCGGGAGCAGACAGAATTGAGGGAACTTGTTTTGGAAACGGCGAGAGAACCGGAAATGTTGATATAATCACTCTTGCAATGAATATGTTTTCACACGGTGTTGACCCCAAACTTGATTTTTCAAATATGCCAAAACTTGTTGAGGTTTATGAACGTGTGACAAGAATGAAAGTAAATGAACGTTCTCCTTATTCGGGTTCGCTTGTGTTTGCAGCGTTTTCGGGTTCACATCAGGACGCTATCGCAAAGGGCATGAAATATAGGCAGGAAAAACATCAAGAACTTTGGAATGTGCCATATCTTCCACTTGACCCACATGATGTTGGTAGGGAATATGATGGTGATGTTATAAGAATAAACAGTCAGTCGGGTAAGGGCGGAATAGGTTTCCTGCTTGCCCAGCAGTACGGCTATGACCTGCCCGCTAAAATGCGTGAGGATTTCGGATATACTGTTAAGGATATTTCCGACAAGGCACACAAAGAACTCAGCCCCAGCGAAGTGTATAAAATCTTCTGTGATACATATCTTAACAAAGAGGATAAAGTCAGCGTTAAAGAAGCACATTTTGTTCAAAAAGGCGATGGAGTAATTCAAGGAAATGTCACAGCAACGGTTGAGGGTAGAAAAGTGTTTACCTATTCGGCAGACGGTAGCGGTCGCCTTGACTCGGTTACAAATGCTCTTGAAAATGCCATAGGCAAGAATGTTAATGTGGAAGAATATACAGAACACGCTTTAAGTGAAGGTAGCAACAGTCTTGCAGTTTCCTATGTTTGCATTTCTGTGGACGGCAAGAAATACTGGGGAGCAGGTCAGCACCCAGATATTATAGATTCTTCCGTTAAGGCTCTTGTTTCGGCTATCAATCGTATGCTTGAAGATAAATAATATATAGGTTTGGGGAAAATTTCCCCAAACTTTTTTATTTTGAAAAATTAATTACATTTCTTTTGCTTTATGTTCCTCGCCTATGGCATATATATTTAATAGAGGATTAAAAGGCGGTAGCTCTTAAAATAATTTATAAAATTTAAAAAATTTTAAATAAATTTCAAAAATGTTTGACAAATATTATTTAGTATGCTATAATAGTATTATGATTATGGCAAAACTATATGCCAAAAATTAAAACTGTAAAAATTAAGGAGTTGTCGCTAATGTCAGTGTACAGAATTTATGCAGAAAAAAAGCCTGAGTTTAACAATCAGGCACAAAGTGAACTCGGCTCTATCAAGTCGGCTCTTGGTCTTGAAAACCTTGAGGGTATGCGAATTGTTCACCGCTATGATGTGGAGGGTATCTCAAAAGAGGATTTTGACGCAGTAATCCCCGTGGTTCTTTCTGAACCTACCGTAGATGATGTGTTTACAGAACTTCCCGAAACTAAGGCGAATGAAAAAATGTTTGCCGTTGAATATCTCCCCGGTCAGTTTGACCAGCGAGCAGATTCAGCAGCACAGTGTATTTCACTTTTTACGGGTAAAAAACGCCCTGCTGTAAAGTCGGCTACAATTTATATTGTCAAGGGCAAACTTTCCGATGAGGATTTAAAGGCGGTCAAGAACTATATTATCAACCCTGTTGAAAGCCGTGAGGCTTCTTTTGAAACGGTGGATACTCTTGATGTCAAGTATAATATACCAACCGAAGTTGCAACGGTTGAGGGCTTTATTTCGGCAAACGAACACAAACTTGCTCAGATGATTTCCGACCTTGGTCTTGCAATGGATTTGGACGATATTAAATTCTGTCAGGACTATTTTAAAAACACCGAAAAGAGAAACCCAACAATTACAGAAATAAGAATGATTGATACATATTGGTCTGACCACTGCCGCCATACCACATTTTCTACTATTATTGATAATGTTGAATGTGAAACCAAATATATTCAGGACGCTTATAATCAATATCTTGCTTGCCGTGAGAATTTATATAAGGGTCGCAAGGACAAGCCCCAAACCCTTATGGATATTGCTTGCATTGGTGCAAAAGAGCTTAAGGCAGAGGGCAGAGTTCCCGACCTTGACGAAAGCGAAGAAATTAATGCTTGTTCTGTAAATATTAAGGTCAATGTTGATGATGAACAGCAGGATTGGCTTTTGATGTTCAAGAATGAAACCCACATCCACCCAACAGAAATTGAACCTTTTGGTGGTGCGGCAACCTGTCTTGGCGGTGCTATCCGTGACCCACTTTCCGGTAGGTCTTATGTATATCAGGCTATGCGTGTTACTGGTGCTTCCAATCCGCTTGTTCCTACTTCCGATACAATTTCTGGAAAACTTCCACAAAGAAAAATTTGTGTTGGTGCAGCCAATGGCTATTCTTCCTATGGTAACCAAATTGGTCTTGCAACCGGCAGTGTAAGCGAAGTTTACCACCCCGGATATACTGCTAAAAGACTTGAAATTGGTGCGGTTATTGCGGCTGCCCCAAAAGAAAATGTAAGACGTGAACGCCCTGTTGCAGGAGATGTTGTTGTTCTCCTTGGCGGAAAAACCGGTCGTGACGGTTGCGGTGGTGCTACTGGTTCTTCCAAATCGCACACACTTGAATCCCTTGAAAGTTGTGGTGCAGAGGTTCAAAAGGGTAACGCTCCCGAAGAAAGAAAATTGCAAAGATTATTTAGAAATCCCGCTGTTACCAAGATGATTAAACGTTGTAACGATTTTGGAGCAGGCGGTGTGTCGGTTGCTATTGGTGAGCTTACCGATGGTCTTATTATTGACCTTAACGCTGTTCCCAAAAAATATGATGGTCTTGACGGAACAGAGCTTGCAATAAGCGAATCGCAGGAAAGAATGGCGGTTGTTATTGCTGCTGAAGATTTGGACAAGTTTATTTTTGAGGCATCAAGAGAAAATCTTGAGGCAACCCTTGTTGCTGAGGTTGTTGATGACCCACGTCTTAAAATGAAATGGAACGACAAAATCATTGTTGACCTTTCAAGAGAGTTTTTAAATTCAAATGGTGCATCTAAGCATACAAACATTCAGGTGGATATGCCCAAATATCCAATTCCAGAAAATGTTGAGGACAGTGCCGAAAAATGGGAGAGCATGATTTCCAATCTTAATATCTGCTCACAAAAGGGTCTTGTGGAACGCTTTGACTCCACAATTGGTGCTGGCACTGTTCTTATGCCTTATGGTGGTAAATATCAAAATTCACCATCACAGGCTATGGCTGCTAAAATTCCAGTACTCAAGGGCAACACCAACACCACCTCGCTTATGGGTTGGGGCTTTAACCCTAATATTTCGCAGGCAAGCCCATTCCATGGAGCAGTTTGTGCGGTGGTTGAATCGGTTGCTAAGATTGTTGCGGCAGGCGGAAGCTATAAAAAATGTTGGCTTACCTTCCAAGAGTATTTTGAAAGAACCCAAAACACACCGTCCCGTTGGGGCAAGCCTTTCTCGGCTCTCCTCGGTGCTTTAAAGGCTCAGCTTGAAT
>CANRLN010000020.1 GCA_947631445.1 uncultured Clostridia bacterium
CGTACAGCCGACTCGGGTTATCTTACCCGCC
The DNA here is from genome assembly GCA_947631445.1 of uncultured Clostridia bacterium. GTDB lineage: Bacteria > Bacillota > Clostridia > Oscillospirales > Ruminococcaceae > CANRLN01. The sequence continues at coordinate 32 of CANRLN010000020.1, forward strand.
GTCTGGTTGATGTTTCTCAGGACGTTATTATTCGTGAGGTTGACTGCGGAACAACAAGCGGTATTGATGTGTTTGAAATCAGCAACGGCAAGGAAATGATTGAACCTCTCCAAGAACGTCTTATTGGCAGATTCCTTGTTGATGATTTGAAAGACCCAAAAACTGGCGAAATGATTGTTTCCAAAAACAAACTTATAAGTGAAAATGACGCAAAGAGAATTGTTTCGGTTCTTGAGCAGTCGGAGCGTACAAGAATTGCTATTCGTTCGGTTCTTCAGTGCGAAGCTAAAAGTGGTGTTTGTGCTAAGTGCTATGGTGCTAACCTTGCAAACGGCAACATTGTTCAGGTCGGCGAGGCTGTCGGCGTAATTTCCGCTCAGTCTATCGGTGAACCTGGTACACAGCTTACCATGAGAACATTCCACACCGGTGGTATCGCTTCCGCAGAAGATATTACACAGGGTCTTCCCCGTGTCGAGGAACTGTTTGAAAGCAGACGTCCAAAGGGTGCGGCTATCATCTCTAAGATTGGCGGTACTGTTAGAATTGAAGAAGTTCACAAGAACAAGGACGTTATCAACAAAGATGTTATTGTTACAGGTAAGGACGAGGACGGTCTTGTTGAAAAGACATACACTATTCCTTATGGCTATAAGCTTAAGGTTCAGAACGGTAGCGTTGTAAATCCGGGCGACCCGATAACCGAAGGTTCTATCTATCCCGCCGATATTCTTGCGGTAAACGGCGTTCAAGCTGTTCAGAACTATATTATAACTGAGGTTCAAAAGGTTTACCGTATGCAGGGTGTTGATATTAACGATAAGCACATTGAGGTTATCGTTCGTCAGATGCTTAAGAAGGTTAAGGTTGACGATGCAGGTAGTAGCTATCTGCTCCCCGGCTCTCTTACCAACAAGGCAGAGGTTGACGCAGTCAACAAGGAAATTCAGGCTAAAATTGATGCAGGCGATTTCTCCGCAAGACTTGTTACTACAATTCCTGTTATTCAGGGTATTACCAAGGCTTCCATCAATTCGGATTCGTTCCTGTCGGCGGCTTCTTTCCAGGAAACAACAAAGGCTCTTACTGATGCCGCTATTCATGGAAAAACCGACCACCTGCTTGGTCTTAAGGAAAATGTTATTATTGGTAAGCTTATTCCTGCCGGAACAGGTATGGATTTGTATAACAATGTTGAGATTGTTAAAAACGAAAGCTTTATTGAAAGAAACATTCTCCCTCTTTCCATTCCACAGCAGTAATATTTGATTGGCTGTTAAATTTTACTAAATATTTGCCTCGCCATAAGCGGGGCAAATATTATTTTTTTATAAAAATTTTTAGCATTAAAAGACCCCGAAAATTTAAACATTTTCGGGGTTTTAATTATTTTTTAAAAAGCATATTTTTTTGAAAGCTTTTCAACATCACGTTCAAATGCTCCGCCCTCTGTTTTGTATCTATGAATAACATTATGTGTTTCTTCATTCGGTTCTTTGGACTGGAGAATAAACGCTGCAATGTTGGAACAGTGGTCGGCAATTCTTTCAAGGTTGGTAAGACAATCGGTGTAGATAAAACCAAGCTCAATGGTACATTCTTCTTTTTGAAGCCTTTGTACATGATGTCGCTTAAGTTTTGCACGAAGATTATCAATAACCTCCTCAAGGGCAAGAGTGTTATAGGCTGAATCAATATCATTATAACAAAAACCTTTGACTGCCGAACAGACTATATCCGAAACTGCACCATAAAGCGAATTCATTTCTTTTTCTGCCTCTTTAGAAAATTTTATCTTCTTTTCGCTCATTTCGGTTGCCGACTGAGAAAGATTAACCGATAAATCTGAAATTCTTTCAAAATCTCCCATACAATGAAGTATCATTGCACAACGTTGGCTGTCGAAAATATCCATTTCAGATTTTGAAAGAGTAACAAGATAATTTCCGAGCTTGTCCTCATATCTATCCACAAGTTGTTCGTTTTCGCCGATTTCATTAATGGTTTGTTCAGAAAATTTTTGCAACGTTTTAATGGAAAGACCAACATTGTGTTCAGCGGTTTTTGCCATAATCTGTGCAAGCGAATGACACTTTTCAAGAGCGATTGAAGGGTTGTTCAAGAAACGTGTGTCAAGAAGCTGGAATGTAGATTGCTTTGTTTTTTCCTGTTCGTCCTCTTTGAAAGTAAGATAAGCAAGCTTTTCAAGCAACTTTGAAAACGGGAGAAGTATAAGGGTTGTAGCAAAGTTGAAAATGGTATGCACCAAGGCAATTTTAAAAGCACTTATAGAGGAATCCATAAATGAAAAGCCTATAATACTGTTTAGTGTATAGAACACTGTCAAAAACAGTATTGTTCCAATAATATTAAAATACAGATGAACAATAGCAACACGCTTAGCTGATTTGTTTGCACCAACAGACGAAAGCAGAGCGGTAACGCAAGTACCAATGTTCTGACCCAATATAATTGGAAGTGCCGAACCAAAAGTGATGTTTACTTTTGTTGAAAGGGTTTGCAGAATACCCACCGATGCAGACGATGACTGAATAACCGCCGTCATAAATGCACCCGCAAGTACGCCCAGTACAGGATTTTCAAACAATAATATAATTTTTGCAAAATTTGGGTCGGTTTTAAGCGGTTCAACCGCCGAACCCATTGCCGTCATACCAAACATAAGTATTGCAAAGCCAGTAAGGATATTGGCAATATGATGTTTCTTTTCGCTCTTTGAAAACATTATAAGTCCCACACCGATTAAGGCAAGTACAGGCGAAAAGGTTTCCGGTTTAAGCAACCTCATAAAAACATTGTCGCTTTCAATTCCCGAAAGACTTAAAATCCATGCGGTTATGGTAGTACCAATATTCGACCCCATAATAATTCCGATAACCTGCGAAAGTTTCATAATACCCGAGTTTACAAAGCCGATAAGCAAAACAGTAACTGCCGATGAGGATTGAATAAGTGCTGTTACTCCTGCTCCTAAAAGAATTTGTTTAAACGGGTTGGAGGTAAGTCGGTCAAAAATCTTTTCAAGACTACCGCCCGCAAGCTTTTCCAGCCCCGAACCCATAACGTTCATACCATACAAGAATAATGCCAATCCACCAAGCATTGAAAGCCAATCAAAAACTGTCATAAAATTGCTCCCTAATTTCTTAAAATATTCTCAAAAATTTCATACACCCTTATTTTACACTATTTATGTAAACTTATGTTGTAATAAATATGAATTTGATGTAAATTTAAAATGTATTTCGTTAAATAATTAACAAACCAAGCAGTTTATATACATAATTTGTTCAAAGACACAAAACTTTATTTAAAATTACGAAAGTGAAATAATAATGTTGTTTATATTTATAATATTTCCCGATATAGGTGGAGAAAACCATTAATAAAAATTATTCTTGCTTTTTGGCAAAAACAGTGTTAAGTGCCTGCTTTAAATCCGAAACGGGAACAATTTCAATCTCATTTTGATTTATTATATCCTTGTCCAGCTGTGCCATACACACACGGGGTACAAGAATTTTTTTAAATCCCATTCGTTTGGATTCAATAATTCTTTGTTCCACCCTGCTGACCGAGCGAACCTCTCCGCCCAGTCCCACCTCTCCGACAGCGATAATATGCGGAGAAACAATCTTGTCGGTAAGTCCCGAATAAAGGGCGATTGCAATAGCTAAATCAACGGCGGGTTCGTCAATTTTAAGTCCACCAACGACGTTTAAATATACATCAAGCTGACCAAAGAAAAAACCAAGTCGTTTTTCCAACACCGCAACTAAAATTGCCATTCTGCCGAAGTCAATTCCTGTGGCAAGACGGCGTGGCACGGCAAATGCAGATTTTGCAACCAATGCTTGTATCTCTACCATAATTGGACGTGTTCCCTCTATAACGCAAGAAACCGCACAGCCAGAAGCCCCCGTGGGTCTGCCCTCAAGGAACATCATTGAGGGATTTTCCACCTGTCGCAATCCTCTGTCCGCCATATCAAAAATACCTATTTCGTTTGTCGAACCAAAACGGTTTTTTATTCCTCTTAATATTCTGTATGGCAGGTTTCTGTCCCCTTCAAAATAAAGAACAGTATCAACCATATGTTCCATGACTTTAGGTCCTGCAATTGCACCGTCCTTGTTTACATGACCTACTATAAATATAGGTATATCCTGAGTTTTGGCGACTTTCATAAACAAATTGGTACATTCTCTAACCTGCACTATACTTCCCGCCGAAGATGACGAACTATCACAGACCATTGTTTGAATAGAGTCTATAATAGCAATATCGGGGGTTTCTTTAGAAATAGTATTTGCAATTTCATGTGCGTTGCCCGAGGAAAGCAAAAACAAATTTTCGCTGTCAACCCCAAGTCTATCGGCTCTAAGCTTAATTTGCGAAACAGATTCTTCTCCAGAAATATATAATATGTCATTATTCTTGCCGAGATACTGGCAGATTTGCAAAAGCAGGGTGGATTTTCCTATTCCGGGAGCTCCGCCAATAAGCACAACAGAACCTTTTACAAGTCCTCCGCCAAGAACCCTATCCAATTCACTAAGACCTGTTTTATATCTAACTTCCTGTTCGTCTGAATTTATTTCACGAATATTCAATATTTTATCCGAAAGATTTTCAGAGTTTGAGCTACCAGATACTACACTGCTTAATTTTACTTCCTCTAAAGCACCTTGCTTGCACTGCGGGCAAACTCCAAGCCATTTAATGCTTGTGTAGCCACAATAAGGACATTCATAACCAACGCTTTTTTGCTTTGCCATAAAAAAATTTCTCCTTTTTTGATAACACAAATGATATTTACAAAATTAATTTAAAAAATCTTGTGTGTTTCCTCGCCGTATGCGTGAAAACACTACAAAAAATTATAAACAACTCCTTTAGCCACTTTCCAATATTATAATATACATAATATATAGTATATCATGTTTTTTATGTTTTGTCAACAGAATATGACTAAAAACCTTCTAAAAGTTTATATATAATTTACGCTTGACAAAGCGCCAAAAATAGTGTATAATATAAAGTAGTAGAAGAAGCAAGGACGCTTTAATTGGTGTTCTTGCTTTTTGCTTATAATTTATCATTCGTAGCAATAAATTCACTATAAGCGAGTGATGAATTGCATAGAACCGTGGGACACACGGGGTTAGCTCGCTTATGTTTAGTACACCTGTACTATCAAACTATTAAACGATAAACCCCGCCTCTATGAATAGCATAGGCGGTATATCACTATATCCCCCTCCATGAAAGGATTGATTAAAATGTCTGAAAAGTACCCAATTGATTATAATGGTCGTTTTTATGATGCTAACGCCATAGACAAAAAATATTTTGACAAATACGGTGTAAAAAGAGGACTGAGAAACTCGGACGGAACAGGCGTAATGGCAGGCGTTACAAAAATTTGTAATGTTCACGGCTATGTTATTGACGATGGCGAAAAAACTTCTGATTATGGAAAGCTTACCTACCGTGGATACAGCATAAAAGACCTTATCGAAGCTAAGGATAAATGTCCTGTCGAAAATCAATGCAGGGGCTTTGAGGAGGTTGCATATCTTCTTTTGATGGGCGAACTTCCAAACGACAAACAGCTAAGCGAATTTTCGCAAACCCTTTCCGAAAGACGTTTGCTCCCCGGATTTTTGTTTGAGGATACTATTTTAAAAAGTCCCTCCAAGAATGTTATGAACAAGCTTGCAAGCACCATATTAATGCTCTATTCTTTTGATGAAAATGCTGATATTATTTCTGCTGAACACGAAATTGAAACAGCAATTGACATTATTTCAAGACTTCCTAACATTATGATTTCTGCTTATCAGGTTATGCGAAAGCATTTTTTCGGCGAATCTATGATTATGCACCCTATTATTGTTGGTCAGTCAACCTCTGAATTTATACTCTCGATGCTCCGAAACGACCGTAAATTTACCCACGATGAGGCAAGGCTTCTTGATATTATGCTTATGCTCCATGCCGACCACGGCGGTGGTAACAACTCAACTTTTACCTGCCGTGTTATGACATCTTCGGGAACCGACCCTTATTCCGCTTATGCCGCTGCTATTGGCTCGCTTAAAGGTCCAAAGCACGGCGGTGCAAACAAAAAGGTTACTGGTATGCACAAGGATATTATAAAGCACGTTAAAAATATACGAGATGAGGGCGAAGTTGCCGACTACCTCACCAAAATACTTAAAAAAGAGGCTTACGATGGAAGCGGTCTTGTGTATGGAATGGGTCACGCTGTTTACACCCTCTCCGACCCAAGAGCCGAAATTGTTAAGAAATATGCGGGAAAAATGGCAATGGGAACTGAATTTGAAGATAATTTTAAACTGCTTGAAATTATCGAAAGGATAACCCCCGAGCTGTTCGCAAAGGTCAAAGGCTCGGACAAGGCAATTTGTGCGAATATTGATATGTATTCGGGATTTGTGTATGAAATGCTGGGTATTCCGCAGGACTTGTTCACTCCTCTTTTTGCAGTGGCAAGAATGGCAGGCTGGTGTGCCCACCGCTTTGAGGAAATTGTGGCGGGCGGAAGAATTATCCGTCCAGCTTACAAATCGGTGTTTAAAGACCGTGAATATGTTCCGCTTAAGGACAGAAAATAATAAAAAATTCCCCTGTTTAAGGGGGATTTTTTTGTCGTGAAAATGTTTACATTATAACGATTAAATTTTAATCCAAAATTAATAATTATGTGATATACTATTAATTTATTAGAATAGAAAGCGAGATGAAATATTATGTTGTCATACAAAATTAAAAACGACAATTACGAACTCCAATTGCCCAGCCTTATCCTTGGCACGGCTAATATTGAACTTAATGACAACGACGACCTTTATTTTCCCATGCTTGACCGCTATGTTGAAAAGGGCGGAAACTGCATTGATACTGCAAGAATTTATTGTAGCTGGATTGAGGACGGCAAGGACGCAAGCGAAAGCACCATTGGAAGATGGCTTAAGGCACGAAACAACCGTGATAAAATTATTTTAATGACCAAAGGCGGTCATCATGCCCATAATGAAGAAGGCGAAATCGTCAGCAGGCTTAACCAAAAGGCTTTGTGGCACGACCTAAACAAAAGCCTTGAATGTTTGCAGACAGATTATATTGATATATTTTTCCTGCACAGGGACGACCCCGAAGTGCCAGTAAGCGAAATTATGCCGATTTTGAACGATATGGTAACAAGCGGAAAGGTGCATTTTCTTGGTGCGTCCAACTGGTCGACAAGCCGTATTGAACAGGCAAACAAATTTGCCGAAGAAAACGGGCTTGAACCTTTCAGAGTAAGTCAGATTAACTATTCACTCGCCCATATGAGCAGTGACGTTGTGGGCGACCCAACACAGGTTTGCATGAACATGGAAAGCTATGCTTGGTACACTAAAAACAATTTCCCAGTTATGGCATTTTCGCCACAGGCAAAAGGCTTTTTCATGAAACTCGAAAAGGGCGAAAATATATCAAATCAAATGGAAAGTGCATTTGTTTCCACGGCAAACCTCGGCAGACTGAGCAGGCTTAAAGATGTGTGCAAGGCGACAGAATACAGCACAGCACAGATTTGTCTTGCCTATTTAAACAGCCAAAAATTCCCGGTAAGTTCCGTGTTTGCGGTGTCAAAACTTTGGCAACTTGACGAAAACATGGAGGCACAGGATATAAAGCTTACCAAAAGTGCGGTGGCATATCTTGAAATGCAGTCCATTCCACTTCCCGAAAAATTATTAATAATTGGCGATAAACAATAAAAAAAACCAAATCCCTCATGAAAAAAATGGGGGATTTTTATATGGGTTTTTAAGAAACTCACATATAAATTTCACAAAATACACACACAATTTGAAAGAATTGCATAATTGAAAGGGTGGGTATTTGTTAGTATCTACAAAGATAAAAAAATATTGCGAAAAACTATTGACAAAATAAAGAAAGCATGTTATAATAAATACATAAAATAAAACAAGAACAAATCAAAAAATTATTTAGATTGTTTAAAGTTTTATTAATAAGTTGTTAATTGCATCTATTGCAACAATTGGCTCAAATGCCGTGAAAAATAAAAATTTTTTATACAAAGGAGAGATTTATATGAAAAACAACATGAAAACTATTAAGAGATTGGCAAGTATTAGTGCAGCTCTCGTTATGGCTGCAACCTCCACAATGGCATTGGCTGCTTTTGCAGCTGAAGATGATACCAACACCCTTACAATTACCACAAAAGCAAATCAGGCAACACACAAGTATTCAGCTTATCAAGTTTTTGATGGTACATATGATGATACTGCTAAGAAACTTACAGACATTAAGTGGGGTTCTGGTGTAAGCACAGAAGGTTTGTTAAATGATATTAAAGCTATTACAGTTACTAATACAGGTGCTGATGCTGCAATCAAACCGACAGTATCTCCATTTGCTGATTGTACAGACGCTGCAAGTGTAGCAGCAACTCTTGGAAACGCAGAAGATGACAGCGAACTCGCAAAGGCATTTGCAAGTGTTGTTGCTAAGCACAAAACAGGTACTGGCATAGCAAGTACAACATTAGATGATAGTGATACAACTATTAAAGGGCTTGAAGACGGTTATTATCTTGTTGTTGATGATGGCAAGGTTGAAGCTGACAAAACTAACAATGGCATTTCAAGATATATGCTTACAACTGTTGGTGGAACAGGTGACGATGCTAACAAAACCATGACAGTAAAATCTGATGAAGCAAAAGTTGAAAAGAAAGTTGATGAAGATGGTTGGCGAGATTTGGCAGACGCAAATGTTGGTGATAAAGTAAAGTTCCGCCTTGCTGCTACACTTCCTTCTAACCTCGGCGATTATGAAACCTACAAGCTTGCTTTCCACGATACTTTAGACCTTCCTGGATTTGAAGTAGATAATGAAGGTCATGCTGTTATTAGCGACGTTAAATATTATATTGTTAGAAGTGGTTCAACAACTGAAACTGAAATTACAGGCTTAACTAAAACTAATGAAAATGGTACACCAGATACTAATGTAAAGTTTGCATTTAGTTGTAACGATATTTTGACAGCGTTGAAGACAACTAATAGTAAGGCTATTAAACCAGAAGTAGGCGACAAAATTATTGTTGAATATCAGGCTAAACTTGTCCCCGGTGCAAAGACTACGCCTGACACAGGAAATGATAACAAGGTAGTTCTTGAATACTCGAATAATCCTAACGATAGTGGAGAAGGCAATAATAATATAACTGAAACACCTGAAGATATTGTTTCGGTATTCACCTATGAGCTTGATTGGAGTAAGGTTAGTAAAACAGATAAAACTGCTTTGAAAGGTGCAGAATTTAAACTCCAGGCTACAAGTGGTGTTAATAGTGGTAAGTGGTATCAGTCTAAAATAGAAGACGGCAAAACTATTGTTACATGGGTTGTAGAAGAAAGCAATGCTACTACACTTAAAGGCACAGGCGACGGCGAAAATCAGTTCGTAGTTCCTGGACTTGACAAGGGTACATACTTCTTAAAGGAAACAAAAGTTCCTAATGGATATAATGCTCCAGCAGGCGACGGCTTTAAGCTTGAAATTGACAGAACATTTAAGTCTGATTATATTCAGAATTTCAATAACGAAACTGACCCGCTCACTTCACTTGTCCTTAAGACTGGTGCAGGAACAGCAACAGAACTTAACGAAGTTACAGATGGTAATGAAGATGCTAAAACAACTGGTACTGTTAAGACAAACATCGAGAATGCTTCTGGTACTTCTCTCCCATCAACCGGTAGTATCGGTACTAAGATATTCCTTGCAGGCGGTGGAACTCTTGTTCTCGGTGCTGGCGTTACCCTTATCGCTAAAAAGCGTATGAAGAATAAGGAATAATTCAATCATATACCCTTTCCGCCCCAAAAGGGCGGAGGGATAATAATCAATCGGCAGTATCGGGCGGAGCAATTGTCGACAGCCCACTGCACAAAAACACTCTTTTTGCTCCGTAATGTCGAAATTTTAACCAAAACTAACCATTAATTTCTAATTGCTGTCGAGAGCGTTTATCGTTGTCGGCAGCATAAATGGTTTATATGGGGGATATTAAAATTGGCAAGTTCATCTAAGAAAAACATCGTTACAAATATTATTTTGTTTATTATTTTAATAGTCGGTATCGGTATCATGGCTTACCCTACTTTTAGTGACTGGTGGAACACCCGTGTTCAGACACAGGCGGTTGCTGCCTATGACCAAGCGGTTGCAAATTTAACACCTGCTGATTATAGCGAAATTTTCCAAAAAGCCTATGACTATAATAATAAAATCGGTCAGCTTTCCTCTCCTTTCACCGATTATGATACTGTCGCTGACTATGAAAATACCCTTGATATAACCGGCTCGGGCATTATGGGGTATATTTCCATTCCTCAAATTAATATACAACTTCCAATCTATCACGGCACTTCCCCAGAGGTTTTAAATATTGCTGTTGGGCATATGGAGGGTTCAACTCTCCCTGTCGGCGGAAAACATACTAACGCTGTTCTTTCCGCACATCGTGGTTTGCCCTCTGCTAAACTTTTTTCCGACCTTGATAAACTTGTTGTTGGCGACCAGTTTACCATAACCATTCTTGACCAGCTTTTAACCTATGAAGTGGAAGAAATTTTAATTGTTCTCCCCGAAAAAATCGAAGAACTTTATCCAATCGGTGATGAAGATTTGGTAACCCTTATGACCTGCACCCCTTATGGTATAAATTCCCATAGAATGTTATTGCGTTCTCACCGTGTCGATACGGTTTATCCGCATAATGTAACCATTTCAGCTGATAGTATTGTAGTTGACCCGATGCTTGTTTTTCCGGTTATCCTCGCCCCAATGATAGTAATATTAATAGGCTATTGGATTTTCGGTGGAAAGTCAAAAGAATTTAATGCAAGGAATTTTATAGAATTAACAGAAAGTGAGAAAGAAAAAGATGAAAAGTAAACGGCTTGGCAGATTTTGTATTTTGCTTGGAGTGCTTATGCTTGTTTCGGCGGCTGCTATTGTAATGTATAATATAAACGAGAACAAACAAAGCATGATGCAGGCAAATTCCGTTGTCGAGGAGATAAAAAAGCAAATTCCCGATATAACTAATCCCAAATCAGCGGATTCAAGCAGTTTTGTTCCCTCCGGTTTCCCCGAAGATATTCCCGCAACCGTAAAGCAGTTTGACGGAAAACCCTATATTGGCATTATTGCTATTCCGTCGCTTGGAATAGAACTTCCTGTTATGAACGAATGGAACTATGAAAATTTAAAAATTGCCCCTTGCCGTTATTATGGCAGTTTGGAAGAAAATAATATCATTATTGCCGCCCACAACTATTCATCTTTTTTTCAAGGTCTTGACAAGCTAAACAGCGGCGACAAAATCACCTTTTATGATTTTGACGGAAAAATTCATAAATATGAGGTTTGCGAAACCGATTTAATTGGAGGCTATTCTCCCGAGCTTATGACCGCCAATCAAGAGCAGTGGGATTTAACCCTTTTCACCTGTAATTGGAGTGGAAGAAGCCGTGTTACTGTCAGGGCAACAATTATTGAATAATATATTTCCCCGCCGATAGCGGGGGAATATTATTTTTTTAAAAAGCAAAAATATTGACAAAATAAAAATAATATGCTATAATAAAACCATACTATATTAATTAAGGTGGTTTTTAGATATGAAAAAAAATATAATTGCTCCACGAACCCTTTCGGGTTTTATGGAACTGCTCCCGCAGGAACAAGCGGTGTTTAATAAAATTAAATCGGTGCTTGAGGGTGTGTATTCTTCTTTTGGATTTTTTCCGCTTGACACCCCTGTGCTTGAATATTCCGAAATTCTGCTTGCAAAGGCAGGCGGTGAAACCGAAAAACAGCTGTATCGTTTTTCCAAGGGCGACACCGACCTTACCATGCGTTTTGATTTGACCGTTCCGCTTGCAAAATACGTTGCAAAAAATGCGGGCAATCTCAGCTTTCCTTTCAAGCGTTATCAGATTGGCAAAGTTTACCGTGGCGAGAGAACCCAAAGAGGAAGATTCAGAGAGTTTTATCAATCGGATATTGATATAATCGGCGATGGTCAACTTTCTATTATAAATGACGCTGAAATTCCTGCTATTATCTATAATATATTCACAAAATTGGGTATTAATGACTTTACTGTAAGAATTAATAATAGAAAAGTATTAAATGGCTTTTATGATATGCTCGGTTTTGGTGAGCAGTCGCAGGACATAATGCGAATTGTTGACAAAATCGATAAAATCGGTCAAGAAAACGTTATTGAAGAACTTGGCAAAATCGGCGTTGAAACCGAAAAGGCAAACAGACTTATTGAATTTATTCGTATTGATGGCAGTTGTGCAGAGGTTGTTTCCAAACTTAAACAGCTTGGCGATAACGAAATTTATTTGCAGGGTGTAAGCGAACTTGAGCAGGTTACCAGCCTTATAAGCTCGTTCGGTGTTCCCGAAAAGTTTTTCAAAATTGATTTGTCTATTGCAAGGGGTCTGGATTATTACACCGGCACGGTTTATGAAACAACCCTTACCGCACACCCCGAAATTGGCAGTGTATGCTCCGGCGGAAGATATGATAACCTTGCCGAATATTACACCGAAAGAAAACTACCTGGAGTGGGAATGTCAATCGGCTTGACCCGTCTTTTCTATATTTTGAATGAGAAAAATTATATTAATAAAAATGATTTTGGTTCTCCATGCGATGCTATGATTATTCCAATGGCAAATGATGAAAACTATTCACAAACCCTTGCTTATGCGGTTAAGATTGGTGCTTATTTGCGTGAAAATGGCATTTCTACACAAATTTACTATGAAAACAAAAAATTCAAGGGCAAAATTTCTTATGCGGACAAACTTTCCATTCCAAATGTTGTGTTTATCGGAGAGGACGAAATTAAAAATGGTGTTATCACGGTAAAAAATCTTAAAACCCACGAACAGCAAACACTTGCACAGGATAAGGCGGTTGAATTTATAGTTTCCAACAAAAAGCAATCGGGTTCGCTTGTGATTATGGGAGAAGAAGATGCCTAAGTTTTTTGCGGATAATGTTGTAGACAATCAGATTATTATAAATGGTGAGGACGCTCAGCATATTTCCCGTTCTTTAAGAATGAGGGTGGGCGAAAATCTTACGGTTGTGTGTGTAAGCAGTGAATATGACTGCGAAATTTCAGCCATTACCTCCACAGAGGTTTTCTGCAAAATAAAATCAAGCAGTCCACTGACCACAGAACCGGACGTTAAACTTACTCTTTTTCAAGCTGTTCCAAAATCGGACAAACTGGAATTTATCGTACAAAAGGCGGTTGAACTTGGAGCAACCGAAATTGTGCCGGTGCTTACACAATTTTGCGTTAGCCGACCTGACAAAAAAAGTTTTGAAAAGAAAAAACAGCGACTTCAAAAAATTGCTCTTAATGCGGCAATGCAGGCGGGCAGGGGAGTTGTTCCAACGGTTGGGGATATGATAGGATTTGATGAGTGTATAAAACAGATGAAAGAGTTTGATTCTGCTTTGTTTTTCTATGAAAAGGCAGAAAAAAGGCTTGACCCAAAACTTTTTGAAAATGCAAAAAATATAGCGGTGCTTATCGGTAGCGAAGGAGGATTTTCTCCCGAAGAAGCGGAAAAATGCCGTGAAAATAAACTTGCTGTCTGTTCGCTTGGCAAAAGAATATTAAGATGCGAAACGGCAGGAGTATGTGCATTAAGCATTATTATGAACCTTACGGGGAATATATAGTAAACAATTATGTGTAACTATGTTTAATTGTGTACGTTTTTTTTATAAAATTAAAATAAGTCGAAATTATGAATTTTTTTTGGAATTGTGCATAAAATACAAAAATATCAAGAATTTTTAATTATCCTCTTGACAAATTTAAAAAAATGTGTTATAATCAAATAAAGGTAAAATTATTACTTTTGAAAACCACAGAATTTTCTATTCTGCTTAGTTTGTTTATAAATTGTTTTTTTACAATCTATGCAAATTGTATTTTCTGTTAAATTTGATAAACCAAAGCAAAGGCTTTGAAATTGAAAGGAGAAATTAAAATGGGAAAGAAACTTAAGGTTGTAGCAGGTATTGCAGCTGTTGCGGCAGGTGCAGCGGCTCTTGTGGCACTTAAAAAGCGTAAGGAACTTGAGGATTACGACTATGATGAACTCGATGAGGATTTCGACGACCTTTTTGATGAAGACGAGGACGAAGAAACCGATGAGGACGCTGTAGAAGTTTCCGAAACTGCTGAAGCTGAGGATAAGGCTGAACAACCGGCAGAAGAAAAAAAAGATGCTGATGTTGTTGCTTCCATTGAGGATGTTTTTAAAAAAGACGCTGAACCGGCGGAAGAAGAATAAGCAATCGTTTTTTTCAAAAAATAAACTTGATTTTCAGGGGGTCTGTTTTTGGCAGTCCCCTTTGAATTTTTTCAAATTAATTTTTTAGATTTTTAGAAAAGAGGCAAATTATGGCACAGAACAAAATACCAAAACGTGAACAAGTGGCAGTTGAAAATACTTGGCGATTGGAAGATATTTATCCAACCAATGAGGCTTGGGAAGAAGATTTGAAAAAGCTTGCAGAGCTTGGGGAAAAGCAGGTGGAGTTTAAAGGCAAGCTTGGCGAAAGTGGCGAAAACCTGCTTGAATATCTGCAAATTTCTGACGAGATTTCACTTTTAATTGATAGCCTTGCCAACTACGCCCACCGCCGTTCGGACGAGGACACGGCTAATTCTTTCTATCAAGCAATGAAAGGCAGACTTATGAGTGTGCTGGTGGATATTTCCTCAAAGACAGCATTTGAAGACCCTGAAATTATTGCAATCCCTGATGATGATATGCAAAAGTTTTATGGCGAGTGTGAGGGGCTTAAGCTTTACAAACGTGCGTTGGATAGATTAAGAGAAAAGAAACCCCATGTTTTAAGCGAACGTGAAGAACAAATTCTTGCTCTTTCGGCTGAGGTTGCAAACGTTTCTGAAAATACTTTCACAGCGTTTTCAGACGCCGATTTGAAATTCCCAGATGTTACAAACGAAAAGGGTGAAACTGTTCAGGTCACACATGGAAGCTATATTCCGCTTGTTCAAAGTCAGGATAGACGTGTGAGAAAAGAGGCTTTTGAATCCCTCTATCACACCTATGAAAAGTTTAGAAACACCTGTGCGTCAACCCTTGATGGACAGTTTAAGGCACTTAATTTCTATTCCAAGGTAAGAAATTATAATTCACCACTTGAGCAGTCGCTTTCGGCAAATGAAATTCCCGTTTCGGTTTATACCAACCTTATAGATACTGTTCATGAAAATATGCAGTATATGTATGACTATGTGGATTTACGCCGTGAAATGCTTGGGGTTGAAAAACTTCATATGTATGATATGTATGTGCCACTTGTTGCTAAGGCAGAAAAGAAAATCAGTTTTGAGCAGGCGAAAGAAACGGTTATTAAAGCACTCGCTCCAATGGGAGAAGATTATATTAATATCCTAAAAGAGGGTTTTGAAAATCGTTGGATTGATGTGTATGAAAATGAGGGCAAAACTTCAGGTGCATATTCGGCAGGTGCAAAGGTTCACCCCTATGTTTTGCTTAACCACAAAGACACACTTAACTGCATGTTTACCCTTGCCCATGAAATGGGCCATGCGATACACTCATATCTTTCAAATAAAAATCAACCTACTGTTTACAGCGAATATGTTATCTTTGTTGCAGAGGTTGCAAGCACCTGTAATGAGGCACTTTTAATGCAATATCTGCTTAAAAACACAGAGGATAAGGCAGAAAAAGCTTATCTTATCAACTATTTTCTTGAGCAGTTTAGAACAACCCTTTATCGTCAAACCATGTTTGCGGAGTTTGAACTTAAAATTTCTGAAATTTCAGCAAAAGGCGAAACTCTTACCGCCGACCTGCTTTGTGAAATTTATAGAGAACTTAACAAGCTTTATTTTGGTGAAAATAATATTAAGATTGACCATGAGATTGATTTGGAATGGGCAAGAATACCACATTTTTATTATGATTTCTATGTTTATCAGTATGCAACAGGTTACAGTGCGGCGATTGCTCTTTCCCAGAAAATTTTGTCTGGCGGTGAAGATGCTGTTAAGGACTATATCGGTTTTCTCAAGGGTGGTTGTAGCACCGACCCAATTTCACTGCTTAAGGGAGCAGGGGTTGACATGAACACGGCAGAACCTATAAATCAAGCATTAAAGCTTTTTGGTGAACTTATTGGTCAGCTTAGAGAGCTTTATGAGGACGGTATATGAGTTTTGTTAGTCTTAAAAACGTATGCAAAAGCTATAAAATGGGAGATGTTGTCATAAAGGCAGGCGACAATATAAGTTTTGATATAGAAAAGGGCGAATTTTGCGTTATCGTTGGAGCAAGCGGAGCGGGTAAAACAACCGTTCTTAATATTTTGGGCGGAATGGATGGTTGTGACAGCGGAGAAATTATAGTGGACGGCAAGGATATTGCTAAATTTAACCGCAAACAAACCATTTCTTACAGACGATTTGATATAGGGTTTGTGTTTCAGTTTTACAATCTTATCAATAACCTTACTGCAAAGGAAAATGTTGAACTCGCCACCCAGCTTAGCAAACACGCAAACGACCCTGTGGAAATGCTTAAAAAAGTAGGTCTTGAAGATAGAATTGACAATTTCCCCAGCCAACTTTCGGGCGGTGAACAACAACGTGTTTCGATTGCAAGAGCGTTGGCAAAAAATCCTAAACTGCTTTTGTGCGATGAGCCGACAGGAGCTTTGGATTATAATACAGGAAAACAGATTTTTAAGCTTTTGCAGGATATGTGCCGAAAGGACGGAATGACTGTGGTTATTATAACCCATAATTCGGCGGTCGCTCCAATTGCCGACCATGTTATAACCATGAAAAGCGGTAGGGTTTTTGAGGAAAAATATAACAAAAGTCCCGAAGATATTGAAAATATTGAATGGTAAAATCAAAAAAGAAAGGCAGTCTTTTGGGACTGTCTTCTTTTAAAACGATTTATTGCATTTAATAATATATAAGGAGGATAAGAATGGTTGGAGTTTACTTAAGCGGAACAGGAAACACAAAGCATTGTATTGAAAAATTTGCACAACTGCTTGATAAAAAAACCGAAACTATACCTTTGGAGGATAAAAGCGTTGTTGAGAAAATAAAAAACAATGATACGATAATATTAGCATATCCAATACAATATTCAAATCTGCCGTATATGGTAAGGGATTTTATCAAATCCAATTCTTCTATTTGGAAAAACAAAAAGATAATTATTATTGTCACAATGGGAGCTTTCAGTGGTGACGGAGCAGGTTGTGCTGCAAGACTGCTTAATGATTATGGAGCGGTTATACTTGGCGGACTGCATTTGCAAATGCCAGATTCGGTATGTGATGTTAAACTGCTAAAAAAATCCGTTGAGAAAAATAAAGATATGGTAAAAAAAGCTGATAAAAAAATTAATATAACAGTTCAAAAAATAAAACAAGGAATTTACCCTAAAGATGGTTTGTCTTTTTTTTCTCATATTCTTGGATTATTTGGTCAGCGACTTTGGTTTTACAATAAAACTGTGGGATATACAAACAAACTTAAGATAAATCAAGATTGTGTAGGCTGTGGAATTTGTGCTTCTGCTTGTCCTATGGGTAATATATCCGTTAAAAACGGAAAAGCCTGTTCAGGCGACAAATGCACCATGTGTTATCGCTGTATCAGTAAATGTCCGAAACAAGCAATAACACTTATCGGCGACAAGGTTTATGAACAATGTAGTTTTGAAAAATATACTTAATCTGAATTTTTCTATTATTTACATATACTATTTCTTATAATTTCCTTTAATATTTTGTTTGGTTTGAGATATAATATTAAGGCAAACCCGAAAAGTATAAAAAAAGGAGATTGTAAAAATGAAAGGTATTACTACTGAACAGGGCAGACAGACCCTTGAAAGATTTAAGATGGAAGCTGCAAACGAAGTTGGCGTAAACCTCAAGCAGGGTTACAACGGCGACCTCACCGCTCGTGAAGCTGGTGCCGTAGGCGGTCAGATGGTTAAGAAGATGATTGATTCTTACAAGACAGGCGGCAAGCAGTAAGCTTTAAACTTTCAAAATAAAATAACAAATCCGCCTATGGGGAAATATCCCCGTAGGCGGATTTTATTGTTTTTGATGTTTTTATTATTCACTACGAAGTGCAATAACAGGGTCTTTTCTGGAGGCTTTTCCTGACGGGAGAAGTCCTGCCACAAAAGTAAGAACTACTGAGATAATTATAAGTATTATTGCACCAATCGGCGGAAGTATTGCCATGTTGGAAATGTCCACAAGATGTTTGATGATAATATTTATTGGAATTAAAAGCAATGCGGTTATACCTATTCCAAGACCGCCCGAAACAAGACCAATTATAAATGTTTCAGCATTAAACACTCTTGAAATATCCTTCTTAGATGCACCAATTGCACGGAGTATTCCGATTTCCTTTGTTCTTTCAAGAACAGAAATATAGGTTATAATTCCAATCATAATTGACGAAACTATAAGTGAAATTCCCACAAATGCAATGAGTATATAGCTTATTGCATTTATAATGGTTGTAACCGATGACATAAGCAGACCGATATAGTCGGTATAGGTAAGTTGGTCGGCTTTTTTAGCATTGCTATTATAATCCTTTATAACATCACAAATTGATTCTTTTGCCTCAAAATCTTTCGGATAGATAAGTATTGATGAGGGGGTGTCAATAGAGGCACAACCCATTTTAAGCAAATTTCCGTCATAGGTATTTTCGGAAGAAGGTTGCATTTCCTTTGCAAAAACATCTGCTATTTCTTCCTCGCTCATTCCCATGCCCTTCATCATTTCAATATAAGAATTTATTTCTTCAGCCTGCTTTTTATCAAGCGTTGAAATATAGCCTTGAATATCTTCAAATGTTAGATTTTCGGGAGAAAATTGCATTTCTTTTGTAAAAGTCATTGCTATTTCTTCATCTGTCATTCCTTGAGATTTCATCATTTTGATATAAGAATTTATATCTCCTGCTGTTTTTTCATCAAGGGTGGCAACATAATCTGTAATATCTTTAAAAGTTGGGTTTTCAGGAAGATTTTTTGAAATATCTATAATTTGAGATTTATTATTATTATTATTATCAAATTTAAGTCCGGTGAAAACATCAATGTTTTTATTGTCTTTCTGCTGTTTTACAATATCGCTTTGGTTTACCTCTTCAACAAGTTTTTGCATAAGGTCGCTACGATATCCAACCGCAAGTGTATCATTATTTGCTCCAGTCGAATCTGCATTTGGGCGAACAATTCCCACAACCTTAAGCTCTATTGCATCAGAAAGTTTGGTGATAACATAAGCTTCATTGTCGGACATATCCTGCCATGTGCCGTCATCATTCTGTTTGAAATAATCAGTGTTTACTATAAGTTTGAATTTAAGATTTAAAATATCCTCATAGCTGTAAGAACGGTCTGGAAGTTTTTTTAAGGTTTTGCCCTCAAGCTTTGCCTGTATCATATCAGTAAGTTCTGCAGTGTCAAGCACACCCAGCGAATAGAGGGTATAGTCCATAATTTCATTGTTTTCGTCCACCATTACAACCAGTTCATTATAATTTTCCGGCTTTCTTCCTGCCACAATTTCATATTGCGAATCAAACATTTCTTGGTTGTTGGGAATTTGTGTCCATACGTTATATTGGGAAGAAATCATTGTGTTTGAGGGGTCCATATAAGAATTTCCGCCGAATGTAAAGCCCAAGTCCTCCATAACTGTGCTGGGGTTTACCTTGACCAGTCCATTGGAAGTATCGCTTTTATAAATATTCATTATTGTAGAATAATTATACTGAATATCGTTTACATAAGGTTCTAATTTTTTGTCATTTTCAATATATTTCTTGAATTCGGTAAGATTGTTTTCTTTAGTTCCATTCATCATGGTACTCATCATTCCCGCCATTGTGTTTTTGGTATAGATTTTATCCATATCATGGGTGGTTTCTTTATCATCGCCTCCGCCGCCCATTGCCTCAAATATAGCCGACATATCGCCGGTTGCTTGGTCAATCTGAAGTGGATAGGAAGAAAGTGTTTCCCTTTCAATCTTGTTTATGTATTCCTGCACACCATTTGAAAGCGAAAGAATAAGAGCAATGCCGATTATACCAATTGAACCGGCAAAGGAGGTGAGAAAGGTTCTTGCTTTTTTGGTCATAAGGTTGTTAAGACTGAGATTAAGTGCCGTACCAAAAGACATATTTTTTTTCTTTTTATTGTCCTTTTTTATTTCGGATTCAGCTTCCGTGTCGGGAGTGTAAGGGTTGGTATCGCTTACAATATTTCCATCAAGCAGTCGTATAATTCTTGAGGAATATTTTTCGGCAAGTTCCGGATTGTGGGTTACCATTATTATCAGCTTATCTTTGGAAATTTCTTTAAGAATTTCCATAATTGCAACCGAAGTTTCAGAATCTAAAGCACCCGTGGGTTCATCAGCAAGCAGAATATCCGGGTCGTTTACCAAAGCTCTTGCAATTGCCACACGTTGCATCTGTCCGCCTGACATTTGGTTTGGCTTTTTGTTAAGCTGGTTTCCAAGCCCAACCTTTTCAAGTGCCTGTTTTGCACGCTCTTTTCTTTCTGATTTGGAAACACCCGAAAGGGTAAGAGCAAGTTCAACATTGGCAAGCACCGTTTGGTGTGGAATAAGATTATAACTTTGAAAAACAAAGCCGATTGAATGGTTGCGATAAGTATCCCAATCCTTGTCTTTAAATTCTTTGGTGGATTTGCCGTTTATAATAAGGTCACCGCTTGTGTAGCGGTCAAGTCCACCTACAATATTGAGCAGGGTGGTTTTTCCGCAGCCCGATTGACCAAGTATTGAAACAAATTCGTTTTCACGAAAATCAACGCTGATTCCCTTTAGTGCATTGACCGTTTCGTCACCGGTTGTATAGTCTTTTATGATATTTTTAAGACTAAGCATTTATACACTCTCCTTTATTCTTTTATGGCTTTATGCCGTTATAATATTATACTATGATAACACACCACAATGCTTAAAAAACATATAGGATTATAAAAGAAATTTTAGTTTATTTTCAACGCTGACAGCGAGGAAACAATTGAAAAGTTCTTCAATAATACCGCAGATTATTCACCTTTGTGGAAGGCAATAATCAAAAGGTTATTTAAGATTTTTGACAAGTTTATATTATACTGTATAATAATTATAATATTCATTATATCATATGTTTTTTAAATAAATGTGAACCTATGGTAAATAAAAAAACATTTCCCTTAGCTTAAAACCAAGAGAAATGCAAAAATTTAGAGTATTCCAAGGCTTATGGAAAGAGCGTTGTTTATCTGGTTCATTGCGGGACTGTCCAGTTCGCCCATTCGTTCTTTAAGACGTCTTTTGTCAAGAGTTCTAAGCTGTTCAAGCAGAACAACCGAATCTTTTGCAAGACCACATTCACAGGCATGAACAGGAATATGAGTTGGAAGTGCGGTTTTGTCGGTTTTGCTGGTTATTGCGGCGGCTATAACTGTTGGGGAATGTTTGTTTCCAACATCGTTTTGTACAATAAGCACAGGTCTTGTTCCTCCTTGCTCTGAACCTACTACCGGACTTAAATCGGCATAATAAATTTCTCCTCGATGTACGGGTAACTGATTTGACATTATAAATCTCTCCTTTACTAGTATGTTAAAATATTTTTATACTTTAAGTATGTACAAATATTGCAGTTTTAAACGGATATTAAATTGAAATTAATGTAAAATTTTGTCTTATTTTGTATATAGTTTATATTATGTATGAAAGATTAAATCATTGATTGGCAGAATGCACAAATATATCTTAAAAATTTTGGTTATGTTTATTGCATAAAGTTATTAAAAAACTCTTTACAATTTTGCAAAAGTATGTTATAATAAAATTATGAATATAGCAATACAATAAAATAATGCTTTTTTCGCTTGTATTTCCCCGCCTATGGCGGGGAAATACAATAAAAATTATTTTAAAAATTGCAAATAATTAATGTGATTGTTATAGTTTAAAAATAGCTTAAAAATATTTATATTTATAAAAAAGGAGAGAATAGCATGAAAAATAGATATAAAAAATTATTGGCGGTTGCTTTAAGTGCTACAATATGTAGTTGTAGCATGACTTATGTTTATAGCAACGCTGCCGAACCTCCTGTCGATTCAATCGGAATGGGAACAACCTTTGCAGATTATTTTAATGTTAAAAAACTTGTGGACAACACTCAGCTTAAAACACATGGCGTTAAGGTCTACTATTCGGAAAATGCTGAAAGAAAGGCAGATGGTCTTACCAACAATAGGGTAATGTGGTTTTTGGATATAAACAAAACTATTGATAAAACTAATGGAGTTTATGAAATACCTTCGGAATATTTTGCTATTGCCAGCTATGGTATAGGCGATGCAAGCAGTGCAAAGCTTAAAACTATTGTTTTTCAGAAAAATATAGAATTTCTTGAGGCAGGAGCTTTAACTCCAAATGAAAGCAATATTGAAAATATATATTTTTATAACCGTGATGTTGTTCTTGGAAGATATGCTATTGGATTTAACACCCAAACCGAACAGGTTAGCGTTGAGGGTAGCACCAAAAAAATAACCGTTTTGCTTGACCCTCCCGATAATGCACCCTTTGCTAACCGATACAGTGTAATAAATGTTTATGGATACAGCAATTCAAAGGTGCAGGAATATTGCGAATATTATAATGAAAAATATCGTGACTTTATGCTTCAGATGATGGAAGAAGACCCTGTCAAGGCTCAGTACACTTTAAATTCTGACGGCAATCCTGAAAAGTTTCATTTTGTTCCGATTGACCAGACACCTATTGTAAGCCAGCCGGATTCCTCCAGTTATTCTCAGACAAGTTCACAAAATAGTAGCATTTCTTCAAGTAGCACAATTGATTATAGCAATCATAAATTGGGCGACTTGGACGACAGCGGAACGCTTACTCCAAACGATGCACTCCTTATCCTTAGATATGTGGTAGGCGATTTTGACCCATCAGAACAGGAAAAGTATAAGGTTGTTGGAGATGCGGATAGGGACGGACAAATAACCCCAGCGGACGCTCTGCAGGTGCTTAAGGTTGTTGTTGGGTTAATTCCCTCACTATAATAAATCAACAATTAAAATCAAAATAAAAAAAGCGACCTACTTAGTTTGTAGGTCGCTTTTTTATTATTGCTTAAGATTGTTCAGAAAACTCTTTACCTTGTCAAAAAATGTTCCACGCTTTGAATAGCTGGTTTCGTCAATTGACGATTCAAATTTTCTAAGAAGGTCTTTTTGTTCTGTTGTAAGATTTTTGGGAACTTCCACATTTACCTTTACATATTGGTCGCCACGGCTGTTTCTGTTAAGGCGTTTTATACCCTTGCCAGAAAGTCTGAATCTTGTGCCGGTTTGTGTTCCCTCCGGAATATTGTATTTAACCTTGCCGTCAATGGTTGGAACTTCAATTTCGCATCCAAGGGTTGCCTGAGCAAAGGTAATAGGAATTTCAATGTTTATATCCGAACCATTTCTTTCAAATATCGGGTCGGGGCGAACAATAATTTTGACATGAAGGTCGCCGTTTGTTCCGCCGTTTATGCCGGAATTTCCTCCGCCCGACACACGCAGAATCTGACCATTGTCAATTCCTGCTGGAACGTCGATTTTCTGGGATATTGTAACCCCTTTTCTTCCTTTACCTCCGCAGCCTTTACAAGGAGTGTTAATCTGTTTGCCCTTGCCACCACATTTGCTACATACGCTCTGCTGAGAGATAACGCCGAATGCGGTTCTTCTTTGAACGTTTACAAAGCCTGTTCCGTGACATTCTGTACATGTGCTTGCGGTTGTTCCCGCTGCCGCACCACTTCCGTTACAGTCTGGGCAGGTTTGTTGCCTGTTTATATTAAGGCTTTTGGAAACACCCTTGCAAGCCTCAATAAAATCAAGTGTTAGGTTAATTTGCAAGTCTTCGCCACGTTTTGGAGCATTGGGGTTTGCCGTTCTTGAACCGCCACCAAAGCCACCAAAACCACTGCTGAAACCGCCGAAACCGTTTGAACCGAAAATACTGTCAAATATATCTTCAAATCCGCCGAAACCGCCTGCTCCTGCACCGCCTGCTCCGAAATTGGGGTCAACTCCGGCATGACCGAACTGGTCGTATCTTGCACGCTTATCAGCGTCCGAAAGAACTTCATAGGCTTCGTTTACCTCTTTAAATTTAGCTTCTGCTTCGGGATTGTCGGGATTAATGTCGGGGTGATATTTTCTTGCAAGTTTTCTAAACGCTTTTTTTATTTCATCCTCCGACGCTCCTTTTGGCACGCCGAGGACTTCATAATAATCTCTTTTACTATTATCCATATATTATAACTCTCCTTAAAGGGCTTTTAAGTAAAACAACTAAAATTGGCAAAGCTCTCCGCCTTTTTTTCAAAGACGAAGAGTTGCCTGCAAATTAATTATTCTGTAAAGTTTGTATCAATAACATCATCGTCATTGCCATTATTGCTTGCATCGCTTGCGTTTGCACTACCAGTTGTTGCATCGCCTGCCTGCTGTTGCTGTGCTGCTGCCTGCTGATAAACTTTAGTTGCGAGTGCTTGGAATGCTTCTTCAAGGTTCTTGTGAGCAGCCTTGATAGCTTCTGTATCTTCGCCCTTGAGTTTTTCTCTGAGGTCAGCAATTTTAGCTTCAATATCGCTCTTTTCGCCAGCATCTACCTTATCGCCGAAATCCTTAAGGGATTTTTCAGCCTGGAATGCAAGTTGGTCAGCGTTGTTTCTTACATCAACATCTTCCTTTTTCTTTGCATCTTCAGCAGCAAAAGCTTCAGCTTCCTTAACTGCCTTGTCAATGTCGTCCTTGCTCATATTTGTGGAAGAAGTAATGGTAATATCCTGTTCTTTTCCTGTTCCCAAATCCTTAGCAGTAACATGAACAATACCGTTTGCGTCAATATCGAAAGTAACTTCAATCTGAGGAATTCCACGAGGAGCAGGAGCGATACCGTCAAGACGGAACATACCAAGTTGCTTGTTGTCCTTTGCAAATTCTCTTTCGCCCTGAAGTACGTTGATATCAACGGCTGTCTGATTGTCAGCAGCAGTTGAGAACACCTGCTTTTTGGAAACTGGGATTGTAGTATTTCTTTCGATAAGCTTTGTGCAAACACCGCCCATTGTTTCAAGACCGAGGGAAAGAGGTGTTACGTCAAGGAGCAAAAGACCCTCTTTAATGTCCTTGTTAAGCACACCGCCCTGATAAGCAGCACCAAGTGCAACACATTCATCGGGGTTAATGCCCTTGAAAGGCTCTTTGCCAATGAAATTCTTAACAGCATCCTGAACGGCAGGAATTCTTGAAGAACCACCAACCATAAGAACCTTGTTAAGGTCGGAAGGATTAAGACCTGCATCACTGAGAGCCTGCTTTACAGGACCCATTGTGGATTCAACAAGGTCGGCTGTAAGTTCATTAAACTTTGCTCTTGTAAGTGTCAAATCAAGGTGCTTAGGACCGGTTGCGTCTGCTGTGATATATGGGATATTAATGGAAACGCTTGGAGTTGATGAAAGTTCTTTTTTACGTTCTTCTGCTTCGTCCTTAAGTCTTTGCATAGCCATTTTGTCGTTTGTGAGGTCAATTCCCTCTTTAGCCTTAAATTCTGCAACCATCCAGTCAATAATTCTCTGGTCGAAATCGTCACCGCCAAGCTTGTTGTTACCTGCTGTTGCACGAACTTCTGTAACGCCATCGCCCATTTCAATGATAGATACATCAAATGTACCACCGCCGAGGTCATAAACCATAACAACCTGTTCTTCTTCCTTATCAATACCATAAGAGAAAGCAGCGGCAGTAGGCTCGTTGATAATACGTCTTACATTAAGACCTGCAATTTGACCTGCGTCCTTTGTTGCCTGTCTTTGAGCGTCTGTAAAGTAAGCAGGAACTGTGATAACTGCTTCTGTTACTGTTTCGCCAAGATATGCCTCCGCATCAGCCTTAAGTTTCTGCAAAATCATTGCGGAAATTTCCTGAGGTGTATAGCTCTTGTCGCCCATTTTTGCTTTGTAGTCACTGCCCATGTGACGTTTGATTGAACTAATAGTATTGTCAACATTGGAAACAGCCTGACGCTTTGCAATCTGACCTACAAGACGTTCGCCGTTCTTTGAAACTGCTACAACAGATGGTGTTGTTCTTGCACCGTCACTGTTAGGAATAACGACTGCCTCTCCGCCTTCAACAACTGCAACGCATGAATTTGTAGTACCAAGGTCAATACCAATAATTTTACTCATAAAAAATCAATCCTTTCAAGATATAAATTACACATTTTGTTTGATTGCCTAACTTTGAAAAAAAATTTATTTCCAAGTTAGAAATCAAAAATATTGTTATAGGTTTAATTGTATTTTGTTTGTTATATTTATGGATTAGCCACCGAAACCATAGCGTATCTTACGATTTTATCGCCTATTCTATAACCCTTTTGGAACACCTGTGCCACAATATTTGTGCCAAGATTTTCGTCCTCAATTTGGGAAATTGCGTTTGCAATTGAGGGGTCAAATTCTTCGCCCTCTGGGTTAATTTCTTCAACCCCAAGGTTTTTAAGAATACTATAAAACTTGTCGTTAATCATGCAAACGCCCTTTTTATATTCATCGTCCGAACAAGGAGCGGACATTGCTCTTTCAAAGTTGTCAATAACCCCAAGAATTTCGGTAAGAACATTGGATTTTACCGTATCGGCAATTTCAAGGCGTTCCTTTGCGGTTCGTTTTCTAAAATTATCATATTCGGCACGAAGTCGCAGATAAGCATCTTTCTGTTCGTCAAGTTCTTTTTGTAAGTCCTCGTTTGTGTCAGCTTGTTCTTGTTCCTCTGCAATTTCTTCCTGCTGTTCTTCGGATTCCTGTTCAACTTCTTTTTCTTCTTCTGTCAAATTTTCATCTATGTTAGCCATTTCGTTTCTCCTTTCACTATTTGTCGTTTTTGTCGTCATCATCTTCTTTATCGTCTATTGCAGAAATTACATCGGTAATTTTCTGTGTGAAATATTCCAGATACGGAATAAATTTAGCATAATCAAGTCGAACCGGTCCAACAAGACCAAGTGTTCCTATTGTTTTTCCGTTCTTTTTAAAGCTTGAGGTTATAAGCGATGAATTGCTCAGCACAAAAGAATCAGATTCGTTGGAAAACATAATATGCAGACCGCTAAAACTTTCGTCTATAAATTTTGAAAGTTCCTTTTGATTATCCAGAAAGCTTATAATTTCGTTTTGATTAAAGTCCTTGCAGGTCAGCAGGTTTTTCTGTCCTGTAATTGAAATTTCGCTTTGGGTAAGTTCCTTTGAAATGGCGATAAGTTCGCTAACAAGAGGGGAAAGTGTCATCATATAAGCACCCATTGCGGTTTTCATCTTTTCAAAAACCTCATCGGAGATATTGTCGATGCTCATTCCCTCAAGATTTTCCTGCATATATTTTCCGAAAAATTCAAGTTGTTCATCGGTAAGGTCAAACTGAAGCCGACAAGTTTTATTTTTAATAGAACCATTGGAGGTAATCATTAATATAACATAAAGTCTTTTTCCAGTCGGGATAACCTCAACTTTGGATATTACCGAAAACTTTGGGGTTGAGTTTGCAACCACCGTTGCACAAGAGGTAAGCTGAGAAAGTGCAAGTTGAGCGGTTTTGATAACCTCCTCCTCGCTTGTGCCACTTTCAAACACCGAATCAAAATATTGCCGTTCTTCGCTGGTAAGCGGATTTGTTTCCATAAGCGAATCGACATAAAGCCTTAGTCCCTGATAGGTTGGAAGCCTGCCTGCTGAGGTGTGCGGTTGATATAAATACCCTTGTTTTTCAAGTTCCGCCATATCGTTGCGAATGGTTGCGGAAGAAGCCTTAACCTGATTCATAACTGCCTTTGAACCAACCGGCTCGCCTGTGTGTATATATTCATCGACAACAGCAGTGAGAATTTTCAGCTTTCTGTTATCCAAAGCAACCATTCCTTTCTTTTGAATTTTTTAATTGTCTTTTTTAGCACTCTTTGTTCTTGAGTGCTAAGTATAGTTTATACCTTTTTTCACAAAATGTCAAGAGTATTTCGCAAAAATGTTGCACAAACATTTAGTGATTTTTTTATAGTTTTTTTACATAGGCTTCAAAATGTTCCTAAAACAGGGGGATTTTTAATCAGTAATTTAAAATAAATAATTTAAAAATATCCACTGTCAACCATTAATTTTTAATTAAGATGTTCCGTTTCCAAAAAAATATACTATAATAATGCAAAAAATAATGCCAAAACACAACAAAACAAAATTAAACAATTCTGATGTTTTTTTATTATTACTTTCAATTGGGAGTGGTCAATCTGCGTTTTAAAAAAAATATTTTTATAAACTTACTTAAAAAAATCTTAAGTATTTCCCCGCCTAAGGCGGAGAAATGTTGTAAATAAACAACAATATAAACAACACTTTTGTTCACTTCCTTTAAGTTTAATTGCTTGACTAAATTATATTTTTATGATATACTTAATAATATAATGATAATCAGTTAGAAAGTAAAAGGTGATATTATGGCAGGAATTGCAGAAAATGAAAAGATGATAGCAGATTTGAAAAATCAGGGTTTAAATGACTGGCAGATTATTCTTAAGCTACTTGAGGAAAGTGTTGGAGAAAAGGCTGTCGTATCGGCGGCAAAGGCACTCCAAAATCAGAATATTTTAATCAAAAACGTTTTAAATCAAAAGCATATTTCAGAAATATATGATTTTATCAAAACAACCGAAAATGAAAATTTAATCCAAACCCTTGAAGAATTTGCAGGGGCAGAAAATTTTTCCGATGAGAAGATTGACAGCATGGCACAGTACGGCGAAGATTTATCCTTGCTTTGTGGCTATATGATTTATAAGTGTGCGGTTGTTGCCTGCCGTCTTAGCAATGAAAAAAATATCGGCGATGCAATAAACGAAGGATATTTTGCGGCGATTGAAGCTTGCGAATATTATAACAAAGATGTTTTGTTTTCCCAGCTTGTTGGAGCATTTATTATAGAAAAAATAATTACACACAGCGAGATTGAGGGGCAGTATATTATTCTCCCCAAAGAACAGGTTGAACAGCTTGCAAAATATAACGATACCAAAACAAGTTTTGAACGTTCCAACGGCAGACAACCCACCCTTGAAGAACTTGGCAGGGAACTTGACCTTGATGCCGACACCCTGCTTGAGGTTATGGAGCTTGCGGAAAAATATACCCTTTCCCCAAATCAGCCACTTGTTAATACCGATGACAAACAGACTATAAATGATAATAATATGGACAATGAAATTTTAAAGCAAATGAAAACGATTCTTTCTAAAGAAGAATTGGATATTATAAATTTAAAATATAATCAAACTGTCGAAAAATCCGCTGAAGAAATTGCAAAAATTCTTGGGATTACTTCAGCCGAAGTAAATTTGCGTGAACAGTCGGCACTTGCTAAGATACGCAAACTTACCGATAAATATTCGGAATTTTCAAAATAGGAGGTTTTTTGTATGATGTATCTTTATGAAACCCATTGTCATGAAGCAATGGTTAGCAAATGTGCAACCGCCACCCCGAAACAGCTTGTTGATGTTTATCGTTCCAATGGTTATTCGGGAGCAATTATAACCGACCATTTTTTAAACGGCAACAACGTACTCAAAAAAGATGCAATTAAAAATATTAATATGTTTGTATCATGGGAAGAAAAAATAGAAACAATGTTTTCAGGCTATGAGCAGGCTAAGGCTTATGGCGATAAAATGGGCTTTACGGTTATGTTTGGTTTTGAATATACTAATGTTGTTAGTCATGCGGATTTTCTTGTGTATGGTGTTTCTAAACAATGGCTTTTGGAAAATCCCGATTTGCTGGAATGGGATTTTGTCGATTTTGCCAACAGGGTTCATGAGGCTGGCGGAATTATAGTTCATGCTCACCCTTTCCGAGAGGCAAGTAAGTTTATTCAACTGTCGCCAAGGCAATGTGACGGGGTGGAAATTTATAATGCTGCCAACTGGCAGGAAGAATATAACGACCGTGCAAAAGCTTATGCCAAAAGTTATGGACTTAAGCCACTCAGTGGCAGTGATTTTCACCATATATCTCAAAAAGAGTTTGGTGGAATATGCACGGATTTTCCAATTGGTTCAATAGAGGAGTTTGTTGTCACCATAAAGTCAGGCAATTATCACACAATAGAACATTTTAAGGGATAAATATAATTTTTTGCAACAAGTTTTTTTATATTTAAAACTATAAAAATTTATAGTTTCCTTGCCATTGGCAAGGAATTTATTATTTTAAAAAGCCTTGTTCTTTCTATTTTGTTGAAAATTATTATAAAATATTGCCTGTATTTATTTAAAAATAAAATATTTATTATGCAAATATCCAAAAAATAAAATTTTTTTAAAAATATACTTGATTTTTTTGAAATTAGTGCTATAATATAATTAGCACTTGAAACAGTTGAGTGCTAAGTCGAACAAATTTCGACTTTGCTTTGAAAACAAAATTATTTTTATACAAAATTTTTAAGGAGGATTTGTTATGAACATTAAACCACTTAACGAAAGAGTTGTAATCAAGCGTTTGGAAGCTCAGGAAACCACCAAGAGCGGTATTATCCTTGCGGCTTCTGCACAGGAAAAGCCTGAAATTTTTGAGGTTATCGCTGTTGCTAATGATGTTGATATTGTAAAAGCAGGCGATAAGGTTCTTGCTGGTAAATATTCTGGCACAGACGTTAAACTTGATGATGAGGAATACACAGTTATAAAGGCAGAGGATATCCTCGCTGTTGTTGAATAATTTTAAGGGAGGAATTTTATTATGGCTAAGCAGATTATTTATGGAGAAGATGCAAGAAAAGCTCTCCAAGCAGGTATTGACAAGCTCGCAGATACAGTTAAAATTACTTTAGGACCTAAGGGCAGAAATGTTGTTCTTGACAAGAAATTCGGTGCTCCACTTATCACAAATGACGGCGTTACAATCGCAAAGGAAATTGAACTTGAGGACGCTTTTGAAAATATGGGTGCTTCCCTTGTTAAAGAGGTTGCAACCAAAACTAATGATGCAGCAGGTGACGGCACAACAACCGCTACACTCCTTGCACAGGCTCTTATCAAAGAGGGCATGAAGAACATCGCCGCAGGTGCTAACCCAATGATTGTTAAAAAGGGTATTTCCAGTGCTGTAAAGACTGCTGTTGAAACTATCACAAGCAATTCTAAAAAGGTTGAGGGTTCTGAAGATATTGCAAGAGTAGGTGCTATTTCCTCCGCTGATGAAAATGTTGGTAAGCTTATTGCAGAGGCTATGGAAAAGGTAACTGCTGACGGTGCTATTACAATTGAGGAATCCAAGACAGCTGAAACAGAGTGCAAGGTTGTTGAGGGTATGCAGTTTGACAGAGGTTATATCACACCTTACATGGCAACCGATATGGAAAAGATGGAAGCAGTTGTTGATGATGCTTACCTCCTTATCACAGACAAGAAGATTTCCAACATTCAGGAAATTCTCCCACTTCTTGAGCAGATTGTTCAGACAGGTAAAAAGCTTGTTATTATTGCTGAGGACGTTGAGGGTGACGCTCTTTCCACACTTATTCTTAACAAGCTTAGAGGTTCGTTCAGCTGTGTAGCAGTTAAAGCTCCCGGCTTTGGCGACAGAAGAAAGGAAATGCTCGAAGATATTGCTATTCTTACAGGCGGTACTGTTATCTCCTCCGAAGTTGGTCTTGAACTTAAGGAAACAACTCTTGAACAGCTTGGTCACGCTAAGCAGGTTGTTGTTCAGAAAGAGAACACTATTATTGTTGACGGCACAGGTGACCCATCGGCAATTGCAGCAAGAAAAGAGCAGATTAAAGGACAGATTGCAAACACAACTTCTGAATATGACAAGGAAAAACTTCAGGAAAGACTTGCAAAGCTTTCTGGCGGCGTAGCTGTAATTTCTGTTGGTGCTGCAACCGAAGTTGAAATGAAAGAAAAGAAACTCAGAATTGAAGATGCTCTTGCAGCAACCAAGGCAGCTGTTGAAGAAGGCATTGTTGCAGGCGGCGGAACTGCTCTCCTTAATGCTATTCCTGCTGTAACCAAGCTGGTTGATAGCCTTGAAGGTGACGAAAAGACAGGTGCTAAGATTGTTCTTAAGGCTCTTGAAGCTCCTGTTGCTCAAATTGCAAAGAATGCAGGTCTTGAGGGCAGCGTTATTATTGACAAGATTGTAAATTCCGGCAAGGTTGGCTATGGCTTTGACGCATACAACGAAGAATTTGCGGATATGATTTCCAAGGGTATTGTTGACCCAACCAAGGTTACACGTTCGGCTCTTGAAAATGCAGCATCGGTTGCATCTATGGTTCTTACAACCGAAAGCCTTGTTGCCGACATCAAAGACCCTCAGGCAGATGCCGCTATGGCAGCAGCCACAGCAGGCGGAATGGGCGGAATGTACTAATTCAAACACCTAAATATATATAATCTGACAATTTTATTCTAACATTAAAATATCCCTTGTCCACTATTTGGACGAGGGATATTTTTTATGTTGGGCTTATAAAAAGAGTTTTACTTGTTTGGTATTATACCGCTGTAAAATAATATTAAAAATATCGTAAATACTATTGACATTTCTATAAATTTGTGATATAATAAATTAAGGTGTAAAGTTAAAACGGCTTTACTAAATTTTTTTCATTGTTTAAATTGTGAGTTGTTTTGTTTTTCTGTTTCCAATCAAACGGAGAAAATTATTGTGTCAAATTTATTTGAATTTTTGACTATGGGGAGGGTTTTCACTATGGATAGTTTCTTGGATAAATTAACAAACTTTATGGATAAGTACGAAAAGTTCTTTCCTGCGACTAAATTTGTGGACGGTAGCCTTAACAAAATGCTAATTGTAATTTTTTGTTATATAATTGCTACTACTTTTGTTATTGGTATCGGATTTTTGCTGGGTACTATTTTAAAAATTCTCGGTATAATTTGGATAGTTGCCGATGTTTTGGGTTGTATTTATGCCTTAGCAGGAATTATTTATGCCATAATGAGTTATGTTAATCGTTATAATTTTTAGCTTTGAAAAGGCTTATTAATTGTAGTTCCTCTGCACAACATATGTGCAGGGGAATTTTTTATAGCATAAACAATTATAAATTTATATTAGAAACATCAATTTCACCATTCATAAGTTTGGGGAGCAGGGTATCTCTTAATGTCAACAAACATTGATTTTCTCTTTG
>CANRLN010000021.1 GCA_947631445.1 uncultured Clostridia bacterium
CTAATTACGGCTATAATCAAGATGCAATAAAACATATTGATGAGTATGTAAAAAAGGCAGAACAAGGCACACAGAACGTCAAAGACATTGTTTCTAAGGCGACAAAAGAAATGACGAGTGAAATTCGTGAGAGAATTGGTAATTTTGAAATTTCAACCGACCCCGTCAAGCGATACCAGCAGGAAATTGACAGCCTAACGGGTAAGCTTGACGGACTTCAAGCGAAATGGCAAACGCTAAAGCACGTTCAAGAAAGTTTCAATGGGGACGCTATTTTGTCGTCAGAATATGAAAAGGTTCTTGCGGATATATCGGCGGTCGAAAAGCAGATGATTTCACTTCAAAGCACAATTGACAGAGTGAGAGATAAGGCTAATCAAAGCATACAAGAGAACGGCGACAAGGCAAATTCTGCATCTGTGGAGCAACAGCAACAATTAAAAGCGTGGTTGGATAAATTGGATACAATACCCAGAAAATTTAATATTCCCACTACACCTGCCGAACAATTGCAACAAACGCTAAATAATGCTACTGCACAAATGGAAGAATTGCAAGCGAAATGGCAGGCTTTACAGCAGGAAAAACTAAGTTTTGATGTAAGTGGTGATAATACTTCTTCTGCTTATACAAAACTTATGTCGGATATACGTTCAGTAGAAACCCAAATGACCTCACTTCAAGGGACTATTAGTAGCACACAAGAACGAATTAATCAATTAAATTTTGATAATCTTCCGAAGTGGCAACAGCAGTTAGCACAAGTTAAGCAGGCAATTTCAAATTTTTTGCATCACCCAATAAGGCAAACGGCAAAAGGCTTACAAGCTTTAGGCGGAGTTGCAAAGAAAACTTTTCCAACTATAAAAAAGCTTGCTACAAATGCTTTATCAGCTTTTGGCAAAAAGGCAATAGAGCCGATAACAAGCCTAAAATCTAAGTTTGAGGCACTCCAAAACCCAGTGAAAAAATTCGGTAAAATGGTTGCCAATTCTGCAAGGCGAATTTTCGTTATGTATGGTGTTTTGAACGTCATGAAGTCAATCCGAAGTGCGATTGAAACAACCACAAAGGCAAATGATGAGTTTTCAAATTCGCTGAACCAAACCAAAGCAAATTGTAATGTCATGTTTACATCAATTATGACCTCTGCAATGCCCGCTATAAATGCGGTAATGTCGGCGGTTGAGCGAGTTACTGGGCAGATGGCGGTGTTTATAAGTGAAATGCTTGGCACGACCTACAAAAAGTCGCTGGACGTTATTAAAAATTCAAAGCAGGCAAGCAAAACAGCAGGTCAAGAGGCTAAAAAGGCACAAAATTATTTGGCAAGTTTTGATGAAATGAACGTTGCACAAGACACAACCGACAATTCAGACAACACAGAAAATTCAAACAATTCAGATGATGACGGCATAGACTATTCAAAAGTCAATCCAAACATCGAACTTTCCGACTTTGCAAAACAGCTTAAGGACAGCATAAAGTCGCAAGATTGGGAGGGCGTAGGCACTCTGCTTGCGAGCAAAGTAAATGCTATTGTGGATAAAATCGACTGGAACAAAACAAGTCAAAAATTAAACAAGTGGATTACCAATTTTCAAAACATGATGAATGGACTTGTTAAGGGTATCAATTGGCAGAATTTAGGTAAAAGCCTTGCAGGTGGTATAACTACCATTTTTTCTGCATTCAGAACTTGGAATGATAGTTTTGATGATGAGGGACTTGGTCGAAGTATCGGCGAAATGCTTAATTCTGCTATTTATAATATTGATTTTTACGACTTGGGGGACGCTCTTGCAAGCCAAATTCGTGCATGGATTAATGGAATTTATGGCTTTGTCACAACGTTTGATTGGTCGGCTTTTGGTACGGCATTTGGTGACATTGTCAACGGCTGGTTTAACGGCATAGACTGGGCAAAAACTGCGACTACTCTTTCAGAGAGTGTTAAGGGTGCATTGGACACGCTATACAATTTTATAAAAACGATTGACTGGGAGCAAATCGGCGAAGATATTTATACATTTCTTGCTAATATTGATTGGGCAGGAATTAGCGACCGAATTTTTGGATTAATTGGACTTGCAATAGGCAGTGCTTTAGCCCTTGTCAAGGGATTTTTGAAAGACAAAATCGAGCAAGGTCAAGAATTTTTCAAAAAGCAGTTTGAAAAATATGACACGGGAAATATAGGTTTTAATATAATTTTAGGCTTGCTTGATGGCATTTTGCAAGGCTTAATTGGCATTGGAAACTGGATAATTGACCATATTTTTAAGCCGATTTGGAACGGCATTAAGGACGCTTTTGGTATTCATTC
Organism: uncultured Clostridia bacterium; assembly: GCA_947631445.1. Lineage (GTDB taxonomy): Bacteria > Bacillota > Clostridia > Oscillospirales > Ruminococcaceae > CANRLN01. The sequence goes on from CANRLN010000021.1 coordinate 2,327, forward strand.
GCCGTCAAAGAAAATGGGCGAAATAGGCGGATTTTTAATTGACGGACTTTTCAATGCGATTTCTGACGGGATTTCTAAAATCAAAGAAATTTTTGAAGAAATGCTTGAGAAAATACACGAGGTTTTTCAGAATATCGGCGGGTGGTTTAAGGAACGTTTCAATGACATTAAAGACGCTTTTATGAACGCTCCAATGACAAATACCAAAAAGTGTGATATAATTATATCGTTGAGTTATTCAACAGATTATACTATTTTTTAGAGGCTGTCGCATTTTGCGACAGCCTCTTTCTTTTGCTTTACTTAACGCTTAACAAAAATAGAAACCTTAGTCTTTAAAGACTAAGGTTTCCGACATTAGCTATAAGGCAGAAAAAGTAAAAACTACCTTACAATATTAATTATAGCACAAAATTATCAGTTGATGTCAATTTTTCAAACATATATTTGTTTTCTTCAATTCTCTCACATCTTTATATTTTCTTTTTTATTTCATCTATCAACATATGAACGGTCGTACAAGGACACATTTTTGATGGCAACTCTACTCCATTTTTAATTTGTTGATCTAATTTCTGTTCCGCTAACTTAATTGCTTTTTTTTCATCACCAAATTTGCAAAGTTTATTATAAACATCTTTATCAGACTTCATATATTTTTGTTCTACTTTTTTCTCAAAACATTTTTCAAACCCTTGACAACACTGCATTGATGTCTGAAAAGTCGGCATTGAACCAAAATAAGCATGAAACCATATCTCAATACAAGGATTTGACCAGCCAACTTTTATTCCCTTTTCTTCAGCTTTAGAAATAATCTTATCAAAATTCTTGACCTGATCCCTGTCAAATACAATCCAAACCTCACTATATTGGGGATTCAATGAAGCAAGACTTATTGCTTTATCAACTAAATCTACTGTTTTTGATTTAACAACCTTAATAAATAATTTTTCTTGTATAGATGGCGGAATAGAATCTCTTAGTCCATACATATAATTTTGTTCTGTTTCTTTAGTATCAGTTACAATAAAATAATAGCCCAATTTCGGAATACGTTTGGAAAGTTGCTCTCTAGGCTTTCTTTTTCCGTTCCTATCAGTCCTGCTCAAAATCATTCCTCCTTGAACATATCCAAAGTCTTCAACGATGGAACTGCACCATATTTACCTAAAAGATAATTCTTTTCATAATTTTCATCTTTTCTAATCTTGGTTCCATCTTCATCAATAAAATCTGCAAGTGAATAAAGAGTAGAAATACCATTATCACTCTTTTCTGTAAACCATATTTCATCCCTACGCAACAAATTTCCATTTAATTGCCACGAATCATGAGAAGTAAAAACAAGCTGTGCATGATTAGTATTAATCTCAGGATTTAAAAAAGTAATAATAAAACTACGCACCAATAATGGGTGAAGTCTCGCATTTAATTCATCAATAAAAAGAACACTACCTGTTTCCAAAGTTTCTTGAAGCACAGGATATAACGAAAACATTTTTAGTGTTCCCGCCGATTCTTCGTGCAAAGGAATAGAAACAGTTTTATCTGAATCAATAACTTTATGAACTGTTTCGATTTTAAAATGCTTGTTATCATCTTCTTTATCACTAGGAATTTCTTCAATATCAAAATCAACAATTGAATTATCAAATGAAGATAGATACTTTACCACATTGTGCCTAACATTTTCATTAACATCAAATTCGTCAGGTATAAGACGAGACATAATCAAATTTTTAATTGGCTTACCAAAATCAGCAAAATTCAAATCTAAAAACCAATCTCGAACAAATTTTAACTTAGCAATCTTTAACTTAGCACCTAAAGAAACAATCAAAGTTTCATTTTCTAAAGAAACCTCAATATTTTCTCTGCTTTTAGCGGGTAATCCTGATAAATCCAATTCATTCTCTATGGTATTTCTATAAAAAATTGTTTTGAATTTATTTCTTGATGATTTTAAAGCATAGCTAAGCCATTCTTCCTCTACGCCATTCTTACTTAAAACAAACCCATAATTATATGTCTTGACACTACGTTCTTCACTATCAATAAAAAAAACTTCAAAAGTTGATTCAGCATTTGCACTATTATTATCAAACAAAAACGGGGTTGGCTTTAAAAGTCGTGCTTTACTCTTCTTATCAGAAGAATCTCCACCAAATTCCAAAGAACGCAATACGTATGTTGCCATAAATCTGAATGCTTCATGAACATTTGATTTTCCGCTTGCATTGGCCCCAAATATTGCCGCAGTCGGTAAAACTTTTTCATTTCCGATATTTATCACTCTATCCGAAAATTCAGTTATTTTAGTTGCACTCAAATCTAAAGTTGTATCATCCCTAAAAGACTTAAAATTTTTAAAGTTAAATTGTAACAGCATAATATCCACTCCTATATTTATATTATACACCTAACTTGTTAAAAAGTCAATACCTAAATGAGCTTTTTTCTCAATTTATTATCGGATTTTATTTTTGTATTATTCAAATTGAAACATAAATCTCATATTAATTTATAAAAATCATTTATCACCATAATTTTAAAAAGCGAAACTTAATGCTATTTTAAATTTATTAATACCTACTAGATAGAGGTATGCTAACATATCCCGATGAATCAAGACATAGTGTAAAACCTACAATTTGAATATAATATTTTTCAAACATCTCATATAACTGTGTAACCTTTTCGCTGCAATCTTCAAAATCATTTTCCATAGCACGTTCATAACTCACTTGCCATGATGGGAACAAAATCAATAATGCTCTTGTTTCTTTCACAACTCTTCTAAATTTTGAAAAACTTTCATCTAAAAACGGAGCATTATAATCTTCTTCTTTTAAAACTCCATCAATATCTAAAAAAATAACTTTTTGTTTATCATTACAATACCCACCATTCCAGTCATAATATTTGTTTTCTTCAGAACGAACCCCCATTTTATTTCATTACTTTCTCAATTACACAAGGTATGCTCTTTCTTATCATTGTAGCTAACTCCAACAAGCAGTATTTCACCACTATATCCAGCCACTTTTTCAGTATACTTCTTGTTTTTAACTTGTTCAATAACTTTATCATCCGACTTGTTGTACTTAAGCTTTATAACAAGTGCAAATAAAAGTAAATGAACTTTTGAAATAAGTGTTAATAAAATCTCTCATTAGTAAAAAAATAAAAATTTTATTCCTTATGGATTAAAATTTTTAACAATTTTTTAATTGAAAATAATAACTTTCAGATATTTTCATACATAGCTTTTACATAGTTTTTTATTAACTTTCTTTTATTTATATTTATATAAATTGATACATAAAAAATCCTCCCAAACATCAAGTTTAAGAGGATTTTTAGCGGAGAAGGAGGGATTCGAACCCTCGAAGAGCTATTAACCCTTACACGAGTTCCAGTCGTGCGCCATAAACCGGGCTAGGCGACTTCTCCATTTATTAATTGTTGTCTTGTCCCTTACAACGTAATTTATTATACCACACCTTTCTTCAAAAGTCAAGCCTTTTTTGCAAAAAAAATTTATTTTGGGTGTATGCATATAAATTTATACTTTGTATTTTGGAATTATGTGCAATTTGCCAAATTGCAGTACAAAATAATTCTAAAATATTCCATTTATTATATTATTCTAAGCTATCTAAAATTAGTTGTTAAAATAATTCTTATTATATTTTCACAACTATGGTAGAGAACAAATAAACTCAATCGGTTTTTATAATTTTTCTTGTATACTCATTAATGTATTCTGGTTTGTTAAAAGCAAGATGTTGCAGATTGGTTGCACGCTGTTCAATTGTGGCAAATCTTTTGCCCTGTTTGCTTTCGGCAAGTTTAATAAGTTTTGTGCCAAGTGTAAATCTACTATTTTTCATAATTTCAATGCCCTTATCATTAAATGCAAGTACCCTACAATAAGGCACACCATTAACTATATCCTTTTTTCTTATTCCAAGAACAGCTTGAATAACAATTTTACGTATTCTTGCCATGGTTATGCTTTTATTCTTAACCTGCTCAAGAAATGTTTTAAAATTTTCCGGCATCGTTTCAGCGACTTTTTTTATCTTCCTTGCTATCTGTAAATTTGCATCGGGTGTCTTTGCTATATCTTCAATGCTAAGCAAATTCAGCGTCCACAATATACAGTTATATACTCTATCAATATCTGCATAGCTTTCACATATATTTTCTGGTACAAAATCTTCTGTGCTTTCGCCAAGAAAAATTCTGTTTCTTATAAAACTTGCACTGGCAAACCTGCCTTTTGCTGTTTTACTGTTGTGGTCAGTACCTGTTCTTTTTATTGCCATTGGCTTTATATTAGGGTCAATTTTTTTTAGTGCATTTATATATTCAATCGCAAGCGTATTGTTAGCACCGTTTAATATCTCTTTTATATTATTATCACTACAAAGCATGGTCATTGCACGAGGAAATGTATATCCTTTAGAAACAAGGCTTTTTATATCTTCGCTGTATTTGCAGTTTTCGCAAAAGTCAGCAGCTTTTTTAAGCAGTTGTATATCCTCACATTCAGCACCAAAAGAAAGCGTGTTAACACAGCCAAGCCCTGCAATAATCTGCACCGCACCGCTTGCAAAATATTCACCAGCCGACACCGAAAAAACCGCAGGCAGTTCCAGCACCAAATCTACACCATTTTTTATTGCAAGTTCTGCACGTTTTTGTTTGTCCGTAATAGCAATATCCCCACGCTGAACCACATTGGAGGACATAACCACCACAATATGGGTTGCTCCATTTGCCCTTGTCTGTTCAATCTGATATTTATGCCCATTATGAAACGGGTTGTATTCTGCTATAATTGCTGCAACATTCATGTCAATTCTCCTTTTTTATAATTATATATAATTTACAGTTTAAAATTAGTGTTTTTCTTTTTCACCATAAAATAAACCAAGACTATCAATCATTACTTGTCACCCATTTTTATTTTATTATTATATCACAGTTTCCCAAAAAAGTCAACACTTTTTTTAAATTTTTTATGAATTTTTAATATCTCCATTAAAATATTTAAAAAATGCCCTCTTATAAGTTACAAACACATACAACAAGTTGTATATATTATTTATTCACAAATAAATAACACACATCTAACAAAAAAATCATAAGTGTTTGGTATAATATAGTTAGTTTTTTTCAACTGTATTATTTTTTGATTTTAAAAATTATAGGAGGTTATATTATGGCTTTTATAAATGAAAAGTTGACTCCAGAACAGCAAGAAGAATTTAATTCTTGGAAAATCAGTTATCCACTTTATTCTATGAGACAGGTTGTCAAGACAATTAAAATGAAAAATCCTTGTGAATGGACAGTTGATAAGGAAAGAAATATTTATCTTTTAGGAGTATATTATAACAGAGATTATTATGAAGAAAATATTTTTGTTTTTATATGGAATAAAAAGTCTTATCTCGTACAATTCAGAAAGAGCTGGGAAGATGAAAATACACTTGTCTGGAATATCCCAGAGCACTATGTGAGCAAGAGCATTGTTTTTCCTTACAGTCAAGAGGAGAACTTTATTGATGATTTGCGTTCTGCTTTAATTGCATATTGCGAGAACGGTATGCCAAATCAATGGAATGAAGAAATCAAAACAAAATGTAATTTTTAGGGGTTTTAAATATGGATAATTATATTTCAGCAAATGAAACAATTGAAGAACCACCTTTTGATTTCGGGTGAACCCATAACTCAAAAAAAACTGTAGTTGGTGAAAATTATGAAAAATTTTTTTATAGTGGTAATTGTTATTGTATTTCTTTTTGATTTTACAAGTTGCATTGAAAGTTCTCCAGAAATTAATATTAATGAAGTATCTGAAGTAGCATTAAATTTTATGCAAAATAAATATGGTATTTCATTTAATGTTACAAAAAGCCACATTTTAAATCCTGATTTTACAGGAAAAAATAAGTATTGCCAAATAGATATGATGGTTGCAGGTGAAGAAAATGGTAAAGAATATATGGTAGAAGTTGTACCATCTTATACAGACTTGGATAATGATGGCTTTTATGATTCATATACTGTAACATGGGAACTTTATTGGCCATATTATCATCAAACTTTTGCAAACCCTTGGATAGAAGAATTAGTGGGTGAATACACGAATTTCAAGAATTTTAAATCATTTTTATTATTTAAGGAAAGTAACTTTAATGATAAGCCACCAACAAATGTCCAAGAACTTTTGTATAAATGTAAAGATTTTGAATTTTACATAGTTGTTTCAGAAGAAAATGTTACGGATGTTGATTATGAGTTGGAATTTAGTGAACTTGTATCATATTTAAATACGCTTGACATTGCATGCGAAGGATATTTTAGAATATTGTCAAAAGAGCATTTTAATGATGTAAGCAAATTTAATACATTTTTTGACTATTATTTTTCTTCGTGTGGAAATGCTTACATTACTGAATATGAAATTATAAATACAATAAAGGAGGAATAAAATATGACTGATGAAAAATTATTAATGTTAGTATTGATAGATGAAAATGTTCACAAATTAATAACCACCTGCAGATTGCAAGTGGTCTAATTTATCTTTAAAATAATATACTAATAAGGCAGTATTTTATAGTCTTTGTAAAGGCAACCTATATCATCTGGTTTTTTCTCATCATCAATATGCAGATAAATTGGATAGCATATTCTTGTAGCGGCATCATCAAAACTAAGATAAGCCTTAAAATTTCTGCTTATTTCATAATCTTTTGGAAACTGATTGGAAACCCAGCCGGGGTCGCAACTGTACATAAAAATTCTTTGTTGCGAAAAATCAAGGGCAAGCGAATGGGTCATCATATTAAGCGAAGCTTTAGCCATATTGGTGTGAACGTGCCTTGCAAGTTTTACCTTTTGATTAAATCTTCCCTCAACCGATGAAACGTTTATAACAAATTTATTTTTGTTTGGAGAAATGCTCATATGGTTTTTAAGCCCTGCCGTAAGCAGGAATGGAGCGGTTACATTTATAAGCTGAACCTCAAGCATTTCCTGTGGAGAAACCTCCTCGGCTTTTGCCACCCATGAATTAAATGTTGGTGTTTCGCAAAGCTGGGCGGATTGTTCAAAAGGAATAGGAAAATTATTTGATTGTATGTTGTTTTCAAAAAGGGTTATTGTATTGCTGTTTTCAAGGCGGAGAACCTGCTCTTTTTGTTCTAATTCTTGATAATAGGACGGTGGTTTTTTTATAGTTTGTGCGGCATTGTTTACCAGAATATCCAGTCCCTGCGGAAACTGTGATTTTACAAAATCTATAAGTATATCTATTCTGTCTACACGCTTAAGGTCAAAACCATATATTATAAGGCGGTCTTTAAACTGCTCAAAATCTGGTTCAAGGCGATATTGCATAAGTGCTTGATACGGGTAGCGGGTGAGAGCAATAACACTTGCCCCGTCCCTTAAAAGCCTAAGACAAGTGGCATAGCCTATTCTTATTCTTCCGCCAGTGACAAGGGCGGTGTAACCAGTAAGATTTTTATGAATAAGTCTTTTTTGGTCATTTATAGCCTGACAGTTTGGGCAGATACCATAATAATCAATACATCTTTCACGGCAGATAAGGCATTTTCTTTGTCTACTCATTTTAATTCTCCTTGTAAAATATAGTTTATTTGCTAATAATAAAACCATTATAACATATATTTATTGAAAATATGTTAATATTTTGTGAATGTACTTGACAATGATTAAAAAATATGCTATAATATAATTGTCGATAGTGTAAGTTTAGCACGCCAGCGTGTCACACTGGAAATCGCATTTTGCGTCGGCAGTGTGCAGTAGTTTAAAGAGCAAAACTGATATACCTCCAATGTATAGATGGCGGTGCAATTCCGCCCTGCACTCTTTAATAAAAAACCGCCTATATAGGCGGTTTTTTATTGGAATATATTAATATTTTGTGCTTAACAAGCTTTTGCTTTGGCAGAAATTATAAAAATTTCTTGTATTCCCCCGCTCTATGTTGGAAAACAATTAATAACAATAATAAATTTGCTTTTCGTGAATATTAATATACTTGACAAGTAGTAAAAAATGTGATATAATATGCTTGTTAATGGTGTAAATTTTAGCATACCAGCATCACACACTGGAGGTTGCAGTACGCATTGACGGTTATGCAGTATTTCAAGTAGTTAGAAAACCGCACCTCAAGCGGAAAATGGCGGTGCAAGTCCGCTCTGCATAATTTTTTTAATTTATGGCTTGACAAACAATAAAAAATATGCTATAATGTAGTTGTCGATAGTGTAAGTTTAGCATACTGGCACTCCACGCCAGAGGTCACCTTGTGTGTCGACAGTGTGCAGTAGTTTAAAGAGCAAAAACAGCTCCCCTGCTAAGGGAGAGATGGCGGTGCAATTCCGCCCTGCATACTCTATTTTTTTGAAAAAATTCCGCCTGCAGTGGCGGTTTTTTATTTGTCATATTTTTATGAAAAAAATACAGGAGATAAAAATGAAAAAAAGTATATCAATTTCACTTTCAGCATTTATAGTAGCTTTAATGATATTTTTCAGCAGTGCCTTTAACAATAAAGAAATAATCTTCCCTGAAATAACAGCGATAGCTGTTGGAATGATGATAGCTCCCAAAATGCCATGGAACACAAGCAAGATTAAAATTTTTGTATATATAATTTTATGTGCAGTTTGCGGAATGTTGATTGTAAAATATCTGCATATTCCTGTTTTTGCCCAAATGATTATAGGCTATGCCTTGGCACAAATATTTTTAGTGCTTTCTAAAACCACTTTTGCACCAATGATTTCCGCAATGGTGCTTCCAATAATGCTTCAAACCAAAACACCAATATATATAATTTCCGCAGTATTTTTTACTGCTCTTATTTTGCTTTGTAGAATAATTTTAGAAAAATTAAAATTGGTTGAAACGGAGCAGTACATAGCAAATATTCCAAACAAAAAAGATTTTTATAATCTGTTTTTAAGAACCCTGCTTGTAATACCATTTGTTATAATTGCAATAAAATACAATTTAAATTTTATTGTTGCTCCGCCTTTGTTGGTTGCCTTTACGGAATTTTCAAGGGAGAATTGCCCCGCTCGAAAAAAACTTAACCTTGCTTGTGCCTTAATTACAATATCTGCTTTGATTGGCTGTGCTTGTAGATTTGCTTGTATTGCATTAGGCTTGCCACTATTTTTGTTTGCCACACTATCAATGATACTTGTTGCATTTATTATGCACGGAATAAAAATGTATCTTCCGCCAGCAGGGGCAATATCAATTCTTGCAATGCTAATTCCAGCAGACAGATTGTTGATATATCCGCTTGAAATTTTTGTCGGAGCAAGCATATTTGCTTTTGTTGCAAAGGTTTGCTTTAAAGATAATAATTAATTCAATAAGCAAAATGCTAAATTATTTTTTGCAAAATCATCGGCTAAAAACAACCGGTGATTTTATTATATTTTTGTGCTATTACCCGCAAATGTGGTTTTGAAACTATTTTTTTTCAAAAAACACTTTACTTTTTCAAAAAAATTTGTTATAATAGTAATTGTATGAAATTTAAATATCCATTCGGAGGGAACATAATGTCAAAAAAACAACAATATAATGATGATTCAATTGTTCTTCTTAAAGATGAAGAGAGGGTTCGTCTGCGACCTGCCGTTATTTTTGGTTCGGATAATATAGACGGTTGCAAGCACTCGGCTTTTGAAATTCTCTCTAATTCTATAGATGAAGCAAGGGACGGTTATGGAAAAGAAATTATTGTAACCTATTATAATGATTACAGTATACAGGTTGAGGATTTCGGTCGTGGCTGTCCGGTTGATTTCAATAAATCTCAAAACCGTTATAACTGGGAGCTTGTCTACTGCGAACTTTATGCAGGAGGAAAGTTTAACAACAACAGTTCAGACAACTATAATTTTTCGCTGGGTCTTAATGGTCTTGGTGCTTGTGCAACTCAATATTCTTCGGAATATATGGACGTGTGCGTTTATCGTGACGGACAGCAGTTTAATCTGCATTTTGAAAAGGGAAAGAATATCGGCGGTCTAAAAAAACAGGCGTATGACGGCAAACGCACCGGAACCATTACCAGATGGAAACCCGACCTTGAAGTGTTTACCGATATAGATATTGAAAAGGAATATTTTGAGGATATTTTAAAACGTCAGGCAGTTGTAAATTCGGGAATTAAATTTATTTTTAAATATCAAAATTCCGATGGCAGTTTTGATGAGCAGGAATATTTATATGAAAATGGAATTTCCGACTATATAGAAGAAATTGCAGAGGGCGAAAATCTCACTTCGGTTCAGAGTTGGAGCAAAAGCGATATGGGACGTGACCGTGAAGATATGGACGACTATAAAGTAAAAATGAACGTTGCCTTTACCTTCTCAAACAAAAAATCCTTTGCGGAATTTTATCATAATTCAAGCTTTCTCGAACACGGCGGTTCTCCCGAAAAAGCTATAAATCAAGCGTTTTTGTCGCACATAGACAGCTATCTTAAAAACAACAATAAATACAAGAAAAACGAATCAAAAATAAAGGTTGAAGATATTAGAGATTGTCTTGTTATTGTATCAAGTTCTTTTTCCACACAGACATCTTATGAAAATCAGACCAAAAAGGGAATTTCCAACAAGTTTATATACGATGCTATGGTGGACTTTCTTATATTTTATTGAAAATCCCGATGAAGCCTTAAGAATTGCTGAGCAGGTTCTTATAAACAAAAACAGCCGTGAAAATGCTGAACGCACAAGACAGAACATAAAGAAAAAGCTTACTGGCACAATGGATTTAGCCACTTCGGTTAAAAAATTTGTGGATTGCCGTTCAAAAGATGTTTCTCAAAGAGAAATTTATATAGTGGAGGGAGATTCGGCTCTGGGTTCGGTTAAAATGGCAAGAAATGCGGATTTTCAAGCGGTTATTCCGATAAGAGGAAAAATACTCAACTGCCTTAAAGCCGATTATAACCGTATTTTTGAAAGTGAAATAATCACCAATCTTATGAAGGTTCTTGGTTGCGGTGTGGAGGTCAAGTCAAAATCAAATAAAGATTTGGCAAACTTTGATTTAAATAATTTAAGGTGGAATAAGGTTATAATCTGCACCGATGCCGACTATGACGGATTTCAGATAAGAACACTTGTTCTTACAATGCTTTATCGCCTCACCCCAACCCTTATTGAAAAAGGCTATGTATATATTGCAGAATCTCCGCTTTTTGAAATTACAACTAAAAACAAAACATATTTTGCTTATGACGATACAGAAAAAGACAGAATACTAAAAAAACTTGCCGGCAAAAAATATAATCTTCAGCGTTCAAAAGGACTGGGCGAAAACGAACCAGAAATGATGGCACTTACCACCATGAATCCCGAAACAAGAAGACTTATCAAAGTTAATCCGTCCGATGCACAGCAGACTGCTTATATGTTTGATATGTTGCTTGGGGATAATCTTGCGGAACGTAAAGAATTTATTTCAAAAAATGGTCATGATTACCTTGAAATGGCAGATATAAGTTAAAAGAAAGGAGAATACAAAATGGCAGGACAAAAAAAGACTAAACAGCCTAAAGCTAATATGGACGCATATATAGAGGGTGCAGGAACGGTAGTACAACAGCCTATTGTTGAAACTCTTGAAAAAAACTATATGCCATATGCAATGAGCGTTATAGTATCAAGAGCCTTTCCCGAAATTGACGGTTTTAAGCCTTCTCATCGCAAACTTTTATATACCATGTATAAAATGGGGTTGCTTACTGGCGGAAGAACCAAATCGGCAAATGTAGTAGGTCAGACAATGAGGCTTAACCCACACGGTGACCAGGCAATTTATGAAACAATGGTGCGTCTTTCAAGAGGAAACGAAACTCTTTTGCACCCTTATGTTGATTCAAAAGGTTCTTTCGGCAAAGCCTACTCAAGAGATATGGCTTATGCTGCCTCCCGATACACAGAAGTTAAGCTTGAAGCAATATGTGCTGAACTTTTTCGTGATATAGATAAAAACACAGTTGACTTTGTTCCAAACTATGACAACACAATGCAAGAACCTACATTATTGCCCTCTACTTTTCCGACAATTCTTGTTAATGCTAATGTTGGAATAGGTGTGTCAATGGCAAGTGCAGTTTGCCCTTTTAACCTGACTGAGCTTTGCGAAACCACCATTGCACTTATGCGTAACCCAGACCATAACCTTCATGATACCCTTAAAGCTCCAGACTTTCCGGGTGGAGGATATATAGTTTATGATTATGATGAAATAGACAAGGTGTTTAAAACAGGCAGAGGTTCAATCAAGGTTAGATGCAAATGGCATTACAACAAGCCTTCAAACTGTATTGAAATAACTGAAATTCCCTCAACAACTTCAATTGAGGCTATTATTGAAAAAATTGCAACTCTTATAAAATTGGGAAAAATAAGGGAAATTAAATATGTTCGTGACGAAACCGACCTTGAGGGATTGACCATAGGAATTGACCTGAAACAAGGAACAGACCCCGAAAAACTTATGCAAAAGCTTTACAAGCTTACGCCTTTACAGGATAACTATTCTTGTAATTTTAATATACTTGTTCATGGCTATCCAAAGGTTATGGGGGTAAAGGAAATACTTTCCGAATGGATTGATTTCCGAATGGACTGCGTTAGACGCAGGGTAAATTTTGAACTTGCCAAAAAGCAGGAAAAACTGCATCTTCTTAAAGGTCTTGAAAAAATACTTGCAGATATAGACAAGGCGATAAAAATAATCCGTGAAACGGTGTCGGAACAAGAGGTTATTCCCAATCTTATGATTGGATTTGCAATAGACGAAATTCAAGCAGATTATGTAGCCGAGATAAAACTGCGTAATCTTAATGAAGAATATATTTTAAATCGAACCAAGGATATTGAAAGTCTTTCAAAGGATATAGGCGAGCTTAACGAAACTTTGGGCAGTGACAAGAAAATTAAGAATATTATAATTGGCGAACTTAAAGAGGTTGTAAAGAAGTATGGTCAGCCGAGAAAATCCGAGATACTTTATGATGTGGTTGAGCAGGCTGAAGATTTTGTTGACGAAACACCCGACTTTGCTTGTCATCTGTTTTTATCCAAAGAGGGTTATTTTAAAAAGATTACTCCTCAGTCGCTTAGAATGTCCGGCGAACAGAAACTTAAAGATGGCGACAGTATTTCTCAGCAGTTTGACGCAACCAACAAAACCGAACTGCTTTTCTTTACCGACAAATGCAATGTCTATAAAACAAAGGCTCTTAATTTTTCCGAAACAAGAGCAAGTGCAATGGGTAGCTTTATTCCCGCCGAACTTGGTTTTGAACAGGATGAAAATATTTTAAAACTTGTCTGCACAAAAGATTATAAAGGCTATTTAATATATATTTTCAAAAACGGCAAGGTGGCAAAAGTGCCTTTAAACGTATTTGAAACCAAAACCAATAGAAAGAAAATGACTAAGGCTTATACCGATAAGCAGGAAATTCTTGAAATGTTTTTTGTGGAAGAAAATACGGATATTATGCTTACTTCTTCCGGCGGACGAGCAATTTTATTTAACACAGCACTTGTCACACCCAAACAGACAAGGGATACAATAGGTGTTTGCGTTATGAAACTTAAAGCAAAAACAGAGGTACACAAAGCTTATATTGCAAGTCAAGAATTTGCCTTGCAGAACGAAAGGTATATTGTAAAATCAATTCCAGCGGTAGGTTGCTTTTTGTCCGAGGCGGACGACCCCGACCAGATTAAAATGTTTTGATTTTACACATAAATAAACACAAAATATCATAATATTGTCACAAAAATAAGCTATAATATATACTTAAGAAATAAAAGGAGGATTTTTATGCCAAGAATGTTAATTGTCGATGACGAAGCGAAAATTCGTGAAGTTGTCAAAGAATATGCAGAATTTAATGATTTTGAGGTAACTCAGGCTTGCGATGGAATGGAAGCTGTCAATATAGTAAAGGAACAGGACTTTGATATTATTATTATGGATATCATGATGCCAAAACTTGACGGCTATTCCGCTTGCAAAGAAATAAGAAAAATTAAATCAACACCAGTTATTATGCTTTCGGCAAGGGGCGAAGAATACGACAAGCTTTTTGGCTTTGAGCTTGGAGTAGATGATTATGTTGTTAAACCTTTTTCTCCAAAGGAATTAATGGCAAGAGTAAAGGCGGTTATGGCAAGGGCTAATGCACAAAACCAAACCAAACAGGACGAGGACGTTATAACCTATAAAGGACTTACGGTTAACTTTAAGGCAAGAGAGGTTACTATTGACGGCAAAAATATTCCTATGACTCCAAAGGAATATGACCTGCTTTTCTATCTTATAAGAAATGCAAACATTGCTCTTTCTCGTGAAAAGCTTTTGGAAGAGGTTTGGGGGTTTGATTTTTATGGTGACGACCGCACGGTTGACACACATATAAAAATGCTCCGAAACAGCCTTGGCGAATATCGCAATCTTATTATTACTTTAAGAGGAATGGGATACAAGTTTGACAAAATCAAGTAAATCCGACAATAAAAAGCCAACCGAACTAAGAAGTTACATTCTAAGATACCTTGTTGTTTTTACCCTTATAATTCTTGTTCTGCTTTGGGTGTTTCAATATTTTTTTATTTCAATTTATTATAAATCTGCAAAGATAAATCAGCTAAACTCAACCGCAGATGTTCTTCAAGGGTCGATGGACGACGGACAGTTCAGAGAAACGGTTAAAATGCTTGCCTTTACCAATAATCTGTGTATTGTTGTTTCGGACGAAAGAAGCAATATACTATACAAAGAAAATACTCTCGGAAGTTTTTCTTATTTTAATGAAGCTATCACAAACAATTGGGGTACAGAGCTTTACCAGCTTATTTCAGCATTGCAAAACAGTAATGATGATGTTCTTATTGTTCCTCACAAAAATTCAATAAACGACAGCGAAGAACTGCTTTATGTTACAACCAAAGCAACTCCAAAAGGAACTCTTTACCTATTTATGGAAACCTCTCTTGACCCTATGAATTCCACCTCTAAAATAATGCGTGACCAGCTACTTTATATTACAGTTATTATCTTTGAACTTGCTTTTATTATTTCAATTTTTATTTCAAGGAGAATTTCAAGACCTATTGTAAATGTCACTAAAACGGCGAATAAATTTGCCGAAGGAGATTTTGATGTAGAGTTTGCTGGAAAAGGTTATCTTGAGGTGGAGGAACTTTCAGATGTGCTAAATAAGGCAAAGGACGAAATTTCCAAAGTGTCTAAACTAAAAGAAGATTTGGTGGCAAACATCTCTCACGACCTTAGAACCCCTCTTACAATGGTTGTGGCATATGCGGAGATGATTCGTGACCTGTCGGGGGACAATCCCAAAAAGCGAAATGAACATCTTCAGGTTATTATTGATGAGGCAAACCGCCTTACAGCACTTGTAAACAGCATACTTGAGGTGTCAAAGCTACAAAGCGGAAACATAGAGATTGTAAAAATTCCTGTTAGTGTTCATTCAAAAATGCAGGAGGTAATGTCAAGATATCAGCATCTTAATGAACGTGAAGGATATGATATAAAATTTATTCCTGATGATGACATTGAAATATTTGCAGACCCCGATAAACTCGACCAAGTGTTTTACAATTTTATCAACAATGCTGTTAACTATTCTTCAGAGGATAAACGAATTAGAATAAAACAAACCAACAAGCAAGATGTGGTGAGATTTGAAATAATCGACCACGGAAAGGGAATTTCTAAAGAGAAACTTCCAAAAGTTTTTGAACGATACTACCGTGACGAACGTTACAAGCGTGATGTTACCGGAACAGGATTGGGGCTTAGCATCGTAAAGGAAATTCTTAAAAAACATGGGTTTGCTTTTGGAGTGGTGTCCGAGGAGAATAAAGGAACTACATTTTGGTTTGAAGCGGATATATACCGCAAAGAGTTGTTGCTAACTCAAGAAGTAGAACCTAAAACTAAAAATTAATAGACTGTAATTACAATTATATTCTCCGCCATTGGTGGGGAATATAATAATATTTTTAAGCAAATTTATATAGAAACAATAATTATTAAATTGATGTGTTATGATAAATGTAAAATATATGAGGAATATTGTTACAATGGATAGGATATTATTTTTTTGAATGTGTTTGTAACTTTCAAACTGAATATCCAAAATGAACTATGTAAATTAGGTTTTACAACCTGTGACTTAAGTTGATAAAATTCACTGTAATTATTATTTGAAAATATTTTTTAAAGGAAATTATATGCAAATTAAAGAAATCACTAAAAATAAAAGAGAATATATGTCACTTCTTTTGCTTGCAGATGAACAGGAAAACATGATAGAACGTTATCTTGATATAGGAACCATGTTTGTTTTGTATGATAATAAAATGGTAAAAGCAGAATGTGTTGTTACTGATGAGGGAGAGGGTATACTTGAAATAAAAAATATTGCTGTTTCCCCTGAAAGTCAAGGCAAAGGATACGGCAGAAAGCTAATTGAATTTATAGAAAAGCAATATAAAAATAGATTTAACATTCTTCAGGTTGGCACTGGTGATAGTCCACTTACAATTCCATTTTATAAAAAATGTGGGTTTGTTGAACATCATAGAATAAAAAATTTTTTCACAGATAATTATGATAAGCCAATTATTGAATGTGGAGTTAAGCTTGTTGATATGGTTTGTTTAAGAAAAAAAGTTTAAAGTTTTATTTGCAATAAAAATCCGCCTACAAATGTAGGCGGATTTCTTTAATTATCAAATTCGGCTATATCTTCAAGTTCTTTGTACGAAACGGTCTGCCAATGGGAAATTTTATTTCTTGCCTCTCTTATTTTGCACACCTTGTCATAATCCGATTTATCGGCAAATTTATACTGTCCGCACATATGATAAATATGCCCTATTTCCAGTTCGTCTGGACTATAAATTTTTCTGCCATCAATTTTAATTCCTGGCTTAAGGTATTGAACTATGTAATCTTCATATTTTCGGATAAACTTTTTTCTAAATCTTTCTACTATGGGGAAAACAATTTTAATCTGCGTTTCCCACATTGCTGTGTTAAACTTCTCTATAAATTCAGAAAGCTGTTCGCCACCATTTTCCTTAAACACCTTAAAAACACAGGTTGAATCGGATATAATCTGCTCACCCTTTTCAGCCAAAGCTCCCGCAAATTCGCAATCCCCGTCCGAAATCAAATTAGCCGCCTCGGCAATATATTGTTTTTTCCAGTTGCTTATTTTTAAGTCCGAAACTATGGTAAGACAAAGCATAAGATTATCATAACTGTTTATATATTCATTGTAGCTAAAACTCTGCAGTTTTGGATTTACGGATTTTATCGGTTTGCTTGCCCTTGATATTGCAACAAACACACCATGTTCTTTCTGGTCGTCACAAAAATTCATATAACTTCCGATGCTCTTTTCCCACATTGCGGAATTTTTATCGTTTATCCCTTCAAGTATGGCAATCTTATGATTCAAAGTAAGAACGGGATTGGTTGCAAGAAATTCTTCATAGGTTTGTGTGACCCAATATTCGTCCTTTTGCTGTTTGCTACAAAACTTGTCCAACAGAAACTCTCCTGCATTGCCTGCCAAAGATACATCTAAATTTCTTACTGCCTTTGGACTTTGTTCAAGATTTTCAACAAGTTCGTCCATAAATTCTTGTTCCCATGGAAGATTGTCGGGCAGATTTATAATAACGCTTTTGTCTTCCAAAACCGCATCGGAAATATCGCTTATAAATCTATGGGGATTAATCATGGTTTGCCACCACATTTTTCCTATATCCATTACTCCTCCTCTCCTCTCGTCATAAACTTATCAAGGTTTTCCATAACGGTACTGCGGTTGCCAAGCAAATCTCTAAAACCATCGGTGGAGAAAGTATAGTGATTTTCCATGCTACTAAGTATATTAAGGTCGCACATTTCGTCAAGAATTGCAACAAGCTGTTCACATTCCAAATCGGATATTCTCATAATATTAAATTTCTTTGCAAAATCAAGTATTTTTTCCGGCTCATAGCCTTTGTCCTTTGGTTCTTCAAAATTGAGATATGCAAGAACAAGTGCAATAATGTAATAGGAATTGTCGTTCTTGTCATTTACATGGAGGGTCATTTCCAACCTGCTCTTTACCTCATCAGTAAAACTCTTGTCGGAAAGAACCTTTTTGATATGGCTTTCTGTAACGTTGTACGGAGGTGTTTCGGATTCGTTATAGCCTGCGTAATCCTCCTGCATTGCCTCAAGGAGCTTTTGACAATAAAGTTGTATAATTCCGGGGAAGAAATTGGTTTTTGCTATA
This sequence comes from uncultured Clostridia bacterium, assembly GCA_947631445.1. Taxonomy (GTDB): domain Bacteria; phylum Bacillota; class Clostridia; order Oscillospirales; family Ruminococcaceae; genus CANRLN01. The sequence goes on from CANRLN010000021.1 coordinate 20,769, forward strand.
ATATGTGAAATTACATCGGGGTCAAAACGCAGTCCCAAATAAGCAAGGGTTTTTGTCAAAAGCTCGGTTGCCTCGTGTCGGTTGAACGGGTGAACCACAAGGCTTTCAAGGTGGGCAAGAATGGAATTGTTGTGAAGAACTTCGGTTCGGTTAAAATTACTAAGGTTGTGAAGTCCTGCCATAACAAGTTTAAATCTATTGGACGGGAGATTTTTAAACACCGAAATTGGTTTGTAGCTTACCTCTTTACAACTTTCAATAAAGCTATCTGCCTCGTCCAAAAGCAAAAGCAGGTAGTTTATTCTTGTTTGCGGATTGGTATCCTCAAGGCGTTCGCTGATATGTCTTGAAAGAATTTCCCAATCGTTGCACTGGCAACCCTCGGGGAGAATATGCTGACGAACCAATTCATAAGAAACACGGTCTGCTGCCTCGGTGTAGTTAAGGTCGTTAAGTTCCACAACAATAGCACGGTCATGGTCGCTGTTACCGTCTATATCCTTTGCCGCCATTTTAAGCAATGCACTCTTACCAAGCTGTCTACCACCATAAACAAGGTTTGCTCCCTCTGGCTTTTCAATCGAACGAAGCTGTTCGGTTCTACCGGTAAACAGTTCTGGAGGGATACTGTTGCTGGATTTTGCAACAAACGGTTGATAGTAAGCAAACGGCATTGTTATTGCCATAAGCATACGATTTACAGTATTTGCGGCATAATGCTTTGCAATATAGAAAATACTAAGCCTGTCTACAACCGCAAAGGTTCTTGAGAAGGATTTTTCTTCCTTTATCTTACGGGCAAGTCGGCGGCGGTCGTCAAGTTTCATGGTGAAATCAAGCAGAACAAGGGTGTGTTTGGAAACGGAATTTATCTGTTTAAATTTATCAATAAGACGGTCGCAGTCGTAAGTTCCGAAAAGGCAAAGTACCCTAAATCCCTCATTTTCAGCACCCGAACCAAACGCAGGAATTGGGTGGAGATAATTTACAATACCTGTCTGCTTTTTCTTTTTAGCAATAAAAGTTTTTTCGGTTGTATTGCTGCTTTCCTCGGTTACGGTTATGTTATCAAAACCAAGTATTCCAAGTATTTTGGTAATTTTAGTTTCGCTGGTGGACTGAGGGGTATAAATCCAGTTTTGAACAAGTGATGCCCCGCCCTTTGAGTCCTTGCGGACACTGTTAAGACTAAGATATTTTTCAAGATTTTTCTTGCCCTCATAGTTTAAAACAGATTTTTCAAGTGTTACATTCTGGTCTTTTACTATTTTATAATAGGTATTATACTTTTTGATAAAATCTTCAAAATAGCTAAACGGTTCAAGCGAAAAATCTTCAACCTCGCTTATATCGCCTTTGATAACGCAGTTCATCATATTTTCGGCAACGGTGAAATTTCTATCCTTTATAAAATTCTCTATAACCGATTTTGGATAAGCACCAAAATTATAATTAGGGTTGACGTCCAATTCTTCAAGACGCTGTAAAAGCTGTCCCGCCTTTTCCTGAGTGTCAACATTGATTTTCTGTTTGTATATTTCAACAAGATTTGCATAAAATCCGAAGTCTTTGGTTACATAGCAAATTTTATACCAGATGTTAGAGGCTTTAACCATGGCTGTTTTTTCGCCGTCTATATCCGAAATGCTTCCGCAACTTTCAAGCAGTTCAAGTTCGTTAAGAAAATCCTCGTGAATACGCTTAAAACGGTTTTTTCCGCTTGAAATGCAATTGTCAAGGTAACTGAACATTTCATGTTCCGCAAGTTTGGTATCTCCTATTTCTTCAGCATAGTTTCGGATAAGTCCCGCACTGCGAAGATTGGTTGTAAGCATATTTCCGCTTAAAAGCTCATCTACCCTTTCGCTAAAGCTTGGAAGAACATTAGCCGAATGGTCTTTAATTCTTTGAAGAATATTAAAGTTTGGAAGTGAACAGAATGTGCTATAAAATTCCGGTTGATAGTTTTCATCAAGAAGAATGTTGCCGTCCCTTAAGAAATCAATATAGAAATATTTCTGTTCTGTATTGCCATATTTTCCGCAAAGTTTTTGACGCATTTCCGTTACTACTGTATAAACGGCAAATTTTCCCTTGTCATCAGCATTATCCTTAAACTCGGTTTCAAGCTTTTCCAAAAGTTCAACAAGTGCAGGCTTAATTTCCTCATATTTTTGGCTTGCAAAATCGTTGGATACTCCGCTTGTATGTTTTGAGGCATACAGCCATTTTCCAATAAAATCTATTATTTTTTCCACATTTTTAATAACATTGGTTCGTTTTGAACCTTTGAGTTTATCGTTAGGTCTTGCAACGCTTTTTTTCTCGTTTAAGATTTCGTCCCTTGCTTTAATCCACATATCATCAATAAACTCATCAAGTTTCTTTTTGTCGACATTTTCGGAAGAAATTTCTTTGCCACTGCGTATAAAAGTATCCAGTATTTTCTTTTCAATATCCTCTGCCTTTTCGGTTTGGTTGTCACACATAGCATCAAAACAAGTTTTTACAATGCTTTCATCGTTACCGAATATAAATTCTCTTGTACGTCTAACCTGACCTTGACTTTCAAATGTTTTAAGTTTTCCATTAATTTGTTCTCTGTAATTGCAAGCCTGCTCAAGAATATTTTCAAGGGCATTGTTTCCCACACGATAGTCGGCAAAGGTATCTATTCCTGCTCCGGTCGACATACGAAATTCATTCAGCTTGTCCGCAAGTTCGCAAAGGTCTGTACTATTACTATACGCAACACTCTTGACCTCATCAACCAAAGTTTCCATTCCATAGTCAATTTCTTTGCTTTCATTAAAAAGAGTACGCAGTGAAGAAGCAATAAAAAGATTGTCGGATATACTTGGAACAATTTCTTTTGCCAAAGTAAACACTCCTATAACATTTGAACTGCTTGTGTCATCCTGTTCGGTGGTAATTCCAAAAGCCAATCGGAAAGCAAGCTCTACCGCCTTAAGGTTGGTTTCACAGCTTTTGCCCTTTGCAATATAAGCAGCAGCGGAAACATAAGCAACAAGACAATAAAGCTTATCGTTCTTAAACTTTAAAGCCTCACTTATAATATCATCTTCGGTCATTCCCAGTTTGGCAAAATCATCTGTACTGCTATATTCTGCAATAAAATTTTCAAGGTCGTCGGCATTGTAAAGTTCTTCTTCTGGCTGTTCATAAAATTCTTCGGTTTCCTCGACCTGTTCTTCAGTTTCCACAACTTCATCTTTCTTTAATGCAAGTTCACACTTCCTTATAATATCATTTCGGTCATACGGATTGCCTTTTGCCTTGGTGGCATATTCAAGAGCCTTTGAGTATTCCTCCATTATAAGGCATAGTTCTGCAATTCTTATGTAGGTGCTGGTGTTCATTATGTTATACAGATTTTCAAGATTATTTTTTTCTACAACATAAATCCATTTTTCAAGGGTTTCAACACTTTCTGCATAATATCCAAGTTTTTCATAGCAGGTTGCTTTCTGCTCCAAAAAATAAGCAAGCTGACTGGTTTTTTCTTCACGATTGCTTAAGAATATAAGCTTGTCTATAATCTCGGTTGCTTCTTTGTACATTTTATAAGACATATAATAATTTTGGAGAGAATTAAGTGCGGTATATATAGTAAGTTTTCCTTTGTATTTATCTATAATATCATTTATTTTTTGTTGATAAGGCTGTTCTTTGCCAGCATTTTTAAGAGCAAGAAAAGCTTTTATAATAATGCTGAACACTATTTCAAAACCATCTCCCGTAAGGAGTTTTTCTCCGTTCTTTATAATTTCTTCATACTTCTTTCCGTAAAACAGATTGTTTAAATCGTTAATAGAAAACACAACGCCTATTCCACGCTTTATATTTTCCGCTATAATTTCACCGCCAAATTTGGTTGTGGTAAACTTAACTGTTATTGATTTTTCTTCGGATATATCCCTGCTGGATTTTAACTTTTCAAGCTGTTTCTGGAGGGATATATCGGTTATAGATTTCAGTGAAAAATTGTATTGGTTTTTATTTTCGTCTTGTATTACACCTTTTTTCTCAAAAATATTATATTTTACAATCTGTCCGCCGAACATTCCATTTTTATCGGTATTTGAAACACCCTCCTGCTCTGTCTGTTCTTCGATTTCGTCAATATACTCTTTGACCCTTTCGCCTATGTCGTTGTTTGTACAGGTGGCTTTAAGACTTTCAAAAATCATGCTATCATCTGAATAAAAAATATTTTTGTGTTGACAGATACGCTTTGCAAGATTAACAGTATCCTCTTTAAGTTCGGGTTTGTCCATTAAAATATAAAGTCCACTTATATCCAAAGACATTTCACAGCATTTTTCGACCACAAGAAGAGCTTCTGAGAAATATTCATGATTGTTTAAAATATAAATTATTGCAAACGTTCCTGCAAGGGTATAAAATTCTTTTGTTCCCTCCTGTCTTGCCATTGAGTATGCACAAAGATAAGCCTTGCGAACTTCATCACCAAAATATAAATCTTCTGACGCCTTAATATAATCGCCTGCAAGACAGGATATATATGCGTGGAATACATTTGCAGCAGGGTCATAATCCCATTCGTTGTCGCTTATAATCTGCCAGGATTCTTTTAATGCTGCTTTGAATTTTTCGCTATTGTTGTTTTTAACTGCATCTCTGCACTTGCTAAGATATGGTTGCAAAGCATTTTTTTGTTCGGTGGTTAATTGTTTAAAACTATCCTCCAGTTCTGAAATTGTTGCATTAAATTCTGCTATATCTGATGATTTTACAATTTTTACGGTTTCTTTGTCAGATTCGGTCGACACAATCGGTTCAGTAATAGTAACCATTCTATCGGGAATTGGCATAGTTTCCGTTTTTGCTTGTTTGATGATTTCAATCCCCAAAATTCCTGAATATTTTAAGATTGCTTCAGAACAAATGCTGATACAAAGGGATTCGCTTTTGTCATTTTCGGTTATAATTCCTTCTATGACATTTCCATTTGACGGAATAATTCTTACCCTTGTGCCTTTTTCCAAACTGGTAAGCTTGTTTTCAATAATACTCATAAATTCAACTCCTTAATATTTAAGATTTTTATATTTGGTACTTTCAGTAATTCGACATTTTCAACAAAATTATTTATAGTACCTATACATAATTATACAGTATTTTTATGTTATAATCAATAGATTTACATAAATTGTAGTCAAATTGTAATTATCACTTAACATTTCAACCATACTACTTTCATATAATATACAAAAACTCCGCATCTTAACAAAATCAGATGCGGATAATAAATATATAACCTATATAATTTTAGAAACCAATTCTTTTTTTCATTCCAGCCTTGTCAAGGGCAAGACCAAGCACAACAAACACAATTGCACTTCCGAACGACTGCAAACAGTTGGACGGCATATTTACAATTGCTGCCCAAAATCCTTTTGAAGAAATTCCGCCCGAAAGGAAAAGACCTTGATATAACATATAAAGCAGTACGCAAGCGGCAAAAGCAGGGATTATTCCGAGCAGGTTGCGTTTGCTTATTATCTTTTCCTGCTTGCAGGAAAAACACATTGCTGTTATAGCTTTTATTATAACCGTTCCGGGAACCCAGCTTACATATCCCGAAAGTGCGTCGGAAAGACCTCCACCAATTGCACCAGCTGCCATAGCATAGGGGGTTGGAAGAATTGCACCTGCAAGGTAAATAAAAGCGTCGCCGATATGAATATATCCAAGACCGGTTGGAACATGGAAAAAAGCAGTAAAGGCATATATTATAGCAGCGAAAAGCCCTGTAAAGGTTATATAACGTAATTTTTGTGTATTAGTGTTTTGTCTTGCTCTTACAGACATAAAAAAACAACTCCTTATAATTATCAAAATTTATACTGTAAATATTATAGCATAAAGTTTTAAAATTTGCAAATTGTCCCCTTTCCGCAAATAAAAGCAGTATATGTTTAAAATTTATAAAATTTAAAAGATATACTAATTAATTTATTAAAAATGCAGGTGGATTTTGAAAAATATAACTGTAAATTAATTCAAAATTTAAAAACTGCCTAAATTCTTTTTTAAATTATAAAAATAAATTATTAATCTGCCGATTTTCTGTTAAAGGCAGATTTTTTTATTTGCAATTTTTTGTTGGAAAATCCTATCGTGTTCTACAAAAATCATTGTTGGAGAATAGTTTTGTATAAGTTTTTCAATCTGTATTCTTGAATACACATCAATAAAATTAAGTGGTTCGTCCCAAATGTATAAATGAGCCTGCTCACAAAGACTTTTGGCAATAAGCACTTTTTTCTTTTGCCCTCCCGAAAAATCCGATATATCCTTATCAAATTGTGAACGTTCAAAATCCATTTTTCTTAATATAGCTTTAAATAGGCTCTCATCTATTTTAGAATAATACGCAAAATCCGAAAGGTTACCACTTAAAAAAGAGGTATCCTGTGGAACATAAGAAATAACAAGCCCCGAACCAAGAGTCATTTTTCCATTATAGCATATATCCTCACCAACCAATAACTTTAATACACTGCTTTTTCCACAGCCGTTTTTACCCTCTAATACAATTCGTTCTCCCCTGTGCAGTTCAAAAGAAACGGGATTGGAAATTACCTTTGCATCATACATAATTTCTATATCCGAAAACTTCGCTATAAGGTCAGAATGATAATTTAGAATGGTTAGTTTAAGTTCCTGATTTTGTTCAGCGTTTTTTAAAAGTTCTGATTTTTGTTCAATAGTTTCTTGTTGTCTTGTTAATAAGGTTTTAGAACGTTTCATCATTTTTGCCGATTTATGCCCAACATAGCCTTTATCCTGTTTTAATCCTGCACTATTTTTACCATTTTTGGTTTTTTCAACTCTATTTGACCAAATCGCCGTCTGTGCTGATGCTTTTTGCAAACGGGATATATCCTTTTTCAATCGTTCGTTTTGGGTACGCTCATATTCTTGGCATTGTTCAAAATTTTGCATAAATGATGAGAAATTGCCGTTTTGTATCTCAATATCTGAACGATTGATTGATAAAATATGGTCAACACAGCTATCTAAAAAATAGCGGTCGTGAGATACAAGTATAAAACCCTTTTTCTTTTTAAGATATTCCGCTACAAGCTCTCGTCCTTTTATATCAAGGTGATTTGTTGGCTCATCTATTAATAAAAAATGTTCATTATTTAAAAACAGAGCTACAAGCAGTGCTTTGGTCTGTTGACCTTTGGAAAGAGTATTAAAGGGTTGCCATAAAATATCCGATTGCATTTCTAAAAATGATAGTTCTTTTATAATCTCCCAATCCTCTGCAAGTGGGCAAATCTCGCTTAATATTTCATGTGTAAGACGGTATTCATCTTTAACATAATAAGGAAAATAGTCAAAGGTCACAGAGGATATAATCTTCCCCGAATATTCCAGACTACCAGACAGAATTTTAAGTAATGTTGTTTTTCCTCTGCCGTTTCTGCCGATAACTCCCAGTTTCCAATCAGTATCAATTTGAATATTTACATTTTCAAAAATATTTTCATAACCAGATGGATAAGAAAATGTTAAGTTTTCTATTTTTATTATAGACATATATAGCCTCCTTTTTATCAAACAATAAGCTTATAATTTTAAAATAAAGATATGATATTTTGAGTTGATTTTTTTTATCTCTCGCCAAATTCTCCGCTTTGCTTCTGATAAAGTTCATATGTATCGTCATCAATTTCAATGCCCCAACCAGCTTTGCAACAGCTATTTTTGCATTTATTAGCAATACACTTAAAATCCCTATAATATGCAGGTGCATAAATTTTCATAAAAAACCTCCAAAAAAACGGCGTAGTTTCCTATGCCGTTCAGTTTTGTGTATTAAAACAAAGATTAGTTGTTGATAAGCTTGTCTTCGTCGCTCCAGCTATAAAGCTTTCTGATTTCAGCACCAACCTTTTCAGCTGGGTGTTCAGCATGGAGCTTTCTCATAGCCTTAAAGTGAACCTGAGAACCTGCATCACTCATATCAAGGAGGAAGTCCTTAGCAAAAGTACCGTCCTGAATATCGGAAAGAACCTTCTTCATAGCCTTCTTGGTTTCCTCTGTAACAACCTTAGGACCTGTGATATAATCACCATATTCAGCAGTGTTAGAAATAGAATATCTCATTCCTTCAAAACCGCTCTGATAGATAAGGTCAACAATAAGCTTCATTTCATGAATACACTCAAAATAAGCATTTCTTGGGTCATAGCCTGCTTCAACAAGGGTTTCAAAACCTGCTTGCATCAAAGCACAAACACCACCACAAAGAACGGCCTGCTCACCAAACAAATCTGTTTCGGTTTCTGTTCTGAAAGTTGTTTCAAGAACGCCTGCTCTTGCACCGCCAATACCAGCAGCATAAGCAAGACCGATTTCCTGTGCGTTGCCTGTAGCGTCCTGTTCAACAGCGATAAGGCAAGGAACGCCCTTACCAACCTGATATTCAGAACGAACTGTGTGTCCAGGGCCCTTAGGAGCAATCATAATAACATTTACGTTTGCAGGAGGAACAATGCAACCAAAGTGAATGTTAAAGCCGTGAGCGAAAGCAAGTGTT
>CANRLN010000022.1 GCA_947631445.1 uncultured Clostridia bacterium
CTTGCTGAAGTTGTTCGGGAGAAAGCGGAGTGTATCTTGCAATAATTGACTTTTTCATGTCGTCAAAATAATCATTGATGTGTGCCATAAAGTAAAAGCAAGCGGATTTAAAGCCATTCCAACCAAGGTAGTTTGCGGTGTAGTCAATCCAAGAATAGGAATAGAGGGTAGCCTCAATAAGTCGCTTGTCACTAATTTTAACCTGCTTTATTGCCTTGTTAAACTTTTCTTGAGTGTCAGCCGAGGACGGAACGCACACGCTTAAAAGATGACTAAGGCTATTCTTTTTGGGAACCTCTTGGTTACCATAAATGCCATAATAACCACAATAACCCCTAACAAAAGTTTCGCCGTCCATTGCAAGCAGAATTTTCACAAAATTATCCACACCAAAAACAATGCTGTTACTCCAAAGATTTTTAGAAAATACCGTTTCGCTATCTCCTCTTTTAAGTTCCGTGTCAATCATAAGGCAGATGGCATTGTTATAAAGTTCCCAAACCGTTTGGGCAGATTTCTTTTGAGTTTCTGTCAAGTTTTCTTTGTCGTAGCCCTCACCAAAAAGTGCAGTAAGCTCTCTATTGTCATAATATCTGCCTGTGTCATTCTTTCTTAATATATCTGTTCTTTTTTCCTTGTCAAATATTTTTGCAAGGGTGGAAACGGTGTTAATTCCTGTTCCCTCAAATAGCTTTTTATATAAATAGTCTTTTGAGAGGATTCCAAGCGAATTGGCACGGATACAGTCCGCATAGTTATACTGATAACATAAATCACAATAATTATTTTTGAAACATTTCTCGTTAATCAAAAACAAGAATGAAAACCAGCTTGCAAATTCTTCGTCATTCATACTTTGGCAAGAATCTTTCATAAACATTGTATAAAGATTAGCATTGGGTACATAATCATATTTTTTATATACTTGGTTTGAATATAAAAGATAGTTATATTCTACATTATAATTATCAATACCATTCAGCAGGAAATAGGCAATATAATGCTCGTCTACAATATTTCCACAATTAAAATCATAATAAAAGTTTGATATAATTGTATCTATGGTTGAATACCTTTTAACTTCGGGCATTTTAATGTTCTCAAAATCAATTCCAAAAAGCTCGGTCAGTCCTTTGGAACACTTAACATAAAAATCGCCATTGTAATAATTTAAATTAGAAAAATACTTCAAAAGCAAATACAACTTAAGAATGGTTACATTATCTTTAATATGCTTGTTGTAAAATTCCGTCCACAATTCTTTAAATGGATATTTATCCATAATATTTTTGGTGTTTGCTTCACAATAATCAGTTTTGTAAAAATTATTGCCAAGCAACTCTGTTTCTCCATTAGCGGTGGTATATTCAAGGTGTTTGTTCTGCTCAACAAGCTCATCAAGAGCCTTTATAATTTCAATATATTTTTCTATACTTTCATAGCCCTTTGCTCCGCCGAAAAACTTTGAATTTGGAAAAACTTCAAGAAATTTTTCAGCACTTTGAGGCTTGAACTTAAATTCAATCTTTTCAATAGCATCTGGGTTATACAGTCCATAACCGGCAACATTAAGAACATTCTTTTCACCAAATTTCTTTATCTCGTCAATAAGAATTTGTTCTTTGCTGGTGGGTTTGGCAATGTTTAAGGCATATTCCTTGCATACATCAACAATAGTACTATTATTTTTAGCATTAATTATAATATCCAGTCCCGCAAGACGTTTTTCGGTTTTTTTATCTTCACAAAGGCTTTTAACCGTATTGCAAATTTTTTCTTCAGGAAGTTTCATAATCATGTTAATGGCATATTTGCGAATATCTGGAGTTTTAAAACGCAATAGGTCGGTGATTTCTGGAATATAATTTTCAAGGTCGGGGACTTTGTTTTCTATTATTTTATAAGCAACATTTCTTGTATAGTCGTCACGGTCGCCCACATACTTAAAAAGCATCTTTTTCTGATAATCGCTTTTAGGATTTGCCAAAATAATTCCAAGAATACTGCTTCTGCTGTAAGGAATTTCCGAAAGCAGATTTAAAACAAAATCAATTTTTTCCTCGTCATCAATCATGTAAGCAAGAACCGCCATATTATATATAATATCTCCCCTTGAAATGCTATCGCTATTCCACGGGAACACACAAGGCGAAACGGTATGTTGTTTGCCCTCAAAATTATTATAAATTTTGGTGAGCAGGTTACATTGTTCTACAAGTTCTTCACGGCTATCAAAGTAAGCATCATAGGGTATTGTATTCTCTTGATTGTTTTTACTATTGTATATAGAATTATAAACAGAATACACATATCTTGAAATGTCATTAAGATAACTTTCAGAAAACACACATATAACATCAAGGTTATCCCAATATTTGCTATAAACCGCCTTTGCTATGTTGTTGGCAAGTTTTTCGGAAAAATTATCATTTCTTACACAGTTGCGAATATAAATTCCCATTGTCATAACCTGATGAACCGTGCCATTTTGGGCTATATCCTGCATTAGTTTTTCGCACTCTGCCATATCATATGCACCGGTTGCCCAAAGTGCCGAATATATTTCAAGGCTATCCTCATTTTTAAGGCAGGACTTAACCATGTTTTCGCTTGAAAGGCAGTCGTGACAAAGTCCAACAAGTTTTTTGGCAATTCTATCCGAAAAATCATTTTCCATTTCAATTCCAGTCCATGTTGCCAAGGCTCTTTTTACCCCTGCAAATCTTATAAGATTGTTCTGTATTATAACTTCCAGCAAGCTGTTAAAAGCCTCAATTGTTCCAAAGTCCATGTTCTCACAGATAACCTGCCTTATTCCCTCTTGAAGTCTTGCCGCAAGCAGATAATCCCCCAAAAGTTTTATGCACTCGCTATTTCTGCTCATAACAATTGCTCTCACATCATCAGTTTCAACCGTTCCATAATTGTTTTCGCAAAGCATCTTGTTTTTTACAAACTCTATAACCTGTTGGTTGCCCTCATCAAGATACATTGCCATTATAGCCGAATAAAGGTTACCATAATTATAATAAAATTCTTCTTTGGCTACCTCGTCATAATTTTTTAGCAAAAAATCAATAGGAGAAATTTTAAACATACCAATTTGGTGAATCTGTTTCATAAGGCTAAAAATTCTTTCAATATAGCTTTCCACCCTTGAATCACGGATTGAAAGACGATACCACCCAGAGGACAACTGCCAATTTGTAAAGTTATCGCAAGCATAAACAAGCACCTGCCTATAATCCTTAGGTATCCAAATTTCAAGCAGTTCGGGAAATTCTTTGGTGAAAATTTCCGAACCCTTTTTAAGCTTGCCAGTTTTAAAATCTTGTCTTATTTGATTATAAATAATATCGCTATAATAACGATTGCTTTTGTTTTCTTTGTTTTCCCAAATGAACCCCTGCAAAGTTTCAGGGAGAGTTTTAATAAGCTCTTTTTCCTTTATTGCATAATCTTCTTTAATTTTAAAAAGTTCTTTTCTTGTTTCTGTATCCACCTGCTACATCTCCTTACCACATTCTGCCGACAAGCATTGTCAGTCTTATAAAGGTAACAACACTCTGTTCTGTCAAATTAATTTCTTTATCCAAACTATAAACCTCTAAGCCGTCAACAAATATTTTAACCAGTCCGTCCTCAAAGGCAAGCAAAGCAGTATCTATTGCCTCTTGCAAATTTGCTTTTTTTCCGCCATAGTTTATTCCAAAGGCGATTTTTCCAATCTGCGATTGTTCGGTTATATCCTGCTCACTCAAAGCCTTTTCGGCTTCTTCGCCTTTTTTTACACTTTCATTATATTCTTTAACGTTGGTTTCAACTGTTTTTTCAATTAATTCCCTAACCGTTTTAATTTCGCCGTTCACCTCAAAATTAATCGGCTGTACAACATTTTTTCTTTTGCCAAGCTGTTTTACTGCAACCTTAAAATTCATTGTCATCATCCTTCCTTTTTGTTTGAATATATTATACCACAACTTACTATCCTCATTCGTGGTAGTATACACTGGTAAACAATTTGTAAACTTTATCTTTTTTTGTTGACATTAACTTGATTTTGTGGTATAATAATAAAGTTATATATACGTCTATAGCTCAGGGGATAGAGCGTTGCTCTCCGACAGCAAAAGCACCGGTTCGATTCCGGTTAGGCGTACTGTATTTATATTGCTAAAACTTTAAAGTCCCTATTTTTAGGGGCTTTTTTGGTATAAAAAAGCGAAAAATTTTTAGCCACTTTTGTTTGTAACCTTTTTCTTTACAATTTTACATAGATTTAACCTAAAAAAGATTTTGGATTTTACATTACTTATGATACAATAAAATCACAGGTTAAAAACCAATAAATTTTAAGGAGAAAAAAGTAGTATGAAAAGAGTAATGGTATTTATGGCAGTATTAGTGATGTGTTTAGCGTCCTTTACAGCTTGCGGGAGCAAGGGCGAAACGGTATCAACAGACGGTTCTACCTCAATGGAAAAGGTTATTGGTGCATTGGGGGAACAGTTTCAAACGGACAACAAAGGTATGACATTCACCTATAACCCTACCGGTTCGGGGTCGGGAATTACAGCAGTTTCCGAAGGCAGATGTGACATTGGTCTTTCCAGCCGTTCGCTTAAGAGTGACGAAAAGGCAAAGGGTCTTACCGAAACGGTTCTTTGTTATGATGGCATAGCGGTTATTGTAAATCCCAAAAATACGGTTGGAGATTTGACTGTTGACCAAATTTCAAAGATTTATACAGGAGAAATTACCAACTGGAGCGAAGTTGGCGGTTCTGACCTTGAAATTGTTCTTATCGGACGTGAGGCAGGAAGTGGCACTCGTGATGGATTTGAGAGTGTAACAGGTACTGCTGATAAATGCAAATATCGTCAAGAACTGACCTCAACCGGTGACGTTATAACAACCGTTGGCAGTAACGAAAACGCTATTGGCTATGCTTCGCTTGCCTCTGTAAATGATAGTGTAAAAATGCTATCGGTTGGTGGTGTTTCACCGTCTGAACAAACCATACTTAATGGTAGCTATGCAATTCAACGTCCATTTGTACTTGTTACAAAGTCGGATAAAAAATTATCTGATACAGCACAAAAATTTTACGATTATGTTCTTTCGGACGACGCAAAAGAGGTTATAAGAAGTGCTGGAGTTGTTCCATTAAATTAAGTTAAATTGAGGCGAAAATATGAAAAGTAAAAATTTTGAACGTATAGTCCACGGCATATTTTTAATACTTGGACTTGTTACGGTAGGTTGCGTATTATTAATTACAGTTTATCTAATTATTTCGGGAATACCCGCAATTAAGCAAATTGGATTAACCAACTTTCTTTTTGGCAAGGTTTGGGAATCCACTTCAAGCAATCCTCAATATGGCATACTGCCATTTATTATGACAAGCATTTACGGCACGGCGGGGGCAATTTTAATTGGTGTTCCTGTGGGATTTATGACATCGGTCTATCTTGCAAAGGTTGCACCAAAAAAAGTAAAAGCAGTTGTGGAATCAGCGGTAAAATTGCTTGCAGGTATTCCCTCGGTGGTATATGGATTAGTGGGAATGTTGGTGCTTGTACCTGCAATAAAAAACATTTTCAATCTTCCGGACGGGTCAAGTTTGTTTGCAGCAATTTTTGTACTTGCAATAATGATTTTACCGTCAATTATAAGTGTATCCATGACCGCTTTGGAAGCCGTTCCAAAAGAATATGAAGACGCCTCCCTTGCACTGGGTGCAACTCCAATTGAAACCTATTTCAAAGTATCTGTAAGAGCGGCAAAAAGCGGAATTGCAGCGGCTGTTGTGCTTGGTGTCGGTCGTGCAATTGGTGAGGCTATGGCGGTTATGATGGTTGCAGGAAACGTTGCAAATATGCCTAAGTTGTTTGGTTCTGTAAGATTTCTTACAACAGCGGTTGCAAGTGAAATGTCCTACTCCTCGGGACTTCAAAAACAGGCACTTTTTTCTATCGCATTGGTATTGTTCCTCTTTATAATGCTGATAAATGCTACACTAAACTTTTTCTTAAAACGTGAAAAGGAGAGATAATATGGACAATGCAACAAATGTAACAATGGTCAAACAGTCTATAAGCACAAAAGTAAATACCACTAAAAACAGCAGAAAAATTTATATTTCACTAATGAAATTTTTTATGGCTTTGTGTGTGGTTATAACCTGTGCAGTAACCTTATTTATAATTGGATATGTTTTTGTAAAGGGTTTGCCAAATATTTCGTGGGAACTTTTAAGCACCTCGCCAAGTTATTTATCAGGAAAAATTGGGATATTGCCTGATATTGCAAACACGCTTTATCTACTTATTGCAACAATCTTGATTGTACTTCCTCTTGGTGTTGGAGCTGCGGTATATCTCACGGAATATGCACAAAATAAAAAGCTTGTGGGAATTATCGAATATGCTGCAGAAACATTGTCGGGAATACCGTCAATAATTTATGGATTGGTGGGAATGTTGATATTTAGCAAAAGTTTGGGTACTTCTCTTATGGCAGGAGCATTGACGCTTGTTATTATGAATCTACCAACAATTATGAGAACCACACAGGAAAGTTTAAAAACCGTGCCAAACGGTTATCGTGAGGGAGCATTTGGGCTTGGTGCTGGCAAGTGGAGAGTGATTAGAACGGTGGTACTTCCCAATTGTATTGACGGAGTTATTACTGGCTGTATTTTGTCAGTAGGACGAATTTTAGGCGAATCGGCAGCTCTGCTTTTTACCGCAGGATTTGCACATACTCTTAATGGATTTTTTAGTGGTCTTTCAAGTTCGGGTTCATCACTTACGGTGGCACTTTATGTTTATGCAAAAGAACAGGGGGAATTTGAAGTTGCCTTTGCAATTGCCACAATTTTAATGATTTTAACAATGCTTATCAATTTGTCGGCAACCCTTGTAGGAAAATATTTTGAAAGGAAAAGAAGCATATGAGCAGTATTATTACGGTTAAAAATATGAATTTATTCTATGGTCAAACACAGGCTCTGAAAAATATTAATATGGATATTGAACAAAACGCTATAACGGCACTAATAGGACCATCGGGTTGCGGAAAATCCACATTTCTTAAATCGCTAAACCGTATGAACGACCTTGTTTCGGGGTGTAAGATTACTGGAGAATTAAGATACAATGAGCAGGATATTTATGGAGCTGACACAGATGTAAACGAACTCCGTAGGGAAATTGGTATGGTTTTTCAAAAACCTAATCCATTCCCTATGAGTATCTATGACAACATAGCCTATGGACCTCGTATTCATGGAATAAAGTCAAAGGCAAAGCTTGATGAGATTGTAGAAACTTCGCTGAAAAATGCCTATATATGGGACGAAGTAAAGGACAGATTGAAAAAATCGGCTCTTGGAATGTCGGGCGGTCAGCAACAAAGACTTTGTATTGCAAGAGCGTTGGCAGTCAAGCCAAAAGTATTGCTGATGGACGAACCTACTTCCGCACTCGACCCAATTTCAACCTCCAAAATAGAGGACCTTGCGGTTGAATTAAAAAAGGATTATACCATAGTTATGGTTACCCACAATATGCAACAGGCGGTTAGAATTTCTGATAATACAGCTTTTTTCCTTATGGGAGATTTAATTGAATATAGCAACACCGAGCAAATGTTTAGTCAGCCCAAAAACAAGAAAACGGAAGATTATATTACAGGTAGATTTGGTTAAGGGGGAAACGCTTTATGAGAAACAGATTTGACAGCCAGCTTGAAACGCTGAATAATATGATGATTGAAATGGGAAGTATGTGTGAAGAAATTATTTCTTTGACCGCAAAAGCTTTGCAGTCGGGAGATATTGCACTTGCACAGCGAATTCCAAAACTTGAAAACAATATTGACCATATGGAACGTGACATTGAAACACTCTGTTTGAGGGTCTTGTTACAACAACAACCGGTTGCAAAAGACTTGCGTCAAGTATCGGCAGCTCTTAAGATGATTACCGACATGGAGCGTATCGGCGACCAAGCGTCAGATATTGCAGAGTGCATAAAATATGTAATGGATAAATCTGAAGAAGATTGTAAATATATTAATCTTATGGCGGAAGCTGTAATTAAAATGGTTACAGACAGTATAGACGCTTATGTTCGTAAAGATGTTCAGATTGCACATTCAGCAATTTTATATGATAACATTGTTGATGATTATTTCCTTAAGGTCAAAAAAACCATCATTGGTTTAATTGAAAATAAGCATAGTGACGGAGAATATCTTCTTGACCTGCTAATGATTGCTAAATATTTTGAGCGAATTGGTGACCACGCTGTAAACGTTGCAGAATGGGTTGAATTTTCAGTCACCGGAAAACACAAAGGAGAAAATAAATGATATATTGTGTTGAAGATGATAATAGTATCCGTGAAATAGAGCTATACACCTTAAAGTCTACTGGCTTTGAGGCTATTGGCTTTTCATGCGGAAATGAATTTTTTAAGGCTCTTGAAACAAACAAGCCAGATTTAATTTTACTTGATATAATGCTACCAGATATGGACGGTGTGGAGATACTACAAAAGCTTCGTAAAAACGCAAAAACAGTTGACATTCCCGTTATTATGGCAACCGCCAAAGGTACGGAATACGACAAAATACAAAGCCTTGACCTTGGAGCAGATGATTATCTTGTAAAGCCTTTTGGTATGATGGAAATGGTTTCACGCATTAAAGCGGTTCTCCGCAGATGCAAGCCTAATGAAAATAGTGGATTGTTGCAGTTTGGCGGACTGTCTGTTGATACGGTTGAATACAAGGTGGAGGATAACGGGAATGAAATTCTGCTAACCTATAAAGAATTTGAACTTTTAAAAACTTTTCTTGAAAACATTGGAAAGGTTTTAAGAAGGGAAGCACTCTTTACAAAGGTGTGGGGTGAGGATTATATGGGTGAAACACGCACACTTGATGTTCATATTCGTACTTTAAGGCAAAAAATAGGCAGATACGGCGACTTTATCAAAACCATTCGCAATGTTGGATACCGTATGGAGGCATATTATGACCAAAAGGATATTTAGGGCAATTTGTGTTCCTGCTATGGTTGTTCTTGTGGCAAGTATTGTCCTTATTATGGGATTTTTATATGAATATTTTAATAGCATCCGCAAATCAGAACTTAAAACAGAACTTTTTTTAACCGCACAGGCGGTGGAATTTGGAGGTATAAATTATCTTGAAAATCTTGATATAGATAATTGCCGTATAACTTGGATTGATGTGAAAGGAAATGTAATATTTGACAATCGCACGGATAATAACAATACGGAAAATCATTTAGAACGTGAGGAAGTCAAAACCGCTATGAAAGACGGCTATGGTGAAAGTGAACGGTATTCGTCAACGCTGACAGAAAAAACCATATACTGTGCTAAAAAGCTATCAGACAATTCGGTTATAAGAGTATCTGTCAGTCAATCTACTATACTCACAATTCTGCTTGGAATGATACACCCAATAACAGTTGTGCTGATTATTTCACTTATAATTTCATTTATTCTTGCATCAAGGCTTTCCAAACGAATTATTCAGCCTCTTAATAATATTGATTTGGATAATCCCCTTGAGAATGATACTTATGAAGAACTTAGTGAATTACTGAGCAGGATTGCATCTCAGCAAAAACAAATTGCCAATCAAAAAAGCGAACTTTTGCAAAAGAAAAATGAATTTCAAGCGATTACTTCCAACATGAATGAGGGGCTAATACTGCTTGATAAAAACAAAAAAATTATAAGTTTTAACCCATCGGCAAAAGCATTTTTAATTGCGGACACACAATGTATAGGCAAGCATTTTATTGAATTGGAAAGAAATGCAGATATTTTAAGAGCTTTGCAAATGTCAGAAAAAAATAATAGTAGTGAATTGCAAATAGAACGCAATTCAAGAACAGTTCAGGTTAATATTAGCTGTATCAAAAACAACAATAAAATATTGGGATTTGTTATTTTAATTTTTGATATAACCGAAAAGGTCGGTGCTGAAAGAAGCAGACGTGAATTTACCGCAAATGTTTCTCACGAATTGAAAACACCCTTGCAATCTATTATGGGTAGTGCGGAGCTTATAGAAAGCGGTATTGTAAAGCAAGCAGATATACCTGAGTTTATCGGAAAAATTCGTAAAGAATCCGCCAGACTTGTGGTTTTGATTGATGATATTATAAGACTGTCAAGACTGGACGAAGGAACAACCTTGCCCAAACAGAAGTTTGATTTATATGAACTTGCAAGTGAATGTATCAGCAGGCTTAAAATTTTTTCCGAAGAAAAGAATATTATATTAAACTTGCATGGAAAGCCAACGGAAATATGCAGTGTTCGTCCGCTTGTCAGCGAGATAATTTATAATCTTGTTGACAATGCAATTAGGTATAACAATAAAAACGGTTGTGTTGATGTGACCATTTTAGAAAATAAAATTGTTGTAAAGGATACAGGCATTGGTATTCCAAAGGAACATCAGGAGCGTGTTTTTGAACGTTTTTATCGTGTTGATAAAAGTCATTCCCGCCAAACAGGCGGTACAGGTCTTGGACTTTCTATTGTCAAACACGCTGTGGAAGATATTGGTGCAAAAATAACCCTTACAAGCAATGTCAATAAGGGTACAGAAATTACTGTTATTTTTTGAAAATTTATAACACATCAAGAAAGGAGTGCAAATTATAATGCTGGATATAGAATTTTCAATACTTAATTTTATTCAAAATCACTTAAGAACAGATTTTGGAGATATTATTATGCCATTGATTTCAAAATTTGGAAACAGTGGTATGATATGGCTTTGTCTGTCGGGTGTTTTGTGCATCATACCAAAATACCGCAAAGTAGGCATAACAATGTTTATATCCATTGTTCTTGACGTTTTACTTTGCAATGTTATGCTTAAACCGCTTGTCGCAAGAATGCGTCCCTTTACTGTAAACACAGACATTACACTTTTGATAAATGCTCCAACCGACTTTTCTTTCCCCTCTGGACACACAACGGTTTCCTTTGCCGCAGCTTTTTCATTGCTTTTTAGCAAGAATAAGCTATGGATTCCGTCAATAATTCTTGCAATATTGATTGCCTTTTCAAGGCTTTATCTTTATGTTCATTATCCTACAGATGTTTTGGCAGGTATCCTGCTTGGATTGATTATTGGAATTGTTGCTAATAGAATTAGTGAAATATTATTTGAAAAAATCGCACAAAAAAGGAGCAATTTAAAATGATTATAACTATAATACATGGTTTTTGTATGGCACTTGCAGACAGTGTTCCCGGTGTAAGTGGTGGAACAATAGCTTTTCTTATGGGATTTTATGATAGATTTATAGGTTCTCTTAATAGCTTGATTAAAGGCACAAAAGAAGAAAGAATATCTGCCTTAAAGTATCTTTTAAAACTCGGAATTGGTTGGATTGTTGGTATGGGTCTTGCAGTCACTGTTCTTTCGGCAGTCTTTGAAAAAAATATCTATCAAGTAAGTTCATTGTTTATTGGTTTTATAATTTTTGCAATTCCTGTAATGATTTATGAAGAAAAGGAAAATTTGAAAAAACTGAAAAATGTAATATTTATTCTGCCCGGAGCAATTCTCGTGGTAATGATTTCTTTACTTGGCACAGGAAATACAGCTGATACGGCAAATATGACATTGGGTATGTTTATTTATGCGTTTGTTGCAGGAATGACAGCAATTTCTGCTATGGTTTTGCCGGGAATTTCAGGTTCAACAATTTTGCTCACATTTGGGCTTTACATTCCTACCATAAATGCTATCAAACAATTAATGCATTTTGATTTTTCGGGATTGCCTTTAATATTAGCAATAGGCACAGGCATTATTTTCGGAATTGTTATATCAGTAAAACTAATAAAAAAGTCCCTTGAAAAATTTAGAGAGCAAACTATTTACACTGTTGTTGGAATGATGATAGGCTCTTTATATGCAATTGTTCAAGGACCAACAACTCTTGATGTGCCTCAAAGCCCAATGAACATACATACATTTTATATTTTGCCATTTGTTGTAGGAGCTATTCTGGTGATTGGAATGCAGATTGCTAAAATAATTTCAGAAAAGAAATTAAAATTTGCATCAAAGCATTGACTTTTTATATATAAATATGATATAATTATATTATTACTATAAAATATTTTGTTCACCCCGCCATAGGCGGGGTGAACAATTAATAAAAATCACTTTAGAAAATTATATAAAAGGAGATGGGAATATGTGGTTTGTATTTGCTATTTTGTCCGCAATTTTTGCGGCTCTTACATCAATACTTGCAAAGGTGGGAATAGACGGTGTAAATTCTCATCTTGCTACAGCACTTAGAACAATAGTAGTTTTAGCTATGGCGTGGGGAATGGTTTTTATTACTGGAACACAGAACGGTATTACAGAAATCAGTAAAAAGAGTTGGATTTTTCTTATACTTTCCGGACTTGCAACAGGAGCATCTTGGCTTTGCTATTATAAGGCTTTGCAAATGGGAGAAGCATCGAAAGTAGTGCCGATTGATAAGCTGAGTGTTGTTATTACACTAATTCTTGCTTTTATTTTTCTGCATGAGCAGTTTACATTAAAGTCGGCAATTGGTGCTGTTTTGATTACGATTGGTACAATTATTATGGTAATTTGATAAATAAAAAAGTTAAATATTGCTATGTATAGGGAATGGTCAATTGGAGTTGCTAAAAAGTATTTTATTGTAAATAAAAACAATATAAACAACGCTATTCTCTAAATTGATTGACTTTATCTAAATTTTATGGTATTATAATAAATTAAGAATTATGGGAGGTTATATTGTGGCTTTTACTAATGAAAAGTTGACATCTGAACAAGCAGGAGAATTTAATTCCTTGAAAATAAAAAGACCAATTTTTGGCTTTGGACGTATAATTAGAGAAATTGATATGGAACTTCCATGGTATTGGACAATAGATAAGGAAAGAAAAATGTATCTTATGCCAACTTCACGTGACAGGGATTATCCTGATGAGAGAGTGTTTATTTTTGTTTGGAATAATAAAAACTATCTTGTACAATTCAATGTTAGTTTTGAAAATGGTTATACTGTTGTGTGGAATATTCCTAAAAAATATTTGATTAATAACCTTTTTCCATATTGTACAGAGGAAAACTTTCTTGATGATTTGCGTGAAGCTTTAATAGTTTATGGGGTATCTGGAGACCCCGATAATTCCGATGAAAAATGCAGTACAAAATGTAATTTTTAGGAGTTTTAAATATGACTAATTATTTTTCAGCAAAAGAAACAATAGTTAATAAAAGTTATAGGTTTATAATTTTTTTAATGCTTTTTTGTTTAATAAATGATGAGGTGTAAAGATTTATGGATAAGTCAATGGATGCAATTACTAATGAAAAAGAAATTTTAATGTTAGAAGCACTTGAAAAAACGAACAGCGATGATTTGTTTCAAAATATTAAAATTCTAGTTTCTACAAGTTCAATGTTTGTAACCTTTGTAGAAGACGATTTTTTTAAAGGGAGAGAGTTGGTTATTAATGGTGAAGTTATTTGTCGTGGATTTATTGCTTATGTGTCATCAATGAAATGGTGGAAACCATATGATAAAGAAGAAATTAAACCTCTTGAGAAAGAGTATATAACTGGTTTACTTAGAAAAAGAAAATTTAAAACAGACTTTCGTATTATTTTAAAATGAGGATTTAATAATGTTTGAAGTAGAAAAAACTAAGTAATATGTAAATTTTATTGTCAAATTTTCAGATATCATAAAATACGCTATTTGTCCAGTTCCTATATGAACACGCTATAGTTATAAAAAAATATCTAAATTGCACAAACTCACAAATTTAAAGTTGGTAATATATACAAACATCAATCCAAGTATTACCATTTTTTTAAGAATGCTTGACAATAGTTTTGTGAATATGATATAATATATTTATCGGTAAAGAGAATAATTTATTTAATATTCCAAATAAAATTTGTGATAAAATATTGGAGAGTAATTAAAAGAAAAGAATGGTATGTCAGGAACGTCTTGGCATATTAAAACATTAAAATCTAATAATAAAAGGCATAATTCAAGATGTAAATATTATGATACCGACTTAAGAATATGTGACAAAACTTTTTTAAAATATTGCGGTTCAGCTTACTACTCTTATTATAAAGAAGTAGAAAGATAGCTATATTATTGCAAAAATATGAAGGTAGGTGATGTAAGGTGATAATAACTTTGGAAATGATGCTTAATGAGCCAAAATTGCCAAAAGATTATCCCCCAGCTTGTGTAAGTCTTATAAAAAATGCACTATTTAAATATAATGAAGAATTGTTTGATAGTGTATACAAAGAAAAAGCAGAAAAAGAAAAAGATTTTTGCTTTTCTTTAAGATTTATTGACCCAAAATTTGAGGCGGATAGAATATGTCTTGAAGACAAAAACCTGCAGATGAAGATAAGCATTTTGGATTTTGCAGAAGGAATTGATTTTTATAATGCTTTTTTAAAGCAAATAAATAAAAAATATCCTTTCCCAAATGGAAATGAGATTGTTATTAATCAAGTTAAAATGCAAAATCACAAACCAATAAAATCAAACGTTATCATAATAAAAATGAAATCGCCACTACTTGTTAGAAAACACGAGAGCGGTATTGATACATATTTGTCATGCTTAGATGAAGATTTCCAAAAATATTTTGAACTATCCGTAAAAAATATGCTTTCTAATTTTGGAGATAAGAAAGATTTTGGTGAAATTAAAATTGTTCCAATTAAAGCTAAAAAAACTGTAGTAAATACTTTTGGAAGTAAAGTTACAGGAAATATTGGGCTGTATAGTATATCTGGCGATTTAAACGCACTTAATCTTATTCATAAATTGGGAATTGGCAGTCGAAGAAGTCAAGGATTTGGAATGTTTGAAGTTGTGTTGGAGGTGAAATGATGCTTGAAAATTCCATAAAAATAGAGCTTGGGAGTTCATTTTCCCTAAATGCTGGAATTTGTGGACTTGTCACTTTTCTTAGGCATAATGATGCTGAAGAAGGTGAAGATTATCAAATGGCGGGGCAGTGTCTTTATGTTAGTATTGACTATTTAAAAGAAAATGATATTGCTGGGATGTATATTGATACTATGGCGGAGTGCCTTGGGGAAAACACAAAATTTTATAGGCTAATTAGCATTGACAAAAAAAAGATAGACAAAATATATACTAATGGCGTTAAAAACTTGAACGAAACTGAAAAAAAGGATTTAAATAAACTCTACAAGGATTTTATAGACAAGATGTTTGGTAGTAGTTATAAATCAGCATATAAGCTAATGGAAGATATTGAGGGTATTCAGCCGATTACTGAAGATATGATTACAGATTTAAAAAAATGTGATGACCTGCAAGAGAAGTATAACAAATATAACAAAATTTTAGAACTTTTAAAGCAATCTAAAGTCAATAATATGCTCGTCTATACTGATTTACTGTATACACAATTAAAGTTATTTTTCACTCAGTATACTTTAAAAGATATTGATGCAAGGTCAGATGCATATCGTAAAAATTATATTGAAACATTATTAAAAGATATTGATTCAAAAGCAAAAGAAAAATATGAATATTGTTGTATAGAATGTAGAGAAAATATATCTACAAAAGGAATAGCAAAACAATTAAAAATGTTAGTTGATACAACTATTGATATAGACCATAAAAAAAGTTACTATTGGAATTGTAATACAAATGATGTTTTAGTTTGTCCTAAATGTGCATTCGTATATACGTTTATTCCGTTTGGATTTGCACTAATGGGAAGTGATGCGGTTTTTATTAATGATAACAATAGTGTAAAAAATCTCTGTAATGTAATGCACACTTGCAAGCAAAGGAATGATAGTGATAAAAATCAGTCGGTTAGACACCGTGTTTTAAGAACCTTAACCACTAAAAAAATAGATGCTTTAAGCAATGTAAAAAGCAATATTCAGGTGGTTATTAATTCGTCAGATTATTCACATTTTAAGTTTGATGTAATTGATAAAGATATGGTCGAAAAGTTGGGGAAAGGCAAAAACTACCTTTCTTATCTTGAAAATAAATTCTTTATAATAAAGGATAAAGAGGGAAATGAAATAAAAATTTGGATTTATGATGAAACTTTAGATTATATTTATAGAAAACAAGATTTATACTTTTTGCTTGACAAATTAATAAAGATTGAATTAAAAAAAGAAGAAAAAGGAAGTCTTAATTATTTAGAGGGACTACTTCGTTTGGCAGTTATATTTAATGGAGGTACAGAAATGGAAGATTTAAACAAAAAGGTCAACTTTGCTTTTATGGCGGGCAAAGATTTAAGAAAGTCAATACTTGGAGATGACATAAAAAACGAAGATGATAATAGCTTAAGAGGCTTTGTATATCGTCTTGTAAATCTTTCGGCCGTTGGCGACCGTGAGCAGTTTATTGATAGTGTTATTAGAATTTATTCTGGTTTTGGTTTGTCGATACCGTCTATTTTTAAGGATTGCTATTTATCAGACGAAATGTTTAAGGCTATTAGCCATGGATTTATTTTGGGATTGAAATATGTTCCACCTGAAAAACAAAATGAAAATAATAAGGAGGAAAATTAAAATGAACAAAAAGGGTTTAACAGTAACAATGGTTTTTGATGCAGCAAGTGCAAACTATGGAGATACTATGGGTACTATATCTCAGCTTAAGAAAATGACAAGACAGGGCGGAGAGGTTTATACATATATTTCCCGTCAGGCTATGAGATACAACATTGTAGAGCAGATGGGGATTGATAATACACCCGTTAATGGTATACCAAAGGGTAAAAAAGGTAAAGATGTTGTTCAATTTATTCCAGATGCCGAAATTGATAAATATCCAGAAATTGATTTGTTTGGCTATATGAAAACAAAGTCAGGAAATAATGCAGATATAAGAAGTGCTGTGGTTAGACTTAGCAATGCAATTTCCCTTGAGCCGTACAAAGCAGATATGGATTTTTTTAACAATATGGGACTTGCTGAAAGAGGAAATTTTAAAAATTCACTTGCACAAAGCGAAATTCATAAGTCTTTATATTGCTATACAGTTACTGTTGATTTGGACAAGATTGGTGTTGACGAAAAGGTGGGAATTGAAATAGAAAACCCAGAAAAGGCAAGAAGAGTAATACTCTTGCTTGAAACACTTGAATTTTTGTATCGTGATATAAGAGGTAGACGTGAAAATTTAAGCCCAGTACTTGCGGTTGGTGGAGTTTATGATAGAAAAAATCCGTATTTTGAGGACAGAATTAAAACAAGAAATCAAAAGTTGGATACTACACTTTTGAAATCGGTTATTGATTCTTGCGAGGACACAAAGAATAATACTGTTTTGGGAATTTTGCCCGGAATATTTGCAAATGATGATGAAATTAATTCGGTTCTTTCGCCTGTAACAATTGGTGAGGTGTTTAGTAAATTAAAAGAGAGAGTGAAGGAATATTATGCTTAAAGCAATAAGAGTGCATATGTTTCAGCAGATGCCGAATTATCGTAAACCTGCCAGTTTTTTGATAAGAGAAACTTTTCCCCTTCCCCCATATTCAAGCGTTATTGGTATGGTTCATTCTGCTTGTGGCTTTGATAGCTATCACTCTATGAAAGTTAGTATTCAAGGTAGTAGTGCGAGCGAAGTAAATAATCTTGAAACTATGCATATTAAAGATAATAATTCAACAGATAATTTTAATAAAAAAACTGGTAAATATAGATATACTTATGTAACTGGAAACATTGATTATGAAAAAGGAACTATCGAACAGTCACAAATTGTGCAATATAATGAAAATGAAGCTGTTGGAGTAATGAAAGTACCTAATAGTGTGCAGCTTTTAACCGATGTTGAGCTTTATATACATATACTCCCTGAAAATCCTGAGGATTTTGATAAAATTTTAAATGGTCTTAGAAGTCCAAATGAATATATAAGTCTTGGCAGACGTGAAGATATTGCAAGAATTGATGAGGTTGAGGCGGTAGAACTTGACAAAATAGATGTATATAGTGATGAGAGTGTATCCTCTAAATTTTCGGCATACTTGCCTGTAGATTACATTTCAAAAGATGACGAAATCAGTGGAGAAAATATTGGAACTGTTTATAAAGTCACAAAGGAATTTGAAATAGTAAAAGACAAAAGAATTTGGAAAAATATTGTTTCGGCAAGATTTTTACCACCCGAAAAGGAAATTTTGGACAGCGTGGCTGAACATGAAAATGTTTATTATGACACCACAGAAAAATTACCGGTATTTTTCGCTTAGGTGAGCAGGTTTAATAACTAATTTTTGCAAATATTATTGTTTCTCTTGCCACAGGCAAGGGAAACAAATTTATTAAGATTATTTTTTGGGGAGGGGAAGTATGAAAGAATTAAATAAGCTTTGGGCTAAAAGCAATGGAGAAACTATAAGAGAACATACAGATAATCTTTTAAAAGCATTTGAGCAGTTTAAACGACTCTATGGGGGTTTATTTGATGAAAAAGAACTTTTAGCAATTGAATATGCTATTGAGTATCACGATTATGGAAAAGCTTCTTTATTGTTTCAAAAAAGAGTGGGTAATGAGAATGCTTTAAAAGAAGTCGAAAATAGCACTGAGATTTTAAAAGTATATGCTGAAAATGGTTTTGAAAAAAATATTCCACATGGTTATTTAAGCCCTGCTTTTATAAATCTTGAACAACTTGTTAAAACTTTGGGAAATGAATTAAAGTACTGTGTCATTACTGCAATATACTACCATCATAATCGTAAACAAAATATTGAAACAGCCCCATTAAAAAATATAATTAATGCAGACTTTTTCCCAAGATTCGGTGTGAAAAATTCAAAATATAAAAAAGATGTAATTAGTGATAAAATTGATGAACAATTATGGATAGCTTATGCGGTAATTTTGGGTATGCTTAATAAGTTTGATTATTATGCGTCTGATATTCATAATAAACTTGAAGTTGAAATTGATGTAAAATATAACGGCAAATTTTTTTATGAATATATTTTAGAAAATTTTAAAGAAAAAGGCTATAGCTTAAGACCTGTACAGCAATATATGCTTGACCATCAAAATGAAAATGTAATAGTGACAGCGTCAACAGGAATAGGAAAAACCGAATCGGCAATGCTTTGGGCGGGAAAGCAAAAGTTATTTTATACACTTCCACTTAAAGTATCCATTAATGCTATGTATCATAGATTAAAGTCAAACTATGGATATAGTAATGTAACACTTTTACATTCGGATTTTGTTTCTCAGCTGGAAAATGAATTTGATGAGGAACAAAACCTTTTGCTTAAATGTGATGCCACCAAAAGATTGTCATTTCCTATAACTGTTTGCACAATTGACCAGCTTTTTAGTTTTGTATATAAATATCGTGGTTGTGAAATATTGCTTGCCACTTTAAGATACTCTAAAATAATAATTGATGAAATTCAGTCCTATGAACCCTCTTTAGTTGCTAAACTTATTTATGGTTTAAAGCTTATAACGGAGGTTGGCGGTAAATTTGCAATTATCACAGCAACCATGCCTGATATACTTTTGTATTTTATTAAAAAAGAAAAAATAGATTATTCTATGTCCCAAAAGCCATATTTAGATAAAACAATTCGCCACAAAATAAGCTATGAAAAATCTGATGACTTTGATTATGAAAAATTAAAAGAATGTGCAATAGATAAAAAAGTTTTGGTAATCTGCAATACGGTTAAAAGAGCTTGTGAAGTATATGAAAAATTAATAGATGAAAATACTAATTTAAATGTACATCTTTTACACTCAAAATTTATAAGAAAACATAGAAATATGCTTGAGAGCGAAATTATAAAATTTGCTGAGGATAAAAATTCTGCTGGAATATGGGTTACAACACAATTGGTTGAGGCAAGTTTGGATATTGATTTTGATATATTATTTACAGAAATGTGTACGGCGGATAGCTTGTTGCAGAGAATGGGCAGATGTTATAGAAAAAGAGCCTATAACAGCGATGATGCCAATGTAATAATTATTAATAATCACAATGGATATGGTAAAGTTTATTACAAAGAAATTTTTGACCGTTCGGTAGAGGCTATACAAGAATATGACAACAGCTATTTCAAAGAGCAACAAAAAATAGATTATGTTAATTATGTATATGACACAAAGCAATTAAAAGGATACTCCAAACAGAACAACAACCATGGATATTATAACGATATTAAAAAAGAATTAGATGCTTGCAAAGGTATAATACCATTTAATTTTACAGCAGATGAGGCTAAAAGCCAGATGAGGAATATTATATCCTATCAAGTAGTCCCAGAGCAGATATATAATGATAATCTTGATGAGTTTGACAAAGCAAAAGAAGTTTTAAATTATCCAAAGAAATATAATCCCAATGAGATAAGATGGGCAAGAAGGTTTATTGAAGATAATTCTATTAGTCTAGGTATTTATGACCTAAGAACGAAAGATAAATGTAAATCTGTTTTTGACAAGCTTGATTACTATACTTTGGGATATAAATATGATTTTGATGAAAATACTCTTTCGGGATTGGGTTTAACCTACTATAAAGACGAAGAGGATAATTATATTTAAGGAGAAAAAATGGAAGAAAATATTACAGGTATGCAGGTCTATTATTACATGGTATGCAAAAGAAAACTTTGGTATTTTTCGCACAGCCTAAATATGGAAAAGGATAACGAAAATGTTATGCTGGGAAAAATTATTGATGAAAATTCTTACAATAGAGAAGACAAGCATATAAATATAAATAATATTATAAACATTGATTATATAAAAGACAATGTTGTTTGCGAAACAAAAAAGAGTAAGAAAATTGAGCAGGCTTCCATAATGCAATTGAAATATTATCTTTATTACTTAAAGAAAAACGGTGCAGTGGGTTTTAAAGGTGAACTTAATTTCCCTGTCCTCAAACAAAAAATACAGGTGGAATTAAATGAAGATGATGAAATAGCTTTGGATAATATCTGTCAAGAAATATCTAAAATATGTAGGTCTGACATTCCTCCAGCCTGTTGCGAAAAAAAGTTTTGTAAAAAATGTGCTTATTATGATTTATGCCTAATTTAAATAAAAATAGAAAGGATTTTGTTATGAAAGAATCTCTTTATATTTACAACAGCGGAACTCTTATGAGAAAAGACAACACCCTTAGATTTATGTCAGAAAATGGCGTAAAAAAAGATATTCCAATTGAAAAGTATAGCGATATTTATGCTTTTGGAGAAATAAGTGTAAATTCAGCTTTGCTAAATATTTTATCACAATATGGTATAAATATTCACTTTTTTAATTACTATAGTTTTTATACAGGGTCGTTTTATGCAAGAGAACAAATGCTTGCAGGTCAACTTCTGGTTAATCAGGTTCAACATTATATTAACCCACAAAAGCGATTAATTATTGCACAAAAATTTATTGATAGTGCTTCGTTTAATATATATAGAAATCTTCGTTATTATAACTCCAGAGGTAAAAGCTTGCAAACATTTATGAATGAAATAGAAAGTATTAGAAAAAATATTTATAAAGCCATGTCGATTGAGGAATTAATGGGATATGAGGGGAATATTAGAAAAATTTATTATTCAGCTTGGAATATAATTATTAATCAAGAAATTAATTTTGAAAAGCGTGTTAAACACCCTCCCGACAATATGATAAATACACTTATTTCGTTTGTCAATACATTAATCTATACCAAAACATTGGGAGAAATATATAAAACTCAACTTAACCCAACAATAAGTTATTTGCATCAACCTGGAGTTAGAAGGTTTTCTCTTTGTTTGGATTTGTCAGAAATATTTAAGCCATTATTGGCAGATAGATTAATTTTTTCACTATTAAATAAAAATCAAATTACAGAAGACGATTTTACAAAGGAGCTAAATTTTCTTCATTTAAAACCAAAAGCTTCACAATTAATAACAAGACAACTTGACGAAAAAATGAAACAAACTATTCATCATAAAGATTTAGACAAAGATGTATCCTATCAGTATCTAATTAGATTGGAAGCTTATAAATTGATAAAACATATTATTGGCGAAAAAGAATATAATGGCTTTAAAATATGGTGGTGATTGAAATGTATGTAATTCTTGTTTATGATATTCAAACAGACACAGATGGTAAAAAAATTTTGCCTAAAGTGTTTAAGGTTTGTAAAAAATATCTGGTACATATTCAAAATTCTGTTTTTGAGGGTGAATTAAGTCCAGCCCAATTAAAAGCCTTGAAAATAGAGATTTCAAAATTAATTAGAGAAGATTGTGATTCTTTAATAATATTTAAAAATCGACAAGCAAAATGGTTGGATAAAGAATTTTTAGGCATTAAAGACGACCCAACAGACAACTTTTTATGACTGTCGACATCAAATAATGCAAAAATCTATGGGTATCGACATAATAAAAAAATCATCAAAACAAGGGGAATTTGATAAATTGAAATTAAGGCAAGCAATTTCAGCACGCCAAAATTTATAACATCGACAATTCTCATCAATTTCTTATCCTTATTTATATATGTTCTTTTGAACCCGTTTTAATCTTAACTTATTGGAATGTAAACATTTATCTCGGTTTAATAACACGGCGGAAAAGACGGTTTTAATCTTAACTTATTGGAATGTAAACGTATTATCGATTCTATTGGTTCCGACGCTACTATGTTTTAATCTTAACTTATTGGAATGTAAACCGAGTTTTAGCTGTTTTGTCATGCGTTATACCAACCGTTTTAATCTTAACTTATTGGAATGTAAACGCTAATACATCTTCTATTTCTGTTAATACTAATTCGTTTTAATCTTAACTTATTGGAATGTAAACAAGTTTGTTGTGGTGTATCTCTCCAACGACGTGATGAAGTTTTAATCTTAACTTATTGGAATGTAAACTTTTGTCGGCACATGAAGCTTTGGAGCAGGTGCTGACGTTTTAATCTTAACTTATTGGAATGTAAACTTTGCTTGAAGTCCGTCAAGTTTGCCCGTTAAACTGTTTTAATCTTAACTTATTGGAATGTAAACACTTTCATGTTATTTTGTGTGTAGATAAACGCTACTGTTTTAATCTTAACTTATTGGAATGTAAACGCGACTAATAAACGAAAAATATAAGTGAAACAAGTAGTTTTAATCTTAACTTATTGGAATGTAAACTGGAACGAAAAGAAAGTATCTAATTTGAAATTGTCTGGTTTTAATCTTAACTTATTGGAATGTAAACTTCAGTGCAACAAATTCTGTTCCAAAACTATTTAGTTTTAATCTTAACTTATTGGAATGTAAACTATGTTAAAAGTTTTAGCATAATTTAAAGCTATCGTTTTAATCTTAACTTATTGGAATGTAAACGCATTTCTTGTTGTGTTGTTTCGCTTGTTGGTTGCATGTTTTAATCTTAACTTATTGGAATGTAAACACACAAACGCTCTTAAAGTACTCTAAAACTTCGAGTTTTAATCTTAACTTATTGGAATGTAAACTGTTGATGGTGAAGTTGATGAAGATGATTTACCAAGTTTTAATCTTAACTTATTGGAATGTAAACACTACAAGGGAACATATGGGCATAAGGAGGGTCAAGGGGTTTTAATCTTAACTTATTGGAATGTAAACATTTTATATAACAAATCTTCTGAAAACTTTGAAAGTGGTTTTAATCTTAACTTATTGGAATGTAAACTCTGGTATTGCAGTAGGTATTGAGGCAAACACCAAAGTTTTAATCTTAACTTATTGGAATGTAAACACTTTAAACTCTTGAATAGTTTGTTTGAATGTCCCTGTTTTAATCTTAACTTATTGGAATGTAAACCTAAACGAAAGCAACCAAGCTTTTATTTCTCGTGTGTTTTAATCTTAACTTATTGGAATGTAAACTGTTCTCGCACTGCTTACCCCTCCAAACTGCTTAGTTTTAATCTTAACTTATTGGAATGTAAACTCAGGCTTTCGGCTGAAACAGGCTTGCGAATAGGGTTTTAATCTTAACTTATTGGAATGTAAACACTTGAAAAAGTAGGACTATGCGACACGGTCACAGTTTTAATCTTAACTTATTGGAATGTAAACATATAATATCAACGACAGCACCACCAAACAGCTTTATGTTTTAATCTTAACTTATTGGAATGTAAACAGCCGTTTTACGATGTCATTTCACCTGCTTTATGTCTTGTTTTAATCTTAACTTATTGGAATGTAAACTGGTTTTAGAAAGGGGAAATTTATATGACAACTGGTTTTAATCTTAACTTATTGGAATGTAAACACATAACGATAATTGTATGCTTCACAAAGGATAAAACCGTTTTAATC
Source organism: uncultured Clostridia bacterium (assembly GCA_947631445.1). Classification (GTDB taxonomy): domain Bacteria; phylum Bacillota; class Clostridia; order Oscillospirales; family Ruminococcaceae; genus CANRLN01. Next base: position 24,464 of record CANRLN010000022.1, read on the forward strand.
TTAACTTATTGGAATGTAAACACTGTTTTGTCCACCTATTTTAGCAATTTGCAGTAGTTTTAATCTTAACTTATTGGAATGTAAACAAAAGGCACTACAAGAGCAATTTATCAAGTGGAATTTGTTTTAATCTTAACTTATTGGAATGTAAACGTTTATTAATCTGTTCAACTGTCATCTCTTTTGGTTTTAATCTTAACTTATTGGAATGTAAACATAGAGGACTTACATTTATCAACGAAAGTGGTTTGTAGTTTTAATCTTAACTTATTGGAATGTAAACAGTTGTTTTGAAATTTATCTTGATAACATTTGGCGTTTTAATCTTAACTTATTGGAATGTAAACCTATATGACCATGCTCACGCAAAAAGATGAATTTGTTTTAATCTTAACTTATTGGAATGTAAACCATACGCACTACGTATCTGCCATGCTTTTTTCATAATGTTTTAATCTTAACTTATTGGAATTTAAACGTTGTACGACTAAATGATGTATATAGCTATATTAGAGTTTTAATCTTAACTTATTGGAATGTAAACATAATCCACGAATTATGGATAAGGACGCAAGAAAAAGTTTTAATCTTAACTTATTGGAATGTAAACATAACAAGAACATTTTTGTTGCGTTGGTATCGAGGATGTTTTAATCTTAACTTATTGGAATGTAAACTCTTATTTTAATACTATGGCAATAACTCTCATGGAGGTTTTAATCTTAACTTATTGGAATGTAAACAACTGCGGTGCTAAAATAGACGATGATAATAATGAGTTTTAATCTTAACTTATTGGAATGTAAACAAGTTATCTTTGTGCAGTCATCATGTTCATATATGGTTTTAATCTTAACTTATTGGAATGTAAACTATTTTGTTCGCTTTCTGGTGACATGGCAAAAATCGTTTTAATCTTAACTTATTGGAATGTAAACATCCAGAAGTGGTGATAATGACCACGTCTAAAATGGTTTTAATCTTAACTTATTGGAATGTAAACAAAATCCTTGTAAGGGTTCACTTAGATTTATACAATGTTTGGGTTTTAATCTTAACTTATTGGAATGTAAACATATAAAGCAGGAAACAAACATTGCTGAATGTTACGTTTTAATCTTAACTTATTGGAATGTAAACATAGACCATCAAATGCTTTAACTGTAGATTGGGACGGGTTTTAATCTTAACTTATTGGAATGTAAACCAAGAACAAAATAAAATACCAGACAATAAAGAATGTTGTTTTAATCTTAACTTATTGGAATGTAAACATCTGTCTGCCTTGCCGTCGATATGCAATAACCTGTGTTTTAATCTTAACTTATTGGAATGTAAACGCGGGGCGACTTAAATAAAAATAAAATTCAAGCTTTTTGTTTTAATCTTAACTTATTGGAATGTAAACCTGTACATGATTTAGAAACTGGCGTAATTAATGCAGGTTTTAATCTTAACTTATTGGAATGTAAACTTTCGTCCTCGAGATTCAGCATTTTATGCACCTCGTTTTAATCTTAACTTATTGGAATGTAAACAAAGACGGTAAAAAAGGCTATGAAAATTATCAAAAAGTTTTAATCTTAACTTATTGGAATGTAAACTTTTGTATATATATGACATTATTTTCATCATATTGCTGTTTTAATCTTAACTTATTGGAATGTAAACTTATCAGTAAGTGTAAGATTTGCACTTGCTCTGGTTGTTTTAATCTTAACTTATTGGAATGTAAACATTGAAAAGCAAATTGAAGTTATGTCTTTTGCTCTACGTTTTAATCTTAACTTATTGGAATGTAAACAATCCCACGGCTTTTGTTTGTGCTTGCTGATTGGCAGGTTTTAATCTTAACTTATTGGAATGTAAACTTGAAAATCCAGAATGGACACAAGCAAACGAGAATTGTTTTAATCTTAACTTATTGGAATGTAAACAAAAAGCAAACACAGCTATTACAGCCACCACAGCAGTTTTAATCTTAACTTATTGGAATGTAAACTGACTAACCCGCTTGCTTTGTGTTATAATGTGGAGCTGTTTTAATCTTAACTTATTGGAATGTAAACAATCATGGTATTTATTCATAAGATGAACAGCGTAACGTTTTAATCTTAACTTATTGGAATGTAAACAGAGTTTTGGCGGTGTTGTCGTGTGTTGTGCCAACAGGTTTTAATCTTAACTTATTGGAATGTAAACTGGTATAATTCTCGTTGGTTCTTCAGGCGGTTCTGTTTTAATCTTAACTTATTGGAATGTAAATAAAGAAGAAAAGAAAGAAAAATCGATTTTTACAGACGGTTTTAATCTTAACTTATTGGAATGTAAAATGCATAGAGAAAATAGTTGTCGATACTTGCATTAAGTTGAGAGCGAACAAAAAAGTAGTTAAATAAAGTCCAACACCGAAAAGGATACTTCACCTTTTTTTCTTTTTAATCTATACAAATATTTAGCTTTACCGAAACGATTGTAAGCATCAATAAACATTGTTAAAACTGTTTTTAGTGTGTCAAGTTTGCGAGTAAAACACTTGCTTTTTCTTGCAGGAATTGGAATGTAATGGCGTAAATCAGAATTAATACTTTCCACTATAAAGTAGTCACTTTTATCGTGGATATTTTGTTTGTATTTGCTGGGATAAACTATATCAATATATCCTCAATATCCATCTGAATAATACTGTTCCGCAGACGAAACTTTATCCACTATTGATTGAATACGCTCGGGAGACTTGTCTTTTGCTACGTCAAGTCCCTATAATTGGTCATGTTTCACGGTTCACCATAGTTATAATATAGATATTTTCACGGAATTTTCCGTTGTCTTTTTTACCAACAAACCAATAAAGTTTATTTGGTTCTAAAATATGGTAATTGTTCTCAAGATTTTGAGCCGTTTTTTTATCCAATTATAAATATTGGCTTTGCTCATACCTAAAACTTTTCCTATTCCTCGTCCACTTACTCCTGAATAGTAAATTTTTAAGACAAGTTATTTTGTTTCTTCGGAATACTCTCGTTTCTTGGGGGTAATGGTATATATTATGTTGCACTCCTTACACTTACAACGTTGCGTTTCAGAACGATTTTTCCCGCATTTTGGACATTTTTTTCGTCCGATATTGTTATTCTTCTCATATTTATATGATATCATAAAATACGCTATTTGTCCAGTCTCTATTTTTGTTATGCAAAAAGCAAATAATCTTAATGAAAAAATGGATACTTTTAAAATAATTTGTGGAGAATAGGCATTAAAAACTTCGACACTGTTTTTGCTATTTGTCTTATACCTCTTAACTATTTCTAAAGTGTTGTAAAAAATGATTTTTATTAATTTTTTTGCCCCGCATATTGCGGGGCAAAAAAAGATGTTTTTAGTATCGCTGAAAATTTTTTTACAGTTTCTCAAAATTATTTTGTAGAACATAGCAAAGCATTAATGCAATTGTTATAAATATAAATATTTAATTTTGTTTTAGGATGGTTGCTAATCAAAATCAGAAATTAAACCTACTATATACTTAAGTATTTTAAGTGCATCAAGTGTGTTAATTTCTCCGTCATGGGTTGTATCGGCTGTTTTTATTTGATTTTCATCTAAAATAGCTATATTAACTATGTGTTTTAAAACCATAAGAGCATCTGCACTATCAATAGTCCCGTTTTGGTCAACATCGCCCATTTTAAACTGCTCAATTTCGCTGGAACTATCTTCAACACTGGAGCTATCCTCAATATTAGAACTATTTTCAACTGCTTCAACTGGAACAAGCTCCCAAAGTTGATTGTATCCGCCAGAATATTCCCATTGACAAATATTTACGCCGTTTTCTTTGCCGTGTGCATAGACATCAAGTGATGATTTGTCTTTGGTTGATTTTGTTAGTATTGCATATTTTCCGCCAACCTCATAGAATTTAAAAAGCTGTGCGTCAG
>CANRLN010000023.1 GCA_947631445.1 uncultured Clostridia bacterium
AGCATTGCCCTTATGAATGCGGCAAAGGGGTTTGCTTTTGTTAAGGGAAGAACCTTTGTTGCCCCCGATGAAATAAAACAAATAGCCACAGATGTGCTTGCCCACCGAATTATTCTTTCGCCGGTCGGCAAAAGCAAATATAAAACCCCCTCCAAATTTATACAATCGCTTGTAGATACCATAAATCCTCTTGAAAGCTAAAAAAAATACAGGAGAAAACAATGAAAAATAAAAATAATTCTACAAACAAAAAGCCTGAAAAACCAAGTTTGTTTAAAGAATATGTTTCTCATATGGCAGGCTTTTTATCCTTTTTAATTATAGCAGGTTTTTTTGCTTATTATCTTAATGGTGTTGATGGTTTAACCCTTATGCTAACCCTGCTCATTGCCCTTATTATATCAATTGTTCATATAATAATAACCGGAAAAAGCATTGAGGCTGAATTTTATACCGATGATGTAAGCGTAAGTGTCGGTGACCAAATAAACGCTATACTAAAAATAAACAAAACCATTTCACTTCCAACTCCATTTATCGAAGTTGGTTTTAGCCAAACCGATTCACTATATCCAACCGAATTTTCTAAAATCCGACTTTCTCTATTTCAATCTTCTGGGCAGGAAATTGCTGTTCCATTTAAAGTTATGTACAGCGGAAAAACAAGTCTTGAGGTTGATTATATAAGGGTGTTTGACTATTTGGGACTTTTTTACCGAACTATATACAACCGTCAGAAAAATCCCAACCCAAAATATAAAACCGAAATTAAGGTTCTTCCTTTTCTTCCCGATTCTCCAAAGGAAAATCCGCTTGCGGACAATGTTATCCTTTCAACCTACACCGCCCAAGGGGACGAAGAAGACACAATTGAGGCAAACACGGTCGGAAAATATACAGCAGGATATGAAAACCGTCCTTTCCGTCAGGGCGACCCGATAAAACGTATTAATCATAAACTTTCAATGCGTTTGGGAAAACTTTATGTACGACTTGATGAAAAACCGATTGCAACAGGTCAAACAATTATATTTGACCTTTCCAACCCATACGACAAAAAACAACCGCTTACAAAGCAGGACTATGATAACCGTGAACTGCTTATAACCGCTGGTATATCGCTTATGGGAACTTTTATAAGGCAGGGTTGTTGTTGCACAGCATATATATACACTGATTTCTGGCAAAGCATAGCGATAGAACGCCCCGAAGATATAAATCTTTTGCGTGAATTTTTAAGTGATGTAAACAAGTTTTATAACTTCTCTCTCCCCATAAAAGAGCTTGAAAGCAAAAACACCTCACTTATTATATTTTCGCAAAATATTAAAATACATGATACAAGTGCTGATATGATTCAAACCCACCCCATATTTTATATTTATCCTGACAATATGAAAAATTGTCATTTTGAAAACTGCTGGAAGGTAAATTCATTTTTGGAATTTAAGCCGTTATAAACAACTGTTTTTAGGCTGTTTTCTTGCTTGTAGCAAGGAAACAATAACATTTTTTAATTTATTTTTGATAAAAGGAGGCTTAAAGAATGAAAAGTTTAATATCACGCCTTGCCCTGCCAAGTCTGTTTGCCTCAAGCGTTATAATCTGCGTTGTTCGTCAGCTGGTGGATATGTATAATCCTATAAACTTCTTGTTTTACGGCATCGGAATATTTATTGCAATATTTATTTTACAGGCTATAACCGATAAAATACAGAAAAAAAGCAAACTGCTCACCACACTATTTGTACTATTGCTTATTTTGATTTGTGGATATTTGGGCTGGCAATGTTTAGTCCCATTCTTTCGTGGAAGCGGGCTTGAAAAAACTCCAAGTCAATGGCTTTTTACTGCAAAGGTCGAGGACGGAATTGGACCCTATCAAAGCTATTTTATAGCGTTGTTTGTATTTGCTGTTGTTTTTTTGGGACTTACAACCTACTATTTTAATAGTATCCGCTACCGAAGCATAGGCAATATGGCAATTATTCTCTTTGCAATGACAATATATGCAAAGCGTGCTGAACATATTGCAAATATAGATTTTTTCTTTATGCTGTTGTTTTATATGGCAAATCTTGTGCATAATCGTCAGACGGCACTTTCCAAACAAGATGTCAAAATTGTGTTCAATCGTTCTTATATAGTTTGTATCACAGTGTTTGCAGCAATTGCCTGCCTTATCGGCTCGCTGATGCAAAAACCCGACTATCAATCCCAGCTTGAGCTTGACCCGACCATGCTTGATGTTGAAAGCCAGATGGACAAATATCCCGAATTTAATTTTCAGGATAATGCTGGTTTTGGTCTTTCTAAAAGCACAGGAAATTCCCCATTATTTACCGTCATATGTTCCGACCCAAACATTTCAACCCTTTATTTACATTCTCAGTCTTTTGAAAGTTTTGACGGCAAACAATGGAGTTTTTATGAAGAAGGCGAAAACAATGATTACAAACTTGAAGGAACAGAAATTGAAAAATTTTCAAAAGAAATTTCCCATAGTGCTATAAACAATTATTATAATAAAAATCAAGATGTCGCCACCCAGTATAATCCTACAACAATTAGGCTTGAAATTTCTTATGAGGAAAATATAATACCTTTCAATCTTATTCCAACTCCGGTTGAATTAAACAGCATACAGCTTTCTGCCGAAACGGTCGGGAATGCTATATGGCGACCGTTTATAGGCTATCTTTATGCACCCTATTCAACAAATGTTTCTTTATCCGCCGAACCAGAAACAACCGCCCTTCACGAAATTGCAAAAAATTCTGTTCCCTTTGATGAATATATGCAAAAAATTTCAGCAGATGACAGCTACTATATTTATAGGCAATTAGCTTATATTAAAGAACATTTTACAGGAAAAAATGATGTTATAAGCGACCAAACAAAACAACTTGCACAGGATATAACCAAGGACTGTGCCACAGAATATGACAAAGCACAGGCTATTGTAAACTATTTCAACAACGGCGAATTTGAATATGACACAGACGCAAAAAATAATACTGTTGACGAATTTTTATTTGAAAACAAAAAAGGGGCTTGTGTTGAATATGCAACCTCAATGACCCTTATGGCAAGGAGTGTTGGACTTCCCGCAAGATATACCCAAGGATTTTTGGCAGTCGAAAAAAATGACCAAAATAATTTTATTGTTCGTGAAAAACACGCACACGCATTTGTGGAAATATATTTTCCGTCAATCGGCTGGGTTACCTTTGAACCCACCGTGGCAGGATTTGTTGAGCAGACCACCACAAATCAGAAAATAGACATGTCTGCTTTTATCATAAATCTTTTTAAAAATATTGCAATAGCTGTATTTACCCTTTTGGGCATCTGCCTTTTGATTATTTTTGTTAATATAATCACTCCAAAAATCAAACTGAAATTAGAAACAATAAGGCTGAAACCCGAACAGCTTTGTGTCTTTTATTGTAAAAAAATTCAGCAGGATATACACAAAACTACTCTTTCTCCAAGGCAGTTAAAGCAGGAGGTTTGGCAGTTGCTTGAAATGGATATAGGCTATCTTACCGACATCTGCGAAAGCGTTTTGTATTCAGCAACCCCTAAAAATGCAGAGGCTAAAACCTGCAATCAATGTTACAAAGAATTTTCAAAAAAATTAGCTGAAAAAACAAAACAAGAAAAGAAGTCCAAAAAAATTCGCAAGGCTTAATTGCCTTGCGGATTTTTTTATTATTTAAAATACATAAACAATTGGCATTTAATCATACCATTATATAATTTTCTTCGCTTGTCGGCTTTTTTGCCGAAAAACTTTTCAAATTCTTCATGTGGCGAAATTATATAGCAAGGTCGTTTGCTGCTTGGCGAAAATACCTGACCCATAACCTCATATAATTTTTCGGCGGATTTTATATCAAGCAATCGTTCGCCATAAGGAGGATTACAAACAATTGTACATTCCTGTGGAAGTACAGCGTTTTTTACGTCCTCTACCGAAAGCTCAAACTTTGAGCCAACCCCTGCTTTTTTTGTGTTTCCACCCGCAATAGCAATAGACTTAGGGTCGATGTCACTACCAATAGCCTTAAAAGCTCCCTCGTGATTAATATTTGCCATTGCAAAATTTCTTGCATCTTTCCATACCGATTCTGGAATACAGTCCCACTGTTCAGCCGAAAACTTTCGGCGTATTCCTCCGCCGATATTTAAAGCTTTATACGCTCCCTCAATAAGTAATGTTCCGCTACCGCACATTGGGTCGACAAGCAAAGTATCAGGGCGAACCCTTGCAAGGTCGGCAATACCTGCCGCCAAGGTTTCTTTTATAGGTGCATCATTTGATTTGGCACGATAACCTCTTTTGTGTAATGCTGTTCCGGTCGTGTCAAGATAAATACGGCAGTTATCTTTTAAAATAGCAAACTGAATTTGATATTTAGCACCAGTCTGTTCAAACCAATTTACACCATAGCAATCCGAAAGACGTTTTACAAAGGCTTTTTTTATAATTTTTTGGCAGTCGGGAACAGAATGTAAAGCAGAATTAAGGCAATGCCCTTTTACAGGAAAGTCATCTTTAACGCCGACAAAATTTTCAAGGGGAAGTTTTCTTGTTTCTTCAAAAAGCTCTTCAAAACTTTTTGCGGTAAATTCGCCAAGCAATATAAGTACTCTTTCGGCAGTGTTAAGGCAGATATTAGCTTTTGCAAGGGTAGAAAAATCTCCCGAAAAATCAACTCTCCCGTCCGAAAGCTTTATATCCTCCCCTCCTATTTTTTTTATCTCAAAAGAGAGGGTTTTTTCCAGCCCAAAAATGCAAGGGCAACTAAATTTCAATTTATTTTCTGTCATAATTTTACCTTTCATTTTTTTAATTAATAGCTATTAAATTTATAGCATATTCTATAACATCTATAACCTTTTGTTTGTTGTTTTCCACCGCCTGTTGCACCTCTGTATGGGAAATTTGGTTGTCGCTTGTATCGCAAGCAATATTGCTTATAACAGAAAGTCCAACAACATTCATTCCACAATGTTTGGCAGTTATCGCCTCAACGACTGTCGACATTCCAACAGCGTCCGCTCCAAGTGTGTGTAACATTCTAATTTCGGCAGGTGTTTCATAGGAAGGACCAGTTAGCTGACAATACACACCTTTTTTTATATCATATTTTTGGCTTATTTTTTCTATAATCATATTATTATAAATATTGTTCATGGCAGGAAAACGCACACCAAAGTTATCATCATTTCCACCAATAAGCGGATTTGGAACAAAACAAGAAATATGGTCGGTTATCGCCATTATATCCCCCACTCTAAAATCTTTGTTTACAGCTCCTGCTGCATTTGTAAGCAGTAAATTTTCCACACCCAAAAGGCAAAGCAGACGAATTGGAAAAACAACCTCTTGTATTGAATATCCCTCATAAAAATGTACCCTGCCTTGCATTATAATTAGTGGAGTTTGTTTATAATAAGCATAAATTAATTTTCCCGAATGACCCTCAACAGTAGAAACAGGAAAATCAGGTATTTCACTATAAGAAACTTTTGCTTTAACCTCTATATTTTTAGAATTTATAATATCGCTTAATCCCGAACCTAATATTAAAGCAATTTTAGGTTTATTATTTAAATGCAAATTGTTTTCAAGAAAATCAAGGGCTTTTATATATTCATTGTACATAGACGACACACTCCTATATATAAGTATGTAAAAAAATAGCTGGGCAAATCACCCAGCAAAAAATAAAACCAATTGTGTAGAACAAAAGAAAGGAGACAACAAAACGGATGTTAAAGCGAAATAATATGCTCTATACATCTATTACATTATAACATAAAATTTTAAATTTGTCAAGTCTTTTTCAAAAAACTATCTTTTTTCTAAGGTTTTGCACAAATATTTACTTGAAAATTTGTGTATTATTACGTCGATTGCCAAAAAGGACAACACAACCTTAAAAAACAAACCCGATTTTTTGCCATTTTGGCATAACTTAAGGTTGCACTGCCCTTTTAGGCAACCGACAACAAAAAATATTAGTTTTCCGCCAAAAGCGAACGTTTAAAGAAAAGCGAAATACACCAAACTGCACTAACAGCCACAAGAGTATATACTATTCTTGCAAGAATACTTCCTGCTCCTCCAAACAAAAAGGCTACAAGGTCAAACTGGAAAATTCCGATAAGTCCCCAATTGATTCCGCCAATTATTAATAGTATAAGTGCGATTCTGTCCAGCATTAAAAAATACCTCCATTTCAATTTCCGATTTTCATCGGTTTGATATGTATATAATGTGCAGTTTTTCTAAAACTATTCACTGCGTTTTAGGAAAATAAATGAAATTTTATGTATAAATTTTTTCAAAAAAATAAATTCTTATTCTTAATATAATACTTTTCAAACAACAATTTTGTTGTAAAAGTCTGTTATTTACAATTTGTTAATGTAATCAGCAATATTTATTAATATTAGTATGGTATAATTCAAAGTATACAGATTGAATAAGCAGTTCAATTTCTGTGTGAGAAAATATCTATCAAATTGGAGGAAAAAATTATGTTCAAGAAAATTATGACTGGTACATTAGCAGCAGTAGTAGCAGCATCTTCTCTTGCTTTCGCAGCATTCGCAGCAGATACTACTAAAGAAGACGTTATCAAAGCAGCTCAAGATAGTGGCATTGTTAGAAGCGACTATATTGCAATGCTTGAAGGCGTTCTCAACAGTGACGCAACTAAAAACTTTGATTCTGCTGATTATGAGGCAGTTATTGCTTCTATCGACGAAGTTAAAACTATCGTTGGTGATGTAAAAGAAGGAGCAACAGATGCAGACCTCACTCAGGTTTATCTTGGTCTTAAAGACAAATCTCAGGATATTAAGAAAGTAGTTGCTAATCTCGCTGAAAAGACAGAAACTGCTATTGATGTAAGACTTACAGCAACAACTTTTGAAAATGCTGATGTTGCTTTTGTTGTTTCTGGTACTACCACAGATGAAGAGGGCAATAAGGTTGCTACTCCTGCTGTAGTTATTACTAAGGACAATGCAAAGGGTACTATCCTCGGCGACACTAACGGCGACGGTAAAATTGACCCTGCTGATGCTCTTGAAGTTCTTAAGTCCGTTGTAGGTCTTGAAACCAACTTTGAAAAGAACGTAGCAGACGTTGATAAGAATGGTCTTGTTGACACTCAGGACGCTCTTGGAATTCTCAAGAACGTTGTTAAGCTTGTTGGTGCTGACTTCGACCTTACAGGCGAACAGACCAAGTAATATTTATTATTGCTAATTTTTAAACGCAATCCGAAAGGGTTGCGTTTTTTTATTATAATAAAAAAAATACTATAATAACAAATTTTATATAAAATAAAAAAACGGAGTAGCTAAAATAGCCACTCCGCTTTAAAAATTTTCAAAATAAAGATTAAACTCCGTATTTTACAGTGTTTACCTTAATGCCAACACCCATTGTAGAAGAAACTACAACACTCTTAAAGTATTGACCCTTAGCTGCAGCAGGCTTAGCCTTAACAACAGCTTCCATAAGTGTTTCAAAGTTCTGAGTTAACTTTTCCTTACCGAAAGATGCCTTGCCAATAGGGCAGTGAATAATGTTTGTCTTGTCAAGACGGTACTCAATCTTACCTGCTTTAGCTTCAGAAACAGCCTTAGCAACGTCAGGAGTAACAGTACCAGCCTTAGGTGTAGGCATAAGACCACGAGGTCCGAGAACCTTACCAAGACGACCAACAATACCCATCATGTCAGGTGATGCAACAACTACATCAAAATCCATCCAGTTTTCTTTGGTGATTTTTTCAACAAGGTCCATACCGCCAACATAGTCAGCACCGGCAGCCTTAGCTGCTTCGTACTTATCTTCCTTGCAGAATACGCAAACTCTTACAGTCTTACCAGTACCGTTAGGGAGAACAACAGCACCTCTTACCTGCTGGTCAGCGTGACGAGAGTCAACGCCAAGACGGATATGAGCTTCAATTGTTTCATCAAATTTTGCCTTTGCGTTTGTGCTTGCAAGCTCAAGAGCCTCTTCGGAATCATATAATTTAGCTCTGTCGATTACCTTTTCGGAATCAACGTATTTTTTACCGTGTTTCATTAGAATTTTCCTCCTATAAAGTGGTGGTGACGGGCAGAACATACCCTCCCACAATTAACCGTCGTTATTAGTCGACTACAATTACGCCCATAGAACGGCAAGTACCTGCAATCATGCTGATAGCTGCTTCAACCGAACCTGCGTTAAGGTCAGGAGCTTTCTGCTCTGCAATCTGCTGAAGCTGTGCTTTTGTGATTGTTGCAACTTTAGTCTTGTTAGGTGTGCCTGAACCCGACTCAATTTTGCAAGCCTTTTTGATAAGAACGGCAGCCGGCGGAGTTTTTGTAATGAAAGTGAAAGAACGGTCTGCATATACTGTGATAACAACAGGGATAGTAAGACCCATATCGTTCTTTGTTCTTTCGTTAAATTCCTTAGTGAATGCCATAATATTTACACCGTGCTGACCGAGAGCAGGGCCAACCGGGGGAGCAGGAGTTGCCTTTCCTGCTGGGATTTGAAGTTTAATAAAACCTACTACTTTTTGTGCCATTTTTTTGCACCTCCGAAATTTGTGGTCAAGGCGAACCGAATTACAAAATTTTTCGATTCTCCCACTCGGGAAAATTCAAAATCATTTTCCCGTAGCTTACTTTAGTTTACAATTTTTATTCATCACATGAATAATAAGACGTTTTTCAGCTATCGGCAAGTTTAAGCTGCAATAGCGAAATCTTAACAATAGTGTCATCACGTCCGGCAAGAGGAACAACCACATCAGCGGTCATTTCCTCAAGGTCAAGTGACTGAACACAGCCACTAAGTCCGTCAAACGAACCTCCGACAATATTAACCTCGTCACCAACATCAAATGCAACCTCAATGCTTTGAACAACTTCGTCCCTTTCAAGACCCAGTTCCTCAACCTCCGCTTCGGAAAGCGGAACAGGCTTGCTTCCGGGACCTACAAAGCCAGTTGCACCTCTTGTGTTGCGGACAATATACCAGGTTTCGTCGGTAAGAATCATTTTAACAAAAACATAACTCGGAAAAATTTTCCTGTCAAACACCTTTTCTTTCTTGTTTTTCTCACCTTTTTTAGAGGATTTAGACCTTCCCATTGAAATTTCTTCGTCCGACACATCATAAGTGCCGTCCTCAGCCTTTTCATTTTGAGAGTCTTCAATTGACTTGCCGTCAATCTGTCTGACCTTCTCAATAGGAACTTTAACCTCGGCAATCATATTACCAAGACCACGATTTTCAACGACTTTTTTAATATCCTGAGTCACTTTGTTTTCGTAGCCGGAATAGGTATGCACAACATACCATTCAAGTTTTTCGTCCATTTATGTTGCCTCCTTAAGGTGTTTACTTTCCAAGATTAAGCAGGAAATCGACAGCAAAACCCAACGCACCGTCAACCCCTGCAAGAAACAGTCCAATAACGCACACAAACACAAGTACAACACCTGTATTTTGTCTTACGCTTGCTCCGGACGGCCAAGTAACCTTTTTAATTTCGCTTCTCAGCTCACGAAACCATTTTCCAACGGTTTTCTTTTCAGGTTCTTTTTTGCCGTTCTTGCCTTTGTTTGAAGTTTTAGGTTTGTCTGATTTAGTAGACTTGTCTGTTTTAGCTTTATTTTCAGCCTTAGCTGGTTTTGCTTTAGAATCCTTTTCCGTTTTCAACTGTTCAGCCGGATTTTTCTTACCCAAAATAAGACGCTCCTTTCGCTTACTTAGTTTCCTTGTGAAGAGTGTGTTTCTTACAGAACTTGCAATACTTGTTCATTTCAAGTCTGTCAGGGTCATTCTTCTTATTTTTCTTTGTGTTGTAGTTTCTTTGTTTGCACTCAGTGCAAGCAAGTGTAACCTTAACTCTCATTTTGACACCTCCTGACGATGTTTAGCTTAACTCAAAACACTTTTTACACCAAATACGCAAAGCACATGGTATATAATTAGTATAACATAAACGACAAAACAAGTCAAGCCATTTAAAAATTTTCTCCTTTTTTTACATTTTACCATTATATTCAACCGAAAACTTTGGTGTTTTTAACGTTAAAATTTTCAGAAAAATTAAAATTATTTTTAAGCTTTTTCGTCACAGGAGGGAAAATACTGCATATAAAAATGCTTGACAATCTTTCAGAAATATGATATAATAATTAAAACAATTTATATTTAATATAAAAAACAGAAAGGAATGATTTTATGAATAACAATGGCAATAACAAGATAAAATATATACTTGCGTCTATAGGAGTTGGCTTGCTTTCCTTTGCAATGTTACTTTTTGGTGCAATGTCAATCTCTTTTCTGCTTGAAGAACATGAAATCGGACTTTCTGTTTTTATGGCGGGAATTACAGCTTTTTCGGCTTTCGGTGCTACAAAACTAAAAAAATATTTAAATACTCTAAAATCTCAACAACCAAATCAACAACCACAAAATAACTATAATCTGCCCCAAAACCCGCCCAATTATTTTAATATTCCAAACAATAATGTAAATAATAATATTTATAATGGTATACCGGTAAATCAAGGCAATTTTCCTTATCCTAACAATACATACAACAATCCACAAAATAAATATAATAATCCTCCGCCCTTTAACGATAATATGAAAAAGGTTAATCTGCTTGCGGTAAGAGTTATGAATTTTACTGACGAATATAATATAACCCGTGAGGAAACCCCTGAATTTGTAAAAATTCATATTGTTCAAACCGATGGCAGAAAACGTGGAATTGTAAAAATTTCTAAATATGACCTTTCGGTTGTTTATCGTGACCTTTCCAAAGGAACAGCAATAGTGCGAACCCTTTCGGAGGTGGACGAAATACAACAATATTTATAGCAGAATATAACAAGCAACCGAACGGTTGTAAAAATTTTCGGCGGTAAAGTTTAATTTTCAATCCAAAAAATACTTTTAATAAAAATCACTTTTTGCGAAAAAATAAAAGCAGAGGTGATAAAAATGAAACCTAACATTTCAGCAGAAAATTATAAACAACTTTCGGACGAAATAGCACCGCCTACCAAATCTTTTAAAACCATTCCATGTGCCTTTGCGGTCGGCGGACTTATCTGCCTTATCGGTGAATGTTTAAATTCGCTTTACTCCATATGGATAGACGATTCTAAAATGGTAGCGACTGCCGTTTCCATAACCCTTGTTTTTCTTTCGGCTTTGTTTACCGGTCTTGGGTGGTATTCAAAGATTGCCAAACACGCAGGAGCAGGAACACTTGTTCCAATAACCGGCTTTGCCAATTCGGTTGTTTCGCCTGCCATTGAGTTTAAAACCGAAGGAATGATACTTGGTCTTGGTGCTAAAATATTTATAATATGCGGACCTGTTATTCTCTATTCAACGGTAGCATCGGTGATTTATGGATTTATCTATTATTTTTTCCTAAGATGATAACAAAAAGCAGCTGTAATTTTGTTACAGCTGCTTTGGTTTTACATAAATTCTTAAAGCAACTCACCTTTTTATTAAGGCAAAGAATTTTTTGTTATAACATAGGCGACATAAGCTTTAATATCATAACCAAAAGATTGCGACTGCTTTTGATAATCTCGGTGTTTTTAAGGGTTATTTCATTAGCCTCTCTGCAAATCTGCTTCAAATCATTGGCAATGTCCGCAATGCTTGGGGTCGCATACATAAGACAACTTTCATAATTTAAATAAAGGCTTCTGTAATCCATATTGGTTGAACCGACCACAGCAACAATATCATCAACAACAATTGATTTTGCATGAATAAATCCGTCTTTAAACTCAAAAATTCTTGCACCTGCCTTGAGCAGTTTTTCATAGTTGGAACGGGTTACGGCAAAAACATATTTTTTATCTGGAACAGACGGGGTTATAATATTAACACTAACGCCATTTTTGGCGGCAAGTAGCAATGCCGACATTATATTTTCGTCCGGCACAAGATAAGGGGTTGTAAGATAAATGTTGTGGGTTGCCGAATTGATAAGGTTCATATCACCACTCATGCTTATACTTCCCTCGATTGTTGGGTGGTCGGTGTAAGGAATAACAAAACCCTGCCCCACTATTTTGCTTTTTTTTACATTAAGGTAGTGGGAAAAATCCGAATCTTCATTTAAATTAAAATCCCACTGATGCAGGAATTCAAGGGTCATTGCCTGCACCGCTTCTCCCTCCAGCCTTAGCCCTGTGTCCTTCCATATTCCATAAGGACTGGTTATATTTGCATATTCATCTCCTATATTTATCCCACCGCAAAATCCGATTTTTCCATCTACAATAACAAGCTTTCGATGGTCACGATAGTTGGCACTTGCCGATAAAAAAGGACGAAATTTGTTAAACTTTGTTACCTTAAAACCCATTTCCCGCAATTCTTCGCTGTAATGGCTGTCAATTTTCGGAGCGGTTGCAAGGTCATCATACATAATTCTAACCTCAACCCCATGACCTGCCTTGTCACGCAAAAGTTTTAAAATTCTGTCCCAAACCTGACCATAAGAAATAATAAAAAATTCAAGAAAGATAAAATCCTTGGCATTATAAATTGCTTCACAAACGCTATCAAAATATTCTGTTCCATTTTTTAAATAGTCGGTTCGGGTATTGCTGTATATTGGAATATGCGTCATTCGGCTTAGCGATTTTATGCGAAGCCTAAGTTTTGGGTGAACCTCTTTTTCAAATTCCGCTAAAACCTCAGGATTTTGTGCCACAAGCCTTGTATCCTTGACCCATGTCTGTTCATATCTTTTGGACATTTTACGTTTTATAGCACCTGTGCCGAACATAAAATAAAGTGGAATAAATATAATCGGAAGTATACATATGCCCAAAATCCAGCTTATTTTATAACCAAAATCACACTCGCTCGCCACAATCAAAAGACTGCAAAGCAATGAAATGATTGGAAGTACAAGCGATATTTTGCTTATGTTCGGCACAAAAGAAAAGACAGCAGATATTATAAACACCACCTGTATTACAAACAATAAAGCCGTTACAAGAAAATGAATAGTAAAATGTGTAAATTGTTTTTTAACAGGATTCTGCTTTTTCTTTTTGGAGGTTTCAATTGGTTTTTCTTGCAATTCCTGCAATTCTTTTTGCTTGTTCATAATATTTTCCTTTCTGACCAAATACCTATTTTAGCGTTATATAATATTATACCACAATATTTGATTTTTGTCAACAAATTATCCATCAAAAATTGACACTGTATTTTTTTACAACTATTAATATAATTAGATACTGTAAAAAAACAATATAGGTTTTTTATTAATTGTTTGCCCCACCGTAGGCGAGGCAAACAAAGATATTTTTAATATTGCTTTTAGTCATTTTAAAATTCAAATATCTTTCGGTTGTAATAAAAGCACTCCAATTTCTTGAAGTGCTTAATTTTTAAAAAAGGTCACTATGTGTTTCCGTGCGATACAAAGCAAGTATTAACTCATCATTATTAATTTCATAAATCAATAACCAATCGGGCTGTATGTGGCATTATCTATAACCAGAATAATTTCCACTTAAGCAATGGTCTTTATACTTCTCTGGCAACTGTTCACCTATAACAAGCATCTCAATAACTTTTTTAAGTTTGTGCTAAATTAAGTCCTCTGCTTTTAGCACGTTTTATGTCTTTTTTAAAGCTTTTATGATATTTAATCTTCAGCATTTAAATCTTCTTATAACTCATCAACTGAATTGAAAGTCCCGACAAGATTAATTCCATTTTTAGCCTCGTCAAGAACCTTTTTAGTTTCATCATTGGGCATATCATGCTGTAAACCTTTGAGAATTACAACAATTGCATCAAGCTGTTCTTCTGTAAGGTTATCAATCATACTGTAAGCAAGTTCTTTTGTACTCATAAAATTCACCCTTTCAATGACAAATAAACATAATTTTATTAATATTATTATATCACTTTTTTAGGTAAAAGTCAAGAGTTTTTTTAGATGGTTATAGAGTAAAAGCATTATTTATATTTTATAAATTACGCTTTAATAAAGTGTATTACCTTGCTTGCAAAATCCCCCCATATTTCGTCAGCACTCCATATCTTGGCAACATTTATTCCGCACTGCATAAGTGCTTTGCCAGAAAAAACCTGCTCAGGATTGTCCTCACGAAAATAATAAGCGTTCGGGTCAAGTCCCTTAAGCTTTATTCTTCTTGAGCGCATATTCGGGCGAGCAAGCACCTGAACAAACTCAAACAGTACCTCGCTTTTGTTTTTCGCCACAAATTCCCACGCATCCCATGTGTTATCCTCAAACATATTGCCAATACGATAAAAATCACCGGTGCGGATAAGCAAATTATATTTTTTAAACTGTTCAATTTGATGTGGTATCTGCTTTTTATCCTCCTCGGAAATTCTGGTTACGTCCAATTCATAGCCGAATGTACCGACCATTGCCACATCTCCTCTTGTTTTAAAAGGAGTATTTCTACCAACCGTGTGGTTGGGGCAATCGGAAACATGAGCCCCCATTGCCGAACAAGGATACACATAAGAAGTACCTGCCTGTATTTTAAGACGCTCTATCGCATCGGTATCGTCCGAACACCATATCTGCGGAGAATAGTAAAGCATACCTGCATCAAATCTTGCTCCCCCACCCGAACAGTTTTCAAGCAAAATATCGGGATAATCGGTTGTAAGACGGTTCATAAGGTCGTATACGCCGAGAACATATCTGTGCCAAAGCTCACGCTGTCTGTCTGCGGGCAAGGTTGCCGAACCAACTTCGGTAAGTTGTCGGTTCATATCCCATTTGATATACTCAATATTTGCACTATCGAGGATTTCTCTCATCATAAAATATATATAATCTCTTACTTCTTTTCTGGAAAAATCAAGCACATACTGTTCACGGGATTGAGTAAGTGGTCTGCCTTTCACCTGAATTGCCCAGTCGGGGTGTGCCTTAAAAAGTTCCGAATCAGGGGAAATCATTTCGGGTTCAAACCAAATTCCAAACTTCATTCCACGCTTGTTTACCTGTTCAACAAGATGCTTAAGACCACCTTTTAATTTTTCTTCATATACAAACCAGTCGCCAAGCGAAGAATTATCGCTGTCACGATGACCAAACCAACCATCGTCCATTACAAGCATTTCTATTCCAAGCTTGCTTGCCTCATCAGCAATAGAAAGTAGTTTATCCGTATCAAACTTAAAATAGGTAGCCTCCCAGTTGTTGATAAGCACAGGTCTTGTTTTGTCTTTATATTTACCACGGATAAGATTGCTTCGCATAACATCATGAAAGTTTCTTGACATCTGTCCAATGCCCTTGTTAGTATAGGTCATAAGCACTTCGGGAGCTTGAAAATTTTCACCTGTTTCCAGCTTCCAAGAAAAATCAAAACCATTAATCCCCATAAGCAGCCTTGTTTTGTCGTGCTGGTCAACCTCTGCCATTGCGGTAAAATTGCCCGAATATACAAAACAAAGTCCATAAACCTCTCCATTGTCCTCATCGGCATTGTGGGAACAAACCGCCATAAACGGATTATTTTGGTGGGAACTTTCGCCACGGAGCGATTCAATCGACTGTTTGCCTATATGGAGTGGCTGACGCTGAACCATTCGTTCCCTTGCCCACGAACCGTTAAGGGTTATCATATCATATTGGCTACTATCCAGCTCAAGGCAGGCGGAATATGCCCTTTTAAGATAAAAAGGCTCGTTACCAATATTTTTAAACCTAACACTTCTTGCAATAATATCAGAATTTTCAAAAACACTGTAAATAAGCGTTGCTTTTAAATTCAAATGGCTATCAAGCATTTCAATTTCAAGGGTGGTGCAGTCGCCTCCGTTGTCAAATGTGGCAGGAAGTCCCTCAAGAGCAGGCTTGCCCGAATAAATTTTATGAGAACTATAACGCAGGTCGCAAGCACTCATGCCCTCACTATCCAAAACAGCAATAGCCGATTCACGATAATCTCCAATGCCAAAGCAAGGATATTCAAACGGAAGATTATCCATAAAACTGCCACGCTCACGGTTGTTTGTTTCGGGGGTAAAAGGACTTTCGTCAAATCGCAAAAGATAGATTAAGTCCTCATCGGGGAGCTTTCCGCCATACCATAAATGGGCAAGGTATCCATCGGATACCACCGCCATTCTATACTGGGTGTTTTGGGTGTTTAAGGTAAACGTTTTCGTATTTTGATTAAAAAATATATTCATTAAAATCACGTCCTTTTTTACTAAATTACTTTTAGTTGCTTTTTTATCTGCTTACTTTTGGGTGTATTCCTTGCTATAAGCGAGAGATATACATTATTTTAAAACTTGCTTGATTCCAATGTTTTAATTAATTTAGCAGGATTCCCCACAACCACACCATAATCGGGTACGTCCTTTGTTACAACTGCTGACGCACCAACAATTGCATATTTTCCAACCGTAACACCGGGGAGAATGGTTGCCCCCGCACCTATCCAAGCACCTTTTTTTATATGCACAGGTTTGCAGGTCAAAATCATTCTGTCGTATGGGTCATGGTTGTTTGAAATCAGCTGAACATTTGCCGCAATTTGAACATTATCATCAATGGTTACTCCTCCCCTGCCCATTACAAGCAGATTGGCATTGATATACACATTTTCGCCAACCTTCATTTTGTTAAAACAAACACCCGATATAGGAGCGGTAATAGTACTGCCTTTACCCAAATTATCGCCAAATATTTCTTTAAGAATATTGTTATATTCTTCGGTCATTGGCATTGTATGATTAAGTTGAAAAACAAGTTGTGCCATTCTTTGGCTTTCTTTACGCTCTTGAGCAGTTGTATTTCGCAAATCAACCCTTATTTCATTCATTATTTTATCCTCCAATCTAATATACTATATTTTCAAGAATATTAAACAAATTTATTATAGCATAATTTTAAAAAAAAATCAATAGCATTTAAAAATTTTTTTAAAATCGATTTTTGAACTTTTGGGAATGGTTAATTTGTGTTGTTAAAAAATCTTATATATTTTTTATAAAAATTGATTTGCGTAAGGGATAATGTCACTTGTTGACAAGCACAAAAAAATATGTTATAATAATATTACATTAATACTATTATAGTTATCATTTTTTATAAATTGATATATATTTACACAAATATAGAAAAAGGGAGAAATTTAATGACAAGAAAAGAATTTTTGGCTCTGCTAAATAAACACTTTGACAAGGAAAACAATATTTTTGTTCACAAGCAAAACGGAGAAAAAATATCGGTGGTTTTTGTGCAAAAACCATTTGAAATAGAACCGTTTGAAAAACTTTTGAGTATAACTAATGCTAACCTGTTTGATGTTTTGGATATTTATGACCTGCAAAATGAATTTGCATTGCTCTTTAAATATACAGACGGCAATTGCATAACTGAAATTTATCAAAATAAAATTGCTTCGGTGGCGGATATGAAAAATATTATAGTTTCGGTTTGCAATGCTTTAATGGTTCTACATATGCAGGGAATAACCTATCCCAAACTTGACCCAGAAGATGTATTTGTAAGTTCCGGCGGATTGGTCAAGGTTGGCTTTAGCTGGCGTGAAAAACAAATACTTGAAATGTGCAAACAAAAAAAAGTCCCTAAAAAAACCGATTGCAAGCAGGTTGGCGAACTTATGAACTTTACACTTACTGGGCATACTACAAGCGAAAGCCTTTATGAGGGCAAAAAGATTGCTGGTATTATAAAAAAGGCAATTGGTGGCAAATATGAATCGGTTGAAGATATAAAAATTGCGGTTATGAAATTGTAAGGAGGAATGAAAATGGCAAAATGTCCTTGTTGCGGGCAGGAACTGAACCAAAACCAAATTTTTTGTTTGAACTGCATGACAAAAAGCATACCCCAAAAGGAAATTAATCCGCCCAAAAGCAAAGTTAAAAGTATTGAAAGCAATATTGTTTTTCGTGTTATAATTGTATTGGTGCTGATTGTTGCAATTGTATATATGTTTTTTGCAACCCAAAAAATGCTTGAGGTTGTCAAGGAATATAACGATGTAAGTAGCAGAGTGGCTCAGCATCAATTAAAATATAATTATAATTTTTTAGATAAAGGAGAATAGTTATGTATACTATTAAAATCGATGGCATGATGTGTGAAAATTGTCAGAAAAGAGTTGAGGGTGCTTTTGCAAACCTTAAGATTAATGCAAAGGTTTTTCTTAACGAGGGAAAGGCAGAAATCTATGACGAAAATGTAGATATTACTTCCCTTTTGGAAGAAATTGAAGACCTTGGCTTTGAAACTAAATTAATTAACAACTAAAAATATATAACAAAAATTATCTGTCGCTTTTTTAGCGATGGATTTTTTTGCCTATAAATTCTTAATCCTGATGTTGGATTATTAACAAAAAATTAATATTTAGCTATTGACAAATCAAGTGAATAATGCTATAATATAATAAACAAATGAATAGATATTCATATAATAATATGAATACATCAAAGAATTGTATGAATTTACATTTGTTTTAATAAAATTTGAAAGGATAAAATTATTATGTTTACTGTTAAGATTGACGGAATGATGTGTGACGGCTGTCAGAAAAGGGTAGAGGGTGCTTTACACTCACTTGGTGTTGTTGGAGAGGTTTCACTAAAAGACGGAAAAGCTACTATACAAAGCACAGGCAACAAGGATATTTCGGAAATTGTTGAAGCTATTGAAGATTTAGGCTTTGACGCAGAATTAATTTAGAGAGGAACAACTGAAATGGAAAATAATAATATAGAATTTGAAGATACTGTTTTGCTGGACGAACAGGTTTACGACCTTGCCGAACTTTTTAAAATACTCGGCGACCCCACAAGGCTTAAAATACTTAGTGCTATTCAGTCAAAGGAACTTTGCGTTTATGATATAGCCGATACTCTTGAAATGACACAATCGGCTATTTCTCATCAACTTAGAATACTAAAACAAGCAAGACTTGTACGATACCGCCGTGACGGCAAAACTCTTTTCTACACCGTTTCGGACGAACACGTTGCGGAAATTATTTCAATAGGTCTTGAGCATACAAGCGAATAAAATTAAAAATAATAATCAGTGAGGTGTTTTTTATGGAAGAAAATATTAATGCAATTAAAAATCATGAACACCACGAACACAGCGAATGTTGCAAACATGAACATCATCATCACGAACATGGCGAATGTTGTGAACATGAACATCATGAACACGGCGAACATTGCGAACACAAACCCGAACCACACAATTCCAAATGGGATATAGAATTTGATTTGGTTGGTCTTGAATGTCCCAACTGTACCGCCAAAATTGATGATAGGGTTGCACACAGCCAGCTGGTTGAAAATTCTTATCTTGACTATGTTTCCAAACATTTAAGAATAAAAATTGCAGGTGGCAAAACTTTAGAGCAGGTTAAAACAGAAGTTGAAAGAATAGTGCATGAACTTGAACCAGAAGTTGAAGTAAAAGAGATTGAGAAATCCCAAAAAAATACAACACAAGAATATTCGGTTTTTGAAAAGCATAAATTGGATATAATTCAAATTTCTATTGCGGTTGTACTGCTTGCTGTTTCTTTCTTTCTGCCCAGTTTGCCAAAGGCTATATTAGCAATTATCTCTTATATTATAGCAGGACGAAAGGTTGTTGTGCAGGCATTTAAAAATATTCTTAAAGGGCAGGCAATGGACGAAATGTTTCTTATGACCGTTGCGACATTTGGTGCTTTTTGCCTTAAAGATTTTGATGAAGCGGCAGCGGTTATGGTGTTTTTTCAGGTGGGTGAACTGTTTCAGAATATCGCTGTGGAACGTTCAAGAAAAAGTATAAGCAAACTGCTTGAGCTTGCCCCTGAACAGGTTAGTGTTAAACTTGCTGACGGAACTATCAAGAAGATGAACACTAAAGAGGTTGAAATTGGGCAGACGGTTGTTGTTTCAGCAGGTGAAAAAATTGGTTTGGACGGTGTTGTAATAAATGGCGAAAGTGAAGTAAACAATTCAGCACTAACGGGCGAATTTATGCCGGTTAAGATACAAAAAAACAGCGAGGTATTAAGTGGTGCTATAAACGGCTCGGGAGTTTTTGAGATGCAGGTTACAAAAGAATATGCTGATTCAACCGTGGCACAAATTCTTGAACTTGTTGAACAGGCTAATTCTCAAAAGGCAAACACAGAGAAGTTTATAACCCGATTTGCTAAAGTTTACACCCCAATTGTTGTAGTTTTGGCTTTGATTGTGGGACTAATTGTTCCAATATTTGCAGGAGATTTTGCAAAATGGATTTATAAAGCCCTTATGTTTTTGGTTATCTCTTGCCCTTGTGCTTTGGTTATTTCTGTTCCGCTTAGCTTTTTTGCGGGAATAGGCGGAGCATCTAAAATGGGTGTGCTTGTAAAGGGTGCAAAGGATATTGAAAATATGGCTAAAGCAGGGATATGTGCTTTTGACAAAACGGGAACGCTTACCGAAGGCAAATTTGCTGTTTGTGAGATAATTAATAATAATAATAAAAAGCAGGTTCTTGAAACCGCTTGTATTGCTGAAAGCCTTTCCACCCACCCGCTGGGTCGTTCAATTTGTGCCGAATATGAAAAAAAATATGGCAAGCCAAACCAAATCGGCGAAAATATAAAAGAAATTGCAGGTGGCGGAGTAAGCTGTGTTATAAATGGTGAGCAGGTTTTATGCGGAAAATATGAATTTTTAAAACAAAACGGAATACAGGTTGAGGAAGTTCCCCAAAATGGTGCTTGTGTTTATGTCGCCAAAAATAATAAATATTTGGGAGCGATAATTTTAAATGATAAGATAAAAGATAGCTCCAAACAAGCTATAACCGAATTAAATCAAATGGGCTTGCAAACGGTGCTTTTGACAGGAGATAAAAAATCTCAAGCTTTAAGCGTTGCCGAAAGTCTTAATATTTCCGATTGCTATTATCAATTGCTCCCCGCTCAAAAAGCCGAAAGATTGGGCGAACTTAAGAAAAATGGCATTTGTATGTTTACTGGTGACGGAATAAATGACGCTCCGGTTATAGCAACGGCTGATGTTGGTTTTGCAATGGGCTGTGGTGGTTCTGATGCAGCGATTGAAACGGCAGATGCTGTTGTAATGACGGATAACCCAATGGGGATAGTAAATGCTATTAAAATTTCCAAGAAAACAATGGGAATTGCCTATCAAAATATAATTGGAGCTTTAGCCGTTAAGATAATTATAATGCTTTTGGGTGTTATGGGAATTGCGGGAATGTGGCTTGCAATATTTGCAGATGTTGGAGTCGCTGTGCTTGCAATACTTAATTCACTTAGGGCAGGAAATATAAAAGAATAAAACAAATTTTCCCTCGCTATTAGCGAGGGAAAAAATTATTTTAGTATATAATTAAAAATCTTTATAATTTTCTTCAGATGCTTGCATTTCACTGGGTGAACCTAAACCGCCCGAAAAATCACTTTGTTTAAACTCCTCATCAGTGGACTGCATATAATCAATATTGTTATTATTTTTGGAAAAATTGCCTTGATTGTAAGCGTTTAAATCTACTTCGTCCATTGGAACATCATTGGCAACGGCTTTTTCAAGATTTTTTTTATCATAATAAATATTATTATCTAAATCTTCTGGGGTATCGGCAATGCCCATATAGGCTTTTCTGTCCACATAAGCAAGGCCTATTTCAGCAATTTTTTTATCAACTTGTGTGAATGGATAATCTTTCATGCTCATAAGTGTTAGCAGGTCAAGATGTATATTTTTGGCATATATCATAGCTATTAATATAGGAATTGCAAGTATCAAGAAAAAAGTGTTATCAAAACCACATAAAATGCAAAGAATTATATTTAATATAAATCCCTCCCAATGCTCAATGGAATTAAAGGCAGATGTAAGAATAAAAGACAGTCCAAGCAACAAATGAAAAATTCCAAAAAGTTTTGTAATAGTCCATGACATTTCAAAATCAAAAAACATTGTCCAACCAAGCAAGCCCATATAAAGCACAGAGCCAACACCAATAATGGCAAATATAACAGATATAACCTTTTGAATTTTACGTTTATTTTTAAGAATTTCTTGCAGTTTGTTGTAGTCAAGACCTGCATATTCTGTACGGGGTGGGAATTTTTTCATATGTTACCTCCTTATATGGGACTTCGCTCCTCAATTATTTTATAATTCTATCTTTTTCCAAGCCTTGTGGGTTTCTGAAAATTCATCAGTTTCAAACCCTCTTATTTCGCAATTGTCAAGGAGCATATCGGCGTATTCTTCCACCGAAACATCTCTAAAATAACTTTCAATAATTCTACTTATTCCACCATGGCTTACAATAAGTATATTCTCATCAGTGTAATTTTTACAAAGTTCGTCCAAAAAATTATAGGAACGCTGTGCCATATCAAAAAGCGATTCACCGCTGGGCATTCTTGTTCCAAAGGCATAGCGAACACGTTCAAAGCCTTCACTTTCTCTTGTTTGTCCCTCATAATCGCCATAGTTACATTCTATAATTCTATTATCGACCACAAGCGGAATATTAAGACCATCAAGGGCGGTTTGTGCGGTTATTTTTGCTCTTTGGAGTGGGGAACAGAAAGCACGGTCGATATGATATTTTTTATGCAGTGCTGTTACTTTTTTTGCAAGCAGTTTAGCCTGCTCCATACCCGTTTGATTAAGTGCAACGTCACGTCTTCCACAAATTTCACCGAGCACATTTTGTGCGGTTTGTCCATGCCTTGTAAAGAAAATTTTCATTGTTTATTACCTCCGATATTATTTTCACTAAAATTATTTTAACATATTTTGTGCCAAAAGTCAACAGGTTTAAATTTAAAAGCACGGAAATCAATTTTTATAAAAAATATATTTTTTTATCTATGTATTTCCCCGCTTACGGCGGGGAAATATCAGAATTTTTTTGCATTTTGAATAAAAAGTAAATGCTTTTGTCGTGTAATTTTGCCTAAATGCTATTGACTTTTGTTTAAAACTATGTTATAATGTAAATAAAGAAATGTGTGGATTTAAAAATTTTTATGTAAATTTACACAAAATTAGTTTAAATATGTAATCTTAGCTAACTTTTTTGTTACGCACAAGCAGATTTCCTTTAAAGTATTAATAAGAAGTGTAATTTTTATGCCAACAAAATATTATATTGGTGTAAAAAATTATTTCAAAATATAAAAACCGAAACTAAATTATAATAATTCAATGTTAAATAAAGACAACCACCAATCAAAATTTTCAGAAAAAAATTTGTGTGATTTTATCACCACCAAAACTAATGCTATTAAATTTAAAAATAATAAAGACTTTTTTCTTATATTAAAACTTTTGGAATATTGTAAAATAAAAGTTTCCAAAAAGTTTATAATAGAATTTATTGAAAAATTTAGTACAATTTATAATTTCATAACCGATGACAAGTATAAACTTGATTTGGGCAAAGAAAATTTGGAAATATTAAGTATACTTATAAATGAAATTTTTAGACGCAAAGACAATCTTAGAAATTTAATTCACAATGTTTATGACGAAGAATTTATTAATGGTCAGCTTTTTAATGTGTTTTGCGATTATAAAAATGAGTTGGTTGCACTTTTGTATCTTAATGATAAAAACATTATAATAAATGTGGAATATATAAATGGTGGTTTTAACGAACGAATTTGTATTAATCCTTTTCGTGTTTTAGATACGGCTATGGCTATTAAAGCGAGAAAGGTTGTTATGTGTCACAATCACCCAACTCAGGTTTGTAAGCCTTCTCCAGAGGATATTCAAACTACCAAAACAATTAAAAAGATGCTTGATGTACATAAGATTCAATTGTTGAATCACCATATTTTTGGAATCGATGGAATATATAGTTTTTATTAGTATAAAGTATTCTATACTATTGTTTGATTCTTGCTGGTGCAAATAGTTTATTGACTGGTCAATTTGTGTTACTAAAAAATTATATTTTAAAAAAATCACTACAAATACAAAAAATAGCTTAAACAACTCTTTTGTCCACTCCCATAGTTTAACACTTCTTGCATAGTCCAGTTGTTTAAGCTTTTTAATAATATTTTTATATTGCAAATTAAGTTGGTTTCGCTGTGTTTCAAGCTCCTGTCGCTTTTGCAGGAGTATTTTTTGTCAAAATTTATCAACTTGTGCAAAATGAACATTTTTTGTAAAAATTATGTATTGACTCACAGACTGGAAAATGTTATGCAAAACTGGCAATGATGCAAGTGTTACTATTCCAAGCGAAATTGACGGAAAAAAAGTTACTTCTATTTGAAATTATTTAAAGCAAAAACTAATATTTAACAAATTTATTTTAGATATAATAATTTTTTATCTGAAATATCTAATTATAATTGCTAATAATAACAAAAAGCCCCACTGCTTTTAGCAGTGGGAAAAAATTATCCGATATAAACAAATCATACCACAACAAGCAGTAATAAACACCAATATTTTCTTTTTCCAAAAGCTCTTAAAGTCGATTTTTTTATACAATTATAAAAAACGTAAAAGTTGATTTTTGTAGACAATATAATAATACATTTATCTAACAAATAAACTACGTTTATTTGTTATCATCATTCTTTTAGATAGGGTGATAGTTGGAATTTTAAAGAATTTAATAGAATATATTTTATCTTTAAAGAATTTGACATATTGAAAAAGAAATATTTTATTTGATGTTAAAAATAAAAGGTTATGGAAAAAATCCATAACCTAAAATTAAAAATCGGAGTGACGGGATTTGAACCCACGGCCTCTTCCACCCCAAGGAAGCGCGCTACCGAGCTGCGCCACACCCCGATGTCTGACGACTTAATTATTATAACACAATTTAAAATGTTTGTCAAGGTTTTTTTATGAAATATATGTTAATAATTAAATAACTTTTTATGATGTAGGCAAAATCGTTGTCTACGTAACTTTTATTTACAGTATTTTTTTAAATAATTTTATAAAAATAATTTTTTAAGTATGCATTTTCTGCTTTGGAGGACGCTCTGTTGATTTTCTCCTTCTACGTTCTATATGCAGTCCCTATGCTCCTTCTTCAAGGCAGATTCGTTCCTATTTTTCTACCATATGATGGCTACTCATTCTAAATTCTCGTGCCGTTTTGCGATAGCTCAACTTTTCTTTTATCATTGTTTCCATTATTTTTTGTTTGAATTTTCCTGTATATCTTTTGTTCAACTTTACTTTTGGCATAAAAATGTCCCCCTTTCGTCAGACTTTTTTATTGGTATATTCATATTATACCACATTGTCTAATAAAAGGGGAACATTTCATTTGGCGGGAATTTGATTTTTTTAAATTTTTTGGGGAGGATTAAAAATAGCTATTATTTTATTTGATGCTATATGTAAAATTATTGCAATCAATACACTTACTATCATTGTTACAAGATACACAGGCAGATGATAAATTGGGGCTTTTAGCAGTATAACCATGCTTCTTATGGTTACATGAACAATGTAAAGTTCAAGCGAAACCGAACCGGCAAGGCATAAAAGTTTGTCAATCGGCTTTATTTTTATATTTTCAAAAATCAGTATGCACAGAAATATAAGCCCTACAGAATAGTAAGAATTTATATATCTGCTGAAATGTGACTGAAATTTTAGCAACAGTGGCGAACCAAAATTAAAGATACTCGAAAAAGCAAAAAACAGTTTTATGGGAATGCCCATAAAAAGCCAAGGGAGATGAGATTTTTTTATCTTCTGCTTTTCAAAGGCAAGCCTGCCGAAATATGTTCCGATTATAAATATTGGTATACGATTAAAGGCAATTTCTATTTTCCCAAATGATTTTGGTGCAGACTGATTGGAACATACACAAACAAAAGCAATTGCAAGGCAGACAACAACCGTTTTTAAAAAGCCTTTTTTTGAGTTTACCATTTCAAATATAAGCGGAAAAGCAATATACATTGGAATAATAAGAGCAATAAACCATATTGTTTTAACCCCGTTTGTCCAAAAAGAAAGTAGGGATAAATCATGTATATATTTATAAAAACTTAATTTTTTAAGAATTATATCTATAACAAACCATGCAATACAGCCGTAAAGCAGATAGGGAACAAGCACACGCACAAATCTTTTTTTGTAAAACTGCTTCAGGTTATAATTTTTGGAAAGGGAAAAATAAAGCCCCATGCCCGACAAAAATAAAAATATTTCAACGCCAATGCTACCAATAAATTTGTTGAAACAAAAGGCAATCTCAAAAGCTGTTCCGCTTTTAAGATAACCGAGAACATTTTCAAAATAGTGGAAAATCATAATGCCAATTATGGAAAGTCCAAAAAGCTGACTTCGATAACGGCTTAAAAGACTATAGTTTTTCATTTTGTTGCTCCTAAAAAATTATTTTTTTATGTATAGATTAAGAAAAAATATTATTATTTTCCCCGCCATAGGCGAGAAAAATAATTAATAAAAATAGCTTTTTATATTATCTAAATTTTGCACCGCAGGGGAAAGCGTCGTCAACGAACAGTACTTTTACAGAACCGTCCGGCAGGTCTGATGCACAAATCATTCCAAAAGACTCAACCCCGCAAAGTTTAACCGGCTTGAGATTTGCCACAATAACAACCTTTTTTCCTATAAGGTCTTCGGGAGCGTACCACTGGGAAATTCCCGAAACAACCTGTCTGCCACCCATTCCGTCATCAAGCTGGAGACAAAGTAATTTCTTTGATTTCTTTACCTTTTCGCAGGAAACAACCTTTGCCACCCTTAAATCCGACTTAACAAATTCTTCAATATCAATCTGTGGAGCGGTTGGCTGAACATAGCCTTCAGGAACATCATCAGAGTTTTTAGCTTTATCCTCGTTATTTTTAATAATAAGATTAAGTTCGTCAATTTCCTTTTCAATGTCAAGACGAGGAAAGAGCATTTCACCTTTGTGAACAGTAACATTCTTTGGAAGAACACCAAATTTATTAAGATTATCATAGGTTGTATCGTTTGCAGTTGCACCAATCTGCTCAAGAGCCTTTGGCATAACCGTTGGCATAAAGCAGGAAAGAATTGTGCAGATGATTCTGATGCTTTCAAGCAGGTTGTAAAGCACATTTGCAAGCTTTGCCTTTTGGCTTTCGTCCTTGCCCAAAATCCATGGGGTTGTCTGGTCAATATATTTGTTTGCAATATCCACAAGATTAAACACTTCGGCAAGAGCCTTGCTAATCTGTGTTTGGTCGATAAGTTCATCTATTTTATCACGCAGAGCAACCGACTGGTCTATAAGATTTTGGTCAAATTCGGTAGCCTCTCTTTCGGTCGGGAGAGTTCCGCCAAAATATTTATCCACCATTGCAACGGTTCTTGAAACAAGATTTCCAATGCCGTTTGCAAGGTCGGAATTAATTCGATTAATCATAACTTCGTTGCTGAAAGAGCTGTCCGAACCAAGTCCCATTTCTCTTAAAATATGATAACGGATAGTATCTGCTCCATAACGTTCACCAAGAACAAACGGGTCAACCACGTTTCCAAGGGATTTGGACATTTTAGTGCCATTAAAAGTAATCCAGCCGTGAACAGCAAGGTGTTTAGGGAGTGGCAGGTCAAGAGCCATAAGCATTGCAGGCCAGATAATAGCGTGAAATC
>CANRLN010000024.1 GCA_947631445.1 uncultured Clostridia bacterium
GAATCAAGATTGCTTGTTTCGGCAGGGAACGAATAGTTGATTGCCGAATCAACCTTGGTTGCCGCCTGACGATAGGAGATAATTCCTGCTCCTGCCACTGCGGCAGCGGTTATACCTAATGTAATATAGGTTGCTCTGCGTGAAAATCCTGAAAAAATACTCATGCTTTTGTCACCTTTCCTTTTTGTTTTTTTATAAACCATTGTTTGGTACACAAATATTGTTGCCAACAAAAGCAATAATATACATTTTTTAAGGAATTTTTTAAGGAGCTAATATGAAAATTTCAGAGATTAGAAAAGAGGATATAACAAAAGAACTTGTAAACCGGCTTGTTTTTACCTTTCCGCAAGATTTAAATAAATTAAACGGTAGGGCGGAACTTGCGGTTGTTTTGGGGAGTAAAAAGGCCGTGGCAACAAGAGTGCCAACGGCAATAGAATTTTATAAACAAAATAGGGTAAAAAAGTTGCTTTTTAGTGGTGGAGCGATGCAAGGCGAAGAAATGGAATCCCATATTATGAAAAAATTGGCTATAAGAGCAGGCGTAAATGCAAAAGATATATTAATTGAAACAAAATCTAAAAATACACTGGAAAATTTTAAATTTAGTCAACCGATTTTAAATCAATATAAAAGCCTTGTGGTTGTCACTTCAGAATTTCATGTCAAAAGAGCCTATCTGCTTTGTAAAGCTTTTTATGCTGGAAAAATTTATACAGCAAAATGTTATAGCAGTTCGGCAAATTCTCAAAACTGGTTTAAAACCCAAAAGGGAATAGATAGAGCAAAAGGGGAAGTAATGGCTATGGCGAATTATGCTAAAAACAAAATAATAGCAGATTTTGAAATATAAAATGTTCCCCCGCCAGTAGCGGGGGAACATTCATTGTCTATAAGTCAAAAGTTTTGGTTTATCAAAGACCTACTACCATTTTAAGAATTGCGAGTGCATCAAGCGTATCAAGTCTACCGTCACCGTTTACATCAGAAATTTCAATCTTTTCGGTCGGGAAGTCGTTGATGCCAACAATCTGCTTAAGAACCTCTAAAGCATCGGAGGAATTGACAATACCATCAATCTTTATATCACCCTTTTTAAGTTCGCCGTATGCTTTTTTAAACTGTTCACTCTTTGCATAGATAACGTCCCACGCTACCTTTTCGCCTTTTGCTTTTGCATCAGCTATTTTAGAGGCAACTTCTTCTGGAGAAAGTTTCAAAAAGCGAATTATGTTGGTAATATTTTTTCCAGTTACACCAATACCACCACTAAAAAATTCGTCATCTTCCAGCCAATCTGAATTTGAACCAACATCAATATATTTTGTGGCATTTTCTTTAATCAAATTGAGAATTTCATCTCTCTTGTTAATATCAGGTTCAGAAACGCTTGAAGCATCACCAGCAATAAATTCACTTGAAGCGTCACCGGGTTTAGGCATACCGTCTACATCACCTTGGTTTTGGTTGCGTTTTCCGCAATAAACATCAATAAGCCCTAAACTCGTTCCACCAAACATACTATTTTTAAGCATTTCTACGCCCATTTGTGGTGTACATTCAAGGTCTTCAAGATAAAAATCTATACCTTCACGGATATTTTTCCAATATTCTTGTGGGTTCTTAAGATTGTTTTTAAAATTAACATAGTCGTCAGAAACTACTTTCTTTTCACAGAAAACCCCTTGTTCTCCTGTACGGTAATCATATGCGTTTATAATATCATAAGCCTCCTCGCCAGTAAGACGTTGGGTTTCCCAATAAATCATATGACCATAATAATCAAAGCCCTCAATTTGGGTTGGAGTTTGACCGTCCTTGTAAAGATACATAATCCTAACCGAAAGACCTTCCCATTCCTTACTGTTTTTAAGAGCGTTTACTGCCTGTTGTGGGGTCATGTTAAGTGCTTTAAGATACTTTTCACACTCTTCACGGGTGGACTTGTGAAATTCTTCTGCACGTTCTTTGCCAAGAATCATAAAACTTAAATACTCGTTATAAGGAATTTCATAATAACGGTGTGAAGAAATATCGCCTGTGCGGTATTCATAGGCAATAAGAATTTCGTAAGCGTCCTCATCAGAGAGCTTGTCAATTTCTTCTTTTGCCATAGGAGCGTAATAGTCAAAATCCGTTCTTTGGGAGAGGGGCTGACCGTTCATACTTGTGTTTCCTATGCAGATGTCAAATCCGCCGACCCTGTTTTCAGCACAAGCGAGCATACCACCAACCATGCTAAGGGTTGTGACGGTTGCAAGAATACCAGATAAAACTTTCATTTTTTTCATAATACATACCTTCTTTCAAATTATAACCAATTCGATGATAACGTTTACAGCGAACACTGTAAAATCATTCCTCACAGCAGGTGAGGATTAAAAAGTTGTTTCTTCTATTCATGATGTCCAATTCTTGTAGCTAATTCTATTATACACCATTTAGAACAAAATGTCAAGGGTTTTTCAATAAAATTTACAGTTTTTTATTCACATTTGTTTAATAAATAAAAATTCCCCCGCCACCTGCGAGGGAATATAAAAATATTTTAGTCCATTACAATAATATGATAAGTGCCACCCGAACGAACCCAATTGTTCATGTTGTTCACTTTGCTGGCGGGAGCGGATTTAATTTCTCCTTGCAGACTTGGAACAAATGTTCCGCTGGAATAAGGGTCTTGATATTCAATCATAAGTTGTCCGTTTTGGTCATACCAATATCCAATAACCGTTACAAAATGTCCGCTGTTTACAGGGTTGAAATGATAGTGCATAAGTATAAGACAGCGGTTGCCATTATCAATTTGTTCTTTTAAAATTTGGCTTGCGGGTTTGCTTGATGTATAAACATTATGGCAAGAGTATCCAAAATCTGCAAACATTTTTTTTATGTCGTTTGGACCTACTCCCGCATTGTGGCTATTGTGAAGATTTCCAAAATAGTAACCGTGGTTTATCATATGATAAATAATTTGGTCTTTGTTGTAATTTTGGTTTTTTTGACTGTTCATAAGAACGGTTGCGGAAACCGGTCCGCACACAGCACCGTTTTCAAAATCTCCGCCAAACTGCTGGGATTCTCCCTTAACCGACAGCACGGTGCTACATTCTTTTGAAACCGCACCATAAATAAATTCTTTGCCTGTATTTTTTATGTCGTTATAAGCAGCAACACGCAGTTTTATATGTTCGCCAAGTGGCAGGTCTTTTACTGTATAAGATGTTTGGGTGGGGTCTTTGATTTTTACAATGGTTTTCCATTCGTCGTTGATAAGACGCTGTATACTGTAGCCGTTGCCTCTTACCCCCTGCCATGAAATATCAGCGGTTGTGCCGTTGAGGGTAAAACTTTTTATGTTTACTTTGTTCGGTCGGGTGCAGGTGGTAAGTTCAGAATATTCTCCGTCATATTTAGTGCCATTATATATAGTATAAGGACGTATTTTAAATTGATAGTCTGTTCCTGCTTCAAGGGAGGAAATATCAGCGGTTATAATATCGGCATTTTTTATGTCCGAAACAATCTGCCATTTTTCGTCACGGTATATATAAAGTTCATAACCGCTTGCACCCTCGCATTTATCCCATTGCAGAGTTAAGCTGTCGGCAGTTGCAGACTTTCGGCTAAGATTTGTTTTTTCATGAGGGGTTAAAAAATCAATCGTTGTTATGTTTGAATATACTCTGTCTTTGCCAATCTGTAAAAAAGCGACTATTCCGTATTTATAATTATTATTTGGAACTAAATTATCTATGTTACAAGAATATGTATTATTAGAAAATTCTTTATATTCTTGAGCGTTTCCGTTTTTGTCATAAACATAAATTTTATAGCCGTCAGCATTTTTCACCTGTGACCATGAAAGCCTTGCAGAATTACAGGATAAATTTTCAGCTTTAAAAGATGTTGCTTCGATTTTTGGAGCAAATTCCTGTGGCTGAGTAGTAGTATAATAATTTTCTTGGTCAAAGGCTTTGGCTCTAAGAATAATGGGGTTTGTATCTGTATATTTAATAGTATAGCTAAAATTGTTGCTTTGGTCTAAATCGCAAAGAAATACAAATCCTTTTTCGGTTTGCATTTCAATTTCATAACCTTCAAAATATTTGCTTGAATTTGGGAGAGATATTGTAAGATTTTCTCCGTCATTCTTTCCATGAATTTTGTCATATTCAAAATATTGTATATATTCTTTTCCATCAATGTTATAGCATACATTGGGAAATTGTGAATTTTTTGGGGAAGTTCCAATTGTTATAGCGGTGGAGGTGTTGCCTCTTACTATATTGTTAAGAATAATATTGGCATCGGAAACATCTATTTTTCCGTCCAAATTCATATCGCAGGGGGCAAGCGAAACCCAACCTTTGCCTTCAATTCCTACTGCATATTCAAGCAAGCATAAAACGTCATCAACGTTTATTTCTCCATTGCCGTCCGCATCGCCAAGGATAAGGGAATTGTCTTCGGTGTCGGTTGTAATATTATCCTGTGCAAAGGCTGCCGTGCTTCCCAAAAAAGAAAGACAGGAGAGCAGAGCAACACTTTTGGAAATTATCTTTTTTATATCCATCAAAAAACTCCTTTATTCTAATTTTTTAATATTTATATCACTTTTTTATGATAACAAATTTAGTGAACTTTGTCAAGGGTGATTTTTCGATTTTTTTGCTTTAAACAATCAATTTTGTTAAAACTTAAGATAAATTTGAAATTGTATATAGAAATTTATGTGCAATTTTTGGTGATAAACAAACCATAGTTGTAAATAAACAGCAGTTTTTTTAGTTGCTAAATTACTATGATTATTATAAAAATTGCCTTGTAAATAAAATATTTATTGAAAATTCATAAAAAATTAACACATAATAAGGGAATATATGTTATAATAAAATCATAGATAAAGATATAGAAGATACCTAAAATCTTAAGGAGGATTTTAAAGTGTATGAAAACGTTTACAAAAAGAATAACTAAGTGTCTTTCCGCCGTGTTGGCTGCGGGAATGTTGGCAGTAAATTGCTTTACCGCATCTGCCGCAAGCAAGCTTGAAACTGTTGAGCTTGATGTAAGCCAGGCAAAGGTTGTTGAAAAGTTGGGGCAAAGTATCAAAATTGACTTTGAAACTTTTGACGCCACACGTCTTACCGATAAATCCGAAATTATTTTCGAGATTGAAGTGCAGGACGATATTGATACAACTTCTGAAGAGGATAATCTTAAATATCCCTGTTCCCTTGTAATTCAAAGCTGGGAATATGCAGGCAAAAAACAAGAGGGTATTAAAAATGCCGACCAGGATGGAAACATCTGGACGATTATTTATCCAAACGAATATAAAGACAATGTCGCAACTTTTACATACAATCAGATTGTAGAAGCTTATGGTTCAACCGATTTTAATCTGCTCGATGCTCTTTATTGTCAGTCAACCGACCGATGCAAGATTCTTTGTAAAAGCTTTAAGATAACAAATGTTAAGCCAGAGTCAGAGGGTACTCATAAATATGATTCTACCCAAAAGACCAAAACAAGCCCCGTTGTAATTGCTATTGCAGTTGTTGTTGCAATTGCTGTTCAGGACGTCATTATTATTATGATTATGAACAAGAAAGCAAGCAAGGCACTCGACCTTAGAACAGGTTCATATGTTGACCTTAAGGGCAAAAAATAAGATTTCTCCACTATTTTTTTCATAATTGTTTCTTCCTTGGCAGGCACAGACCACACCCTATCGGTCTGTGCCTGTTATCTTTTGTAAAAAAATGTAAAAATAAACGTGATTTTAAACAGAAAAACATATACTGATTTGTGGAAAACCACAAATTTTCAGAAAGTTTTGTATAAACTATTGACAAAATTGTTGCCATATAGTATAATACATATAAGGAAAAATAAAAAAATCCATGAATAGGAATGGTTTCGATTTTTTTAATCGAAAAAAGGGAACGAAATAAAGCCGACAGTTTTTAGGGGTAAAAGCTGTCGGCATTTTTTTTATTTGTATTTTTTAAAATTTATAAAACCTTCAGTTTGAAGAACAAGCATAATTGGAAGAAAATTATAAAGATATCTTGAGCGTGTTTCCCAAATGCAAAGAAATAGTGCCATACCCAAAACGGCAAGTTTTAAAAGGGTAAGGCTGACCAGTCTTGTTTTGTTTCGTATAAAGGCAAGAAACACTCCTGCAAGCAGGGAAATATTCATAAGAAAACACCATGCTATCAACACAGAAGATTTTACAAATCCGCCTTTTAAAGTGTCTTTATATTGATATATTGCCTGATGCTGTCCGTCAAACCATGTGTAGCCTGCTTTTAAGGATTGATGCTTTAACAGTCCCCAAAAGCCGTAATCTGCAAGACGCTGTTTTAAAAGCTGTTTACAATGCTGTTTTTTCTGGTCTATATTGCCTGCTTTGTCGGTGGCTTTAAAATCCGCTTGATTATATCCGCCTTTGCCGTGAAGCGACATGGAAATCCAGTGTATCGTAGGCACTTGATGTTCGTAAAGTCTTTGATAGGAAGAAATCCCCATGTTTATACAGCCTGCCTTGAAAGCCGTGTTCATTCCAAAAAGCAGACCAATGCAGGAAATTATGCAGATTGTTTTTTTTATGTTTGTTTTAAAAATGGTGTAAAGCAAAAAAGCTATAATTAAAACGCATAAATTGCCCTTTATGGAAAACCCTATAAACAATACAAATGTGCAGGGCAAGAAGTACAGTATTGATTTTTTTAAACTTTGTTCTTTTATTGCCTTTATAAAAAGCAGTATTGCTCCAAGAACAAACGGAGCAGAAAAAGTATCGGTATAAAAAATGGGAGCATACAACCAAAACACAGGATTTATTATAAACGCAAAAGCAGTTATAACAGCCTTGAATCTGCTTTTAAAAACGGATTTTGCGAGCAAATATGTAAGAACAAAGCTTGCGTCATTGGCAAGTATATTTAGTATAAAAACAGCGGTTCTTGAGGTTTGACCGAATACCAAATATATCCCCCTAAGATAAAAAGATAGGATTACAAGTATTCCCCAGTTGTTGGGGTATTCATCAAAATAAAAAGGGCGGTCAAAGCCACGATAAAGTCTTGAAAAATCTCCAGTTACGGCAAAATTTTCTGCTCCGTGAATTACCCGTCGTGCGTCGTTTATTGGAACATACTGCACATACCAGCAATAAGCTATCTGCCCAATTGTAAATATAGCAAGCATTATAACCATGGCGAGTGTTGTATTTTTTTTAGTCCAAAATTTTCGATGAGATTTTAGGAATTTAATTGTTTTACCGCTCAGCCAGATAAATATAGCAGTTATAATCACCATGGACAAGGAAAAAATACCGTCACCAAGCTGTAATACCACAGAAAGCGAACCGATTAAACCGCAGGAAAAAGCCCACAGCAAAAAGGGTATGCCAATCATGTGCATACTTTTTGTAATTTTTTGCTTCATTGTTTTGTT
Organism: uncultured Clostridia bacterium; assembly: GCA_947631445.1. Classification (GTDB taxonomy): domain Bacteria; phylum Bacillota; class Clostridia; order Oscillospirales; family Ruminococcaceae; genus CANRLN01. The sequence goes on from CANRLN010000024.1 coordinate 7,474, forward strand.
GTCCTTTCGGAATTTTTATTTTTTTCTATATATTTAGGATTGATAATATGTTTCTGCTTTTGAAAAGCAGAAACATATTTGAGAAATTATCTATCTTAAGAATTATATCATATAATTGTGAAATTATGGTGAAAATTTAATGTTTAAAATAGCAAATCTTTTATTATTATAGTTTTTTATTGCCTGTGCAAGGTGAAATAACAAAAATTTTCTAATGGTATGGTTTTTAATATGCAGTCGAAATATAAAAAATATTTTTATTTTAGTTGACAAATATAAATTATTGTGCTATAATAAATAGATATAAGGAGGGAGATTTTTCTTGAAATTTGTAGTAAAACAGTTTGCAAAAATGGCAATGGAGCATTTACTGTTCCCGCTTGTCTATTTTTTTTATTGCTTTCAGAAACCGCAGAAAGGTCTTATACTATTTGCCGACGCACACCATGACCAACGTCCGTTTAGTATGCGGAGAATGTATCATACTATAAAAGGTTTAAAAAATGAAAAGCTTGAAGTAAAAGAATATTATATGGATTTTTCTCAGGCTTCAAAAGCAAAATCCCTTAAGTTTTCAATAAAATTTATGAGGGACTTTGCTAAGGCAGAATATGTGTTTATCTGCGATAATTTTCTTCCGGTTTCCTCCTGCAAAAAGCGAGAGTTTACCAAGGTGGTGCAACTATGGCATTCGGCAGGACTTTTAAAAAAAGCTGGATATGATTGCGATGATAGCATACCAAAGTTTTATAAAGGCGAGGTTTTTAAAAACTATGACCTGCTCACGGTCAGTGCCGAACCGGTGGTTCATGTGCTGAAAAATTCAATGCATCAGCCGGACAATGTGGTAAAGGCTATAGGAATAAGCCGTTTTGATTATTATTTTTCACCCAAATATAACAGCGTTTGCCGTGAACAGTTTTATGCTGAGTACCCCGAGGCTAAAAATAAAAAAATTATTCTTTGGACGCCAACTTTTAGAGGCAATGCAGCAAACCCGTATATAGTTGGACAAGGGGATATAGACCTGCTTTCACAGAATCCCGACTATTTTGTTATCAAAAAATTGCACCCCCATTTAAAGGCTGAAGATGAAATTAAATTTCCTCCTGAACAGCTTTTTGCGGTTGCCGATTTGCTTATAACCGATTATTCAAGTACGTTGTTTGATTATCTTGCATATAACAAGCCGTTTGTGCTTTTTGCTCCAGATTTAGAAGAATTTAAAAAGACCCGTGGCTTTTATGTGCATTACGAGGATTTTCCGACTACTATCGTAACCGATGGAAAAAATCTTTTGCAGGCAGTGGAGCATGAGCTTGCTTATCGTGACAAACAAACGCTTAAGGAATGTTATAACTATCATTGCCAGATGTGTGACGGAAAAGCAACCGAAAGAATACTAAAACAAATAGGATTTGATATTTAATAAAAAAATTTAAAAATAAAGGAGAATAAATTATGATTACAGCTATGTTATTTGCGGGCGGGGTTGGTGCAAGAATGAAATCAACCGATATGCCAAAACAGTTTTTGGAGGTGGGCGGTAAGCCTATTATTATCCATACAATGGAACATTTTGCAAATCATTCAATGGTGGACGCTATTGTGGTTGCCTGCAAAGCCGATTGGATTGATTATTTAAATAGTCTTATAAAAAAATTTAATGTTCAAAAGGTAAAATCTGTTGTGGCAGGTGGAGAAAATGGTTTTGATTCCATTCACAATGGCGTTATGGCAACCGCTGAATTTTCCAAGGCGGACGATGATATTATTCTTATCTGTGATGGTGTTCGTCCGATGCTTTCCGAGCAACTTATAACCAACTGCATTAATGATACAAAGAAATATGGAACGGCAGTTCCTGTAACTCCAAGTATCGATTCGCTTTTATATAGTGAGGACGGCGAAAACTGCAATAAAAGTTATCAGCGTTCTTCCATGTATATCACCCAAGCACCGCAGGGTTACACCATGAAAAATATTTTGTGGTCGCATGAGCAAGCTTATAAACGTGGCATTACCAATCCTGTTTCTACCAGTGAACTTTTTATTGAATTGGGCGAAAGTGTTCATATTTTTATTGGCGAGCGTTTTAACATAAAAGTAACCACTCCAGAGGATTTACAGAGCCTTAGAGCTAATTTTTATTATGAAAACTATAAGCAATTTGCAAGGGAGGAACTTAAGTATGGAGGTTAAACAATTTTTAAAGCCTGCTTTATATAAAAATATTCTGGAAATTGCAGATTATAAAATAGACTGGGAAAGTTTTAAAAACAAAACTGTTTTGCTTACCGGTGCGGGCGGATTTATTGGGTTTTATCTTACACTTGCTTTTCTTTTAAGAAATGATTTGTATGGCGATAATATAAAGGTTCTTGCACTTGTCCGTGGCGAGCAAAGAGCAAAGGCAAAATATGGTGAACTTTTGAATAGAGATGATTTAAGCCTTGTGATTCAGGACGTCTGCCAGCCGATAAAGGCAGAAAAAGCCGACTATGTAATACATCTTGCAAGCCAAGCAAGCAACATTCAGTTTGAAAACGACCCTGTCGGCACTATGAATGCTAATTTGTCGGGAACTGTTAATGTTCTTGAATTTGCAAGAAAGAGCGGAGCAGTGTCGCTTATTGTTTCTTCCCTTAAAGTATATGGCAGGCTTGAAACCGGCAGGGACAGAATTTATGAAACCGACAACGGCTATATCGACCAAACAAGTTATAAAAACTGTTATGCTATTGCAAAAAGAGCGTCCGAAACCCTTTCCGCAAGCTATGTAAAACAGTATGGAATGTCGGTCAAGCTTGCAAGACCCTCTTATATTTATGGGGCAAGCAGTCTTGATGATGATAGGGTTTGGGCAAACTTTATTGCAAATGTAGTAAAGAGAGAGAATATATTGCTTAAAAGCAATGGTGCGACCTACCGTTCTTTCTGCTATGTTACGGACACCTGCACGGCACTTTTGACCATTTTGTTAAACGGCGAAAATGCTTATCCCTATAATATTTCGGACGAAAACAGCAATATTACTATAAGAAATTTTGCAAAAACGGCAACGGAAGTTTTCGCCGACAGAAAGTTGACCCTTAGTTTTGCCAACAAGGCAGACGAACAAGAACCACCTTTATACAAAAAGGGCGACCCAACCCCCGAAGTTATGGATAGCACAAGCCTTAAAAAACTGGGTTGGAAAGCAAATGTTGATATAAAAGAGGGAATAAAGCGTGCCGTGGAGATACTTGAGGAGGCTTAAAATTGGAACAGTTTCTTGAAGATTTTATCTATAATGTCGAAAGATATATAGAAATTAATGACCAACTTCTCCCAGAAATTATTTTGGTTGGAAAAGATTCAAGACAAGGTGATGTATACAGCCGTTTTGAGCAGGCTTTAAAATATTTTTATGGCAAGTATAAAACCAATGGTAAAAAAGTAGTGTGGTTTTTATGGGATTTTGACCTTTCTTTTTGTAATGATAAAAGCATAGATAGTGTAGTTTTTTTGTGTGATGATTATTACAAATCAGATAGATTTTTTTATGCTTATCCAAATGGTAATATTCTTAATTGCACCTGCGTTCTTGGGTCAAAGCATGAAGAATGTTGGGAAGGCACAATTCATGTTGCTTATATAAGCGATATATTTTTGCATATGTGCCGTTTGGCAAATGCAAGTAAAGAAGAAAGTGGGGTTGCGGTAAACTGTAGCACCACTACAATATTGCCAGATGACGCATTTCAAATTGATTATGCCCTTAACTATGAACCAGATGAAATTTTTGCTTTTTATGAAGTTTATGATGAACCATTTCAAAAATTGAAAAAATTGCAATTAAAATTGCTTGATGAACTGGATAGGGTGTGTAAGGAGAATAATATAGAATATTTCCTTGCGGGTGGGACGCTTTTGGGGGCTTGTCGTCATGGCGGTTTTATTCCATGGGATTATGATATTGATGTTATGATGTCGCCCGAAAACTTTAGAAAATTTTGCAAATTATCAAACAAATTTGGTAAAGAATACTTTTTGCAAACCCCAAAAACCGACCCAAACAACCATTTTTTTACCAAACTAAGACTAAACGGCACTAAAATGACCACTCCAATGACCGATAAATTAGACATTCACAATGGAATTTTTATAGATATATTTGAACATTCCTATACTGCCGATACTCTTAACGGGCAGAAAATTCATCGCTTGCTTACCAAAACATTCAGAAGTCTTGTGTACAACAAATGGAATGACTCGGTGGTTAAAGGTGCAAGTGGGCAGGAGTTAAGCGAATTTAAAAGCCGTGTGGCAACCACTTTAAAAAATATTTTGCCTATGGCATTGTTGGAAAAAATTCAGTTTTTTGTAATAGATTTCTTTAAAAAGCCTAAAAAATATATGTATGACGGAATGGGACAGAATTTAAACCGTGGGGCTTTTCCGTCAAAATGGCTCGGTGAAAAAACTACACTTGAGTTTGAAGGCAAAAAATATCCCGTTCCAAAAGAATATAAAAAATATCTTAAGTTTTTATACGGCGATTATATGAAATTACCACCCTGCTGTCAAAGGCATATAAGCCATGAAATAGTAAATCTTGATTTCGGAAAATATAAATAAATCCCATATAAACGCCAAAAAATTAAATATAACTTAAAGTGAGAGTGATAATAAAAATGAAACTTTCGGTTCTGTTGATTTTAAACGATAATATAGAACAAAACCTTGATGCAGTAAAAAAAATAGGTTCAGGCGAACTTACACCAGAAAATATTGAACTGTTTGTAGCCTATGCCCAAAAAGACCCCGAACTTATTGAGCAGATTAAAGAATATACTGCCTTTGACGGAATTAAATTTACCGCATTTTCGGACAAAACAGCTTTGTATAACAAATTTGTGGCAAGTGCAAAGGGGAAATATTGTAGCGTAGTTGAGGCAGGCAGTGACTTTGATATACAGTATTTCTCAAATCTTACAAATGAGCTTTTAAAAAATCCTGATATTGATATAGCAATGGGCAAAAAAATATTTACCTCGCAAACCGAGCTTCTTCAAGATGAAAATGATGTGTTCTGCCCCAAGGCAATTGAAAATGATGGCGTAGTGGATTTAAACAAAGTATATAATTGCTTTCCGTGGTTTTTTGAAGGAACTGTGCTTAAAACCCAATTTGCAAAAACCGTTCCTTTTGAACCCGAACTGGGTTTGGAGGCTGAAAAATGCGGATTTGTAAAAATGCTTCTGGAAAAGATGAAGTTTATTTATCTTCCATCGGTTGGCTATACTTACACAATTCCCAAGGACAATCATTATCGCTTTTTTCACGGAATGTATGATATAGATTGGTATTATAAATCTATTGACAAATTCTTTGTGCCACTTTGCAAATATAGTGAACGGCTTTTCAGGGAAATTCCTGTATTTGTTCAGCATTTTATACTTGAAATGATGCTCTGCCGTTTTCGTGCCAATTCAGATAATAGAAACAAGCATTTAATTGAAGAACCGGATAATCAAGTTTATTATAAGCAGATTCAGAAAGTGTTAATATATCTTGATGATACTGTTGTGTGCAATTCCTATGACCTGCCGATTGTCGAATATAGCATAATGGTAAGAAAGTTGTTTTTGAAAATCAAGTATGACGACCCTAATATGCAACTCGGTTGTGTGTTCAGCAATAAAAATCTTTATGCCACCAAAGGCGAAATTATCATGTTTTCCATTAAGGATTTAAAGATTAATATTGTGCTTATGGACTATATAAACGGTTGCCTTGAAATTGATGCTACCTATCCTGATGTTTTCAATGAACGGTTGGTTTCTTTCTATGCTCTTTATGATGATAAAATTTATAACGTTGAATATAATCAGCGTTACACTCTTACCAAATTCTTTGGCGTTTCCTGCTATAAGCGAAAATCTTTTCATTTAAGTATTCCAATTGACAGTTCGCAAAAAACAAATATTAAATTTATTATGGAATATAAAGGTAAGCCTTTTGTTCTTTCTCAAGAATACTCATCACATACCAGCAGAATATCAACTTCACTGGTTTGGGATTACTGGAAAATTGACGAAAATTTAATTGTTTGTCATTCCAAAGACGGAATACAAATTCAGCCTGCCACTAAATCCCAGTGTTTTTACCGTCAGCTTAGGGTATTTCATCAGCTACTTTTTAGCAAGAAAAAGCGTTCCAAGCTTGTGTTTGGTGCAAGATTGCTTTATTTTGCAACCCGTCCATTTTTTAAAAACAAGAATATATGGCTGTTTTATGATAAAATCTATAAGGGCGGAGATTCCTCCGAATATCTTTATAAATATGCACTTTCTCAAAAGGAAAAGGGCAGACAGAAAGATAATATCAGCTGTTACTATCTTATTGATAAATCCGCTCCAGATGCTAAACGTCTTAAAAAAGAGGGATACAAACCGGTTTACAGAAATTCAATTCTGCATAGACTGCTGTTTTTCAATGCAGATATGATGATTGTTTCCAATTCAACTGTGTTTGCCTTTAATGATATGCCGATGTACCTTTCCACCTATTTTAGGGGAATAACCGATTTTCATGTGGTATGCGTTCAGCATGGTTTGTCTGTGCAAAAGATTGCCATTGCTCAAAATAGATTAAGAGATAACACAAGGCTTTACTATTGTGCCTCTAAATATGAAATTGAAAATCTTTCTAAACCTGTTTATGATTATGTTGGCTATGACGCTTTAAGGCTTACAGGTGTTCCCAGATATGACGGACTTAAAGACAACGACCAACGCCAAATTATGCTTTCGCCAACCTGGAGAATGCAGTCGGCAATGCTGGTTTCCAAAAATGAGGGAGTGGCAAGAGATTACAATCCTGATTTCCGTGAAACGCCTTATTTTAAGGTTTTCAATTCGCTTATCAACGACCAGCGGCTTTTAAAGGCAGCTAAAAAATATAATTATAGAATAGCCTATGTGTTACACCCGATTGTTTCGCCACAGGCAGAGGATTTTGACAAAAACGATTATGTAGATATTATCCCAGCAACCGGCGATATGAGCTATGAAAAACTGTTCTGTGAATCCAGTCTTATGGTAACCGACTTTTCGGGAATACAGTTTGATTTTGCTTATATGCGAAAACCTCTTGTTTACCTTCATCATGATGATATACCTCAGCATTATGAAGAAGGCACTTATCATTATGATACAATGGCATTCGGCGAGATTGTTCACAACAATGAAGATTTAATCGACCTGCTGATTGAGTATATGAAGAATGACTGCAAGATGAAGAATAAATATAAAAAGCGTGCGGACGATTTCTTTGCGTTTTCCGACCACAACAACTGCCAGCGAATTTATGATGATATGATTGAGTATCAAAAGAAAATAGGCAAAATTAAGGAATAATAAAAGCCCCGTTGCAATAAAAGCAACGGGGAATTTTCTTTTAAAAAAAATTCAGGACGGGCGGCGTGTCCGTCATCTCAGGTACTTTAATAGTACCGTTTTGCACCAGTGCAAAAACACGGTCAAAACCGTACTGTTAAGTGTGTCGGGAGCCATTTCCGACCTCTGAACTTTCTTTTCGTAATATTATTATAGCATATTTTTTTGATTTTGTCAAGAGATTTTGTAAACTTTTTATTAAAATTAAATTTTATAAAAAACATATTTTTTTATTTATGTAAATCCTCGCCATAGGCAGGGAAAACAAAGATATTTTTAGTATTACTATAGTTTTTTGCATAGTTAATTTTGTTGTCAAAAATTATTTTCCAAAAAATCAAAAAATTCTTTCCTTGTAAATAGTTCGTTTAGATATTCAAGCAAGCCTTTTGATGTAAGATTGGTTGGTGCGTCAATATTATTTTTGAGGGCATTTCTTCGGACGGTGCTGTCCGCACAGCCACTTAGACCAAGCCTGAAAAAATCAAGATTGGTTATAGGGTCGTTTTTTTCTATATTTGAAAAGTTTACTTTTTCAAGAGCATTTTTAATAATTTCAATATCCAGACCCTCAACCCCGAGTTTTCCCTCTTTGGACGGTTTATTTTTTCTTGATTCCTTGCCATAGATTTCGGGAATGTAAACCTGAAAAACATTTTTTCTGTTTTCATTGCCAACTATATTTTTTATAAAGTTGCGTATTACAAAGCCTGCCGAATCCGAATCGGTTATAACAATAACCCCACAGGTTCGGGCATATGTTCGTATAAGCTTTTGGGTTTGTTCATCATTAAAAATTCCGAAACCATTTGTAACAACAATTTTTGCATCAATAAAAGAAGAAAGTTTTATCTTGTCATATTTGCCCTCAACCACAATAGCTTGTGAAATTTTTATCTTTTCCATATATGCTCCACTCCCTAAAAGAATTTTTTTCGCTTAAAATAGATAAGACAGCCGACAACAACCAAAAGCGAAAGTACAATAACACTTGGATAGCCATATTTTGAGGCGAGTTCGGGCATATGGGTAAAATTCATTCCATACCAGCCAGCAATAAGCGTTAGGGGAAGAAAGATTGTCGAAACAACCGTAAACACTTTCATAAGACTGTTCAAATTATATTCAAGCTGTGCGTCAAGTGCTTCACGCAAATGAACAAGGCTGTCAGCAAGCCCTTGAGTTGAATTGGAAAGTCGCTGTGCTTTGTCGGTGAATATTTTGAAATATCTTAAATCGTCCGATTCAAACAAATCATTTTCATTTTCTTGGAGTTCTTCTCCGATTAATATAAGTTGTTCATAATAGTTTTTTTGAATTGAAAGTTGATTTTTAAGGTCAAATATTGAACGGTTGAGGTCGGTGTCAATTTCGCCGTCAACAAGCTCTTGTTCCATATCAATAATGCTTCGTTCGGTGATTTCAAGGGTTTTGTTTCCGCTTGCAAGCAGTCTTTCCAATACCCCGAAAATTACCTTTTCAAGAGTAGCATTATTTTTAAATCTTCCAATGGAACTTTCAATCATTTCACGAACCGAATTGTCTATATCTGCAATCTGAACAAGTATAAACATATCTCTTTTTATAAAAAAGCCTATACGGTCACGTTCTTCATACACATTCATCATGTTTACAATATTTATAATTCCAAATGAAAAATCATCATATACATCAATACTGTTGCGAAAGTGAGTGGAGTCATTCATACAGTCGTTTATTGCCGATTCGGCAAGTCCCAGTGCCTCATAACAATTTAGCAGTTCGTTCATGGTAAGAAATCCGACGCAAATTTCACCGTCCTTACGTTCTTCGGGCTGTATTTTAAGTATTTCTTTGTTTCGGATTGTATAATACATATTTTCTCACCTGTCTTTAATATTTTTTTTATTTAAATAATTTGGTTGCCAATAAATTCTTTTACAAGGCTATTTTGTGGTATAGCCGAAAGGTCGTCAATGGCAGTGCAGTGGCTGATAAATTCAAGAGCTGCACGGAATTTGTTGTATTCGGGAATTTGAACAGACATTTCCAGTTCCTTAAGCATTATATTTTTAAAGGCTGCAAGTTCATAAGGAATAAAGGTGTCAATTGAATAGTTTGCACGATATTTATATGGCAGTATAAACAGTTCCTCGCCACGGCGAACCCCTTTATACATATCAAATGTTTCTACGAATTTTCTGCCCCGATAAAGGCGGTCACGCACAAGTCTTCGCATAAGGCGGATAAAAGCAGGGTGCAAAGCGGTTCCGTCCGAAAGTTTAAGACGGGTTCGCACACTGACATAAATGCAGTTGGCAATTTCTTCAGTGTTGCCTGTAACCTCTGGGTTAAGAGCATGGATACCCTCAAAAATAATAAGTTCGTGGGGTTTTCGCTTAAGAATTTCTACCTCGGGAAGTCTAAATTGACCTGCAAAGTCAAAGCGTGGAACAGAGATTTCCTCACAGTTTGCAAGCTTTATCATATGTTGTTTAAACAAAGCAATATCCATGCGTTTTGGAGATTCATAGTCGATTTTGCCGTGTTCGTCCACCGCATCGGGCGTTTGAATTTCTGGCAAAAAATAATTATCCATAGAAATAGTATGGGTGTTAATCCCCTTTTTTTGCAACATTTTTTCAATGCGGAGAGCGGAAGTAGTCTTGCCCGAACCGGAAGGACCTGAAAGCAGTATAATAGGTTTTTGATTTATGTTTTCTGCCAAAGAATTGGCGACCTCTTGCAATTTATGTTCGTATTCCTGCTCACATTGCTGTATATATCCCTTACAGTTATATTTAATTTGCTCATTAATTTCCTTAACTGTTATAATGTGCATCTTTTGTTCAATCATGGTTTATCACCCCTATATATAATATATTTTTTATAATATGCTATTTCTTTGGAATAAGTTTCAAAAAGCTTAATACTGCCATTATCCCAAGCAGTACAGATGCTATAATAAATGATGGAATAAAATGGTGCAACGAAATAATCACCGCCGAAATATCTGCACCACCTATAATTTTTCCTTTTAAATTTAGTTGATTAAGCAGAAGTATTTTTGAACAAACAATAAATCCTAAAATCACAAAGAAAAGCAGGGTTGCATTTAATCCATCCAAATCACCATGATTTTTAAAAAAACTTACTGTTGCTGTTATCTGTGCCGAAAGTGCAACAAGAATGTCAATTACAAACATTATAGACATTGCCAAAAGTATAGCCTGCCCTGTGAGTTGAGTAGGTGAGGGATATTTTTTTAGTGCAAACGCAAGGGTAAAGCTGAATGTAGAATTAACAAAAAAGCAGATTACTATAAGTGTTCGATAGACCTTTTCAAGTTTTGGTATAATCGGTCTTATAATTTTTTTGGGCATTAGTCCTCCTTCTCCTGTTCTTTTGGGTGATAGGTTATAATAAGTCGGTTGATTTTCTGTTCATCTGCCATTTTAACTTGAATTGTAAAATTCTCGTCTTCTATAATTTCATTGTCGTTAGGAATACGTTCTAAAATGCTCATAATCCAGCCACCAAGGCTGTTTTGGTCGGTTTCGATTAAATGTTTATCGGCAGATATATTATAGAGAAAATCCGCTGTCGGATAGTCCGCCGAAACATCGTATTGATAGCCACCAAGATTTATAAAGGAGGTATCTTCTGCATCGGTTTCATCATAAATTTCGCCGACCAATTCTTCCAAAATATCCTCAAGGGTTACAATTCCCGCTGTTCCACCGTATTCGTCAATAACCACAGCCATGTGTATCTTGCTTTTTTGCATTTCTCTTAAACATTCGCTAATAAGTTTTTGTTCTGGGAAATAAAGCGGTTTGGTTATAATTGGTTTTATATCCTTTTCGCCTGCCATATAGTGAATAAGCAGGTCACGTTCGTGAAGAATGCCAACTATATTATCAATAGACCCCTCATAAATTGGTATTCTTGAAAAAGTACTTTCCACAAGTGTGGATTTTATATTTTCTATATCATCGTTAATATCACAGGCGGCAACATTTATTCGAGGCACAAGTATTTCCTTTATGAAAATTTCGTCAAATTCAAGAGCCGACCTCACCAAATCGGATTCCTGTTCTTCCAGCACTCCGCCGTTTTCGCTTTCTTCGATAAGATACATAAGTTCTTCTTCGGTCATAACATCGTTGCGTTTGCTCCCCCCCATAAGACGGCTTACAAGGTTTTTAATTGCCGTAAATATTATAATAAGCGGTGTAAGCACAAACATGGATATTTTAAGAGGTGTTGCCATAAACATAGAAAACTTTTCCGAATGTTCTTTTGCAAGTCCCTTAGGGACAATTTCTCCAAATATAAGCACGACAATCGTCATAATAAGTGTTGCAAGACCTACTGCACCTGCACCAAAAAATTTGGTAAAAATAACCGTTGCAAGCGATGAGGACGCAATGTTCACAACATTGTTGCAGATTAAAATAGCGGTCAAGGCTTTATCAAATTTTTCTTCTATTTCCAATACAAGTTTAGCTTTTTTGTTGCCGGATTCGGCATAGTTTTTAAGACGTATTCTATTGCAGGAAGAAAACGCCGTTTCGGTTGCAGAGCAAAATCCAGAGATGACCATAAGCAATGCAATCAGTCCAATTTCCATAAATTAGTTAATTCACTCCAGTATCTAAATTAATTATTATTTTTTGTATATTAAGGTTAATTAGTTTTTTTATCACTTTTTTTAAACACAAACAGTTTACTTATAACATAGTTAAGTACAACAACAATAACATTTGAACAGATTTTCACAACAATTTCATTAAATCCGAGTTTGTCGGCGAAAATTGCGAGGATAACTGTGTCAACAAGCAATGTAAACACTCTTCCGCCATAAAAAGAGGTTGCCTCTTTTGCAATTTCGGCATGAGTTGTAGCATCAGTTTCAAACACCCAAATTCGGTTGGTGACATACGCAAAAGTAACCGAACATATCCACGAGATAACATTGTTAATTAAGGTGTCAAGCCTCATTCCTAAAACGTGTGCGTTAAAGTGTACTGTGTGGCTTAAAACAGCAAATACAACAATATTTACAACGGTTGTAAGACCGCCAAAAAGCAAATATAAAAGCATTTCTTTGTTTTTCTTATAAAATTCTTCAAAAGGTTTGAGCAGTTTGCTTTCAAACATTCTGTCGAATATATCCTTTTTTTTCTCTTGTTCCATCTTTTAATCAAAGCCCTCAGGACTTTTATTTCATTCCTTTCGTTTAGTTATTTAAAAAATTAATATCTTCTGCCAAAAACATGGCTGTGATGAAAAACTGCAGGGAATTTCCCAAAAATTTCGGGAAAAAATTCCACCAATCTTATCCACACAATTTCCGCAAATTTATCTTCTTTATAAAGACGATATATTTCGTTTGGTGGAACAATTCTTGCGTCCACCGTTTCGCCCTCCTGCAAGCGTATATCCTCAAGGGAAAAATCACCGATATACAGAAAAAATTCCACAAACCTCCTTGTCATTCGTTTGCTTCCGAGATTGTAAAGTTCGCTTTCCTCCACCTCAAGACCCGTTTCTTCAAAAAGCTCACGCTTTGCACCCTTTACAAATTCTTCTCCTGCAAGCACCGAACCGCCGGTTATCTCCCAGAGTCCGCCATAGGATTTTTTGGGGTGACGTTTGGTAAGCAGAAATTTTCCGTCATAGGTCATTGAGAGAATATTAACCACAATATGATAACAATCCCTTGGAAGTATAGTTCCTCTTGTAATTGTCTTGCCTGTTTTATGCTTGTTTGAATCGTAAATATCCCAAAGTTCGCTCTGCATATTTACCCTCCAAAGTTTTCAAGAAAACTTGAAATCGCCTGTCTGGAAGCATTAAAGCTTCCTTGAATCATGGTGTTGCTACCGCCACCCTTGCCACCAAGAGCGGAGTTTATTTCTTTGGATTTGTCCCTTAAATTAACCGATTTTGAAGATATAACATAGTTGTAGTTTTCGCCTTCTCCGCAGACAATCGCAAAAATTCCGCCTGCAAGTTCTGCACCTGCATTTGCAATATCCGTAAGCTGCTTGCGGTCGAGTGAATTTGCAAACACACACTTGTTTTTAAATTCGCCCTCTTTTTTAAGGCTTTCAATAATTTCATTTGCCTTTTGTTGATTTATTTCATTTGCAAATTTACGTAGGTTTGCAACCTCCTCTTGAAGTTTTGCGACCGCATCAGCGATTTTTTCGGGTTTTGCCGAAAGAGCGGAAGAAATAGCCTTGACGTTTGCAAGCTTTTTGTTGTAGTCGTCCAAAGCGTCCAAACCGCAAAGCATATGTATTCTTGTTCCGCCTTTATAGCTTTCGTGGGATATAACCTTAACCATACCAATTTTGCCGGTGGAGGAAACATGAGGAGCACAGCAAGCACAGACATCATAGCCGTCAATAGTTACTATTCTAACATTTTCGGTTAAATCAAGCTTGCTTCTGTAATCAAGATTTTTAAGAGTTTCACTGTCGGGATAGGTTATAGTAATAGATTTATCCTCTGAAATTGCCTTGTTTGCAATAAATTCACATTCGGCAAGTTGCTGGTCGGTAGGTGTGCCGTCAAGGTCAAGGGTGGTGTCGGCAGAGCCGATATGAAAACCAACGTTGGTATAGCCATATTTTCCATGAATAATACCGGTCAGCAGGTGTTCGCCCGAATGGTTTTGCATACGGCGAAGTCTTGTTTCCTCGTCAATTCTGCAATGAACGTTTGAACCGACTTCAATTGGTTTGTCGGATTTATGCAACACAACAAGACCTTCATCGGTTTTAATTTCTTTGGTGTCGGAAATTCTTGCATTTTCAATATACCCGCTGTCGCCGGGCTGTCCGCCACCCTCTGGGAAAAAGGCGGATTTGTCAAGAATAATATCATATTCCTTTTTGTTTTTTTCGCAGGAAACAACGGTTGCGTCAAATTCTAAAATACTTGAATTGTCAAAAAGTTTTACAGTCATTTTTGGTTTACTCCTTTTAATAATATAATTACTAACACTAATTATACCACAATAATCCTGATTTGTCAATACAATTGAAAAGCAATAATTAAAAATTCTTATATAAATATTTTTTTGACAATCTGAATAATTTTAAATTTTTACAGAAAAACTACTTGATTTTTGTTTTCTTTTGTGTTATAATGTTATTATTATAATTTAGGGGGGATTTTTTATGTCGTTTGAACGATTGGGCAGAAATCTTTGTGCAATTTGTATTGTTATAGGGGTGGTGGCGTTGGTTGGCTTTTTTGACCGCCTTTCAATAAGTGCCATAATTTTATATTCGTTGTTTGTTATTGTTCCATCAGTTTATTTTATCCGCTCGGCGGTTTTAAATGCAAGGGCGGAAAAACGTATTAAAGAACATGAAAAAAGGCTTGCGGAAATGAGGGAGGATTCTCCCGATGCTGCCAAAAGCATGATTTTAAATCATATTGAAAATAACAAAGATAAATAATTTTATCCTCCGCCAAAAGGTGGAGGATAATTTTTTATTTTTATAAATTTTCAATATCCTTAAGCCAAAGGGTTGCCACAGCGTCCGAGGGCATTCTCCAGTCACCACGGGGCGAAAGGGTAACCGAACCGATTTTTGCACCATCAGGCAGGCAGGAACGTTTGAATTGTTGAGAGAAAAATCTTCTATAAAAAGTTTTAAGCCATTTGGTTATTGTTTGGTTGTCGTATTTGCCGTCAAAGACATATTCCGCAAGACGCTTTACTTTGTGTGGAGCAAACCCCCAACGAATAGCATAATAAAGATAAAAATCGTGCAGTTCATAAGGACCTACCAAATCTTCTGTTTTTTGGGTCATCTGGGTTGCCGTTTCGTCAGTGGGGAGCAGTTCTGGGGAAACAGGCGTGTCGATAATATCTTTAAGAACCTCGCTTATTTTAGGACTTGTAGTTGTATCTGCATAATACTTAACAATATGTTTTACAAGCGTTTTAGGAACAGACGCATTAACACCATACATTGACATATGGTCGCCGTTATAGGTCGCCCAGCCAAGGGCAAGTTCGGATAAATCCCCAGTTCCGACAACAAAACCTCCGCATTGATTGGCAATGTTCATAATAACTTTGGTTCGCTCTCTTGCTTGACCGTTTTCAAACACAACATTATGATTGTTATAATCATGTCCAATATCCTCAAAATGTTGCTTGACCGATTTAGAAATATCTATCTCATGGAAGGTAACCCCAAAAGCCTCACACAAAATCTGTGCATTGGAGCGTGTTCTTTTGGTTGTGCCAAAACAGGGCATGGAAACCGCCACAATATCCTTGTGGTCACGTCCCAGTTTGTCCATTGCCTCAACACAAACAAGCAGGGCAAGGGTGGAATCCAGTCCGCCAGAAATTCCCAGCACAACGCTTTTGGAATTTGTGTGGGCAATACGCTTTTTAAGTCCTTGACACTGCATTTGTAGAATTAAATTGCAACGTTGGTTGCGTTCGGCTTGGTTGGACGGAATAAACGGGGTGGGGGAGAATTTTCTTGTTAAACTGGTGTTGTTAATTTCAAGACTAAAACTTGTAGTTATAGGCTTGGTATCATTTGGCAAATAAGTTGAAATTTTTCTGCGTTCAAAGGCAAGTTTTTTGACATCAATTTCTGATATAATTATACCGTTTTCAAAAAGTTTGCTTTCGGCTAAAATAGCACCATTTTCAGCTATTATATTATGACCCGAAAACACTAAATCTTGTGTGGATTCGCCGTCCCCTGCGGAGCAATATATATATCCAGAAACAAGCCTTGCCGATTGATTGGAAACAAGCTGTTGGCGGTATTGTTCCTTGCCGATAACTTCGTTTGATGCCGACAAATTGCAGATAATGGTTGCTCCCGACCTTGCAAGAGAATTGGAAACTGGCTCGGCAACCCATAAATCTTCACAAATTTCAAAACCAATTTTAAGTTCGGGTATATTTATACATTCAAAAATTTGTTGACCAAAATATGCCGTTGGAATATTATCAATATCAATATAATTATCAAAATCATTGCTACTATATTCACAAAAATGGCGTTGTTCGTAAAATTCGTTATAGTTTGGAAGATGCGTTTTTGGAACAATTCCCAAAATATATCCCTTTTGAACTACTGCCGCACAGTTAAAAAGCTTGCCATGGTTTTTTATAGGCAGTCCCACCGCAATTAGCATATCTGTATTGGCTGTGTGCTTTACGATTTTTAACAAGCCTTTTAAAGCATTGTCAATCAAAATATCCTGAAAAAACAGGTCTTGACAGGTATAACCAGTAATGCAAAGTTCGGGGAACACGGCTATTTTAACCGATTGTTCTTTGCACTGTTCAATCTGCTGTATAATTTTTTCAACATTAAAGTCCACGTCTGCTACACGAACCTCTGGGGTGCAGGCAGCGACCTTTATAAATCCGTCCTTCATATCCTAACCTCCGTATTTAAAATTGATATTGTTTTATTTAGTATAACATATTATCTGCAATTTGTCAAGGGGTATTCAATTTTGGAGTGAACAAAAACCTTGTTTACATTGTTTTTCTTATTTATAGTGTTTTCCTACTTTTGGTGGAGAGGGTAAAGATATTTGTAGTAAAGCAAATTGAATGGCTTTGCAATTTGTTAAATTTATGTGAAGAATGTGTTTAAATGTTGTTAATATATTAACACAATATTCATTAAATTTTAACAAAATCTATTTGTTAATTTGTTATAATATAAGTGTAATTAGAATTTTGATATTAATTTGTTAAAATCTATTTTACTACTAAGAAAATCAAAACGAATTTATGTTTATTTTTGAAAGGATTGATGATTTATGTCTTTAGGACGTGTTTTGGTTGTTGATGATGATAAGAATATCTGCGAACTTCTTCGCCTTTATCTTGAAAAGGAAGGATATGGTGTAATTTTGGCTCATGACGGCGATGAAGCTCTTGTTAAATTTAATGCACTTAAACCGGATATTATTCTGCTTGATATTATGCTTCCCGGAATTGACGGTTGGCAGATTTGCCGTGAAATTCGCCATAAATCCAATGTGCCTATTATTATGACCACTGCAAAATCTGAAACTTTTGATAAGGTTCTTGGTCTTGAACTGGGTGCAGACGACTATGTTGTAAAGCCTTTTGAAGCTAAGGAAATTATTGCAAGAATCAAGGCGGTAACCAGAAGAACCGGACAGGTTCCTGTTGAAACCCAAACAAAAGAGGTACATTATGACAAGCTTTCGGTTAACATGACAAGATACGAACTTAAGGTAAACGGCAAAACTCTTGACACTCCTCCAAAAGAACTTGAACTTTTGTTCCACCTTGCTTCCAATCCCAACCGTGTTTATACCCGTGACCAGCTTCTTGACGAGGTATGGGGATTTGAATATTACGGTGATTCAAGAACCATTGACGTTCATGTTAAGCGACTTCGTGAAAAGCTTGAGGGTGTTTCGGACAAGTGGGCTTTAAAAACCGTATGGGGAGTAGGTTATAAGTTTGAAGCAGAAGAAGAATAATACTTTTGCGTCACAAAGTGTATTTAATCAGCTGTTCTTTGTGACTTCGCTTACAATTATACTTACATTTATTGCTGTTTGGTTTATCTTTTTGGCGGTGTTTAATAACTATTATGTTCAACGTTGCTATAAAGATATGGAAAAGGAACTGAGCAATATAATAACCGAATTTGAATACTGTCGTTTCCGTCAGTCCCAGAGCTTTGAAGGAGATGTTATCAAAAAGAATAGCACCGCTCTTGAAAGGGATTTTATGATTGTAAACTTTAAAGGAATGATTATGTATAGTTCAGATATCAATTCGGAAAAGTTTGAGTCACCTGATTTTGCCACTATTTATGAAAAAACCAAAAATGGGCAAAGTCATTTTAAGGGCAAAGCCGGAGAAGGATTTTCGCAGGATTGTTATATGGTTTCAAGAATGTATAATTCCACTGATGGATACTATTGTATTATTGAATTTTCATGGAGCAATCAAAAATGGATTGATGTCTGGCAGTTTATGCAGGTGTTTGTTATAACCATGCTTTTTGCTACCCTTGTTTGTGTTATGATACTTTATGCACTGACCAAAAAACTTACAAGTCCCATAACCCAAATGGCAAAGGCAGCAGAAAAAATAGGACAGGGAAATTTTTCACTTAGGCTTCCAGAATTTCAATCGCAGGATTTGCAGGAACTGGGACAGGCTTTTAACGATATGGCACAGTCGCTTGAAAATCATGAGCAGGTTCACAATAGCTTTATTGCCAATGTTTCGCACGAACTTCGTACGCCAATGACCTCTATTGGAGGGTTTGCGGACGGTATTCTTGACGGAACTATTCCGCAAAGCCAGACTAAAAAATATCTTCGCATTATCTCGGACGAAACCAAACGCCTTACAAGGCTTGTTAGAGCAATGCTTAATCTTTCCAAGCTGGAATCCGGAACAATGGAACTTCAGACAACAAAATTTTCGGTTGTTCAACCGATAGTTGCAACCCTTGTGACCTTTGAAAAGCGTCTTGACGAAAAGAATATTGAAATCCGTGGACTGGACATAGACCGAATTGATGTTGAGGCGGACGAAGATTTAATTCATCAGGTTATGTATAATTTGATAGAGAACGCAATAAAATTTACTAATAAGGGTGGTTATATTGAGTTTATATTTGAACCTAAAATTGAGGATAATATGCTTGAAATTACCATAAGAAACAGTGGTGACGGTATTGCAAGCGAGGATTTATTGCTTGTGTTTGACAGATTTTATAAAACTGATAAATCAAGAGCCAAGGACAAAAACGGCGTTGGTCTGGGGCTTAATATAGTAAGGTCGATTGTTCATCTGCACGGCGGAACTATTTATGCCGACAGCAAAGCAGGGGAGTACACCGAATTTGTGTTTACCCTGCCGACAGACTAAAGAAACTATTATTTCCCTGCCTGTTTTTTTATGGCGGGGAATAAACAAATATAAGTGGGGGAATTGTTTTGAACTATTTTAAAGAGGGCAATAATACAGAAAAAATTGAAAATACAGAAATTGAAACAGAAACTAATAAAAAGGCACAGAATAATTCTTCTAAAATTTCCGATGAGGAAAAATTAAACAATAGCAATTTAATGCAGGATAGTTTTGACGAGATTGAACGTATGTCCGAGCAGATACGCAAACAATCGGATAATCCTCATCCTCTTGCCGAAAATTTTCAAAAGTCATTTTGGGGATTGAAAGAAAATCAGCCTAAGAAAAAAAAGAGAAAAAAAATAAAGCTTTTATCCTTTGCAGTTGGAGTTTGTGTGCCGTTTGCCATTGGTTTTATCGTTTGCGGAACAATTGTTTGGGGTAAAGGATTTATTACAAACAAACTAATGGATAAAAAATTAATTAATTTTACCCTTCCTGTTGCTTCGACCCCCGAACTTGACAATGAATATTATGATGAAAACGGTCAGTATACGGCAATGGG
>CANRLN010000025.1 GCA_947631445.1 uncultured Clostridia bacterium
GTTCTGTTAAAAATTTCGGGATTGGCATTTCTAAATCTATAAATTGCCTGCTTTATATCTCCAACCGCAAACATATTGCTACCAATGTTTGATAAATCTTCGGTATTTGAAACGGCACGAATAACTATATCCTGCAAATCATTTACATCTTGATATTCATCAACAATTATGACCTTGTAACGTTCCTCTTTCACTATTTCTTCGGCAAGAGGAGTGCGAATAATTTTTCCGTTTTCCTTTTTGACAAGAAGCTTAACCGCCATATGCGAACAGTCGGAAAAGCTTACAAGATTTTGCCTTAATTTCATTTCAAGCGAACGTTCTTCAAGTGCATTGGCAAGCTCCGCCAAAGCCTCAAAAATCTTCCGGTTTTTCTGCTGTCTTTTTTGGTCGTTAATGCAAATGTCATTTGTTTTTGCACAAATATCCTCTATTGTCTTTTTTAATTTATCCCTCAGGTTTTTAATTTCTTCGGTGTTCTGCTCTGCCTTTTCAACAATCAAATCATCAACGTCAGAAACCACCTTATTGTTTTTTACAACAACTTTTTTTGTAGATTTTCGAAGCGTTCCCCAATTTATTTTTTGTTCAAGTTTTTTCTTTATATCCTTAAGGGTGCAATCGCTTTTCAAAAACTTTTCAAGTTGTGAAACAATATCCTCCTGCTCAATAATAAGTTGGTAAGCCTTGTCAGGGTAAATATTAACCTCGTGGGTTATTTTATAATGGATAAGGTCATATATTCCCCTTGCCTTTTGAACGCTTTCCATAATGCTTTCACGGTAAATCTTTTCAATCTGTCGGTTATATTCCTCGCTTGTAAAATTTTCAGCGGTGCTGTTTATAAAATCTTCTCTAAAAGCAACCGTTTCCAAAAATCTATTAAAGGCAACTATTTTTTCTGCAACCGTAGTGTCGTCCCTATCAAAAAAGGCTGAATTAAGCGTCTGCATGGTTTGCGGTCTTTTTTCATAGCTTTCTTCCATAATCTCCTCGCAGGCTCTCGATTCAACATTTTTTTCCTGAGCCTCCTCGATTATCTTAACCCTGTCTTTAAGCCCCAAAAGAGAATGATTTGAATTGACCAATTCCAACAGAAAAGAATCGATTGTGCTTATCTTTGCCATTTCAAAAGCCGACCTCTGCTCGGTAAGCAACTTTCTTTGTTCCGCATCGGAAAATTCAATTTGTTCATCAATTGCACGGATAATCTTTTCTTTCATGCTTAATGCGGCATCTTTTGTAAAGGTAACAACAAGTATTTGTGATGGGTCTATTTTTCCGCTACCTACTATTTTTTTTACCCTTTCGGAAAGTACAGCGGTTTTTCCGCTACCTGCTCCTGCCGAAACCAAAATACCCTTATCGGTTATATCAATTGCCTGTTGTTGATTTTTTGTCCAGTTCATTCTTGTTTATCCTCCTCGCCTATTATTTTATCTGCATATTCCTTGCTTGCCCCAACAGTTCCCTTAAGTTTGGTTTCGCTACTTGGTTTTAACCTGCAGATGCTTGTATAGTCGCAATAGTCGCATTTGGAATATCTTTTGTCCGAAATGGTGTTCGGACTTACATCTCCGCCACAAAGGTTTTCAATCATCTTTTCAATTTTATATTCGGCAAATTTAAGTACCCTTTCAAATATTTCAACGCTATTTAATGGGTTGTTTTTGGGATTGGATTTAAAACGCTCTGCCATATCTGTATAAACTTCGCTGTTAAATTCGTCCTGCTTTTCGTCACCCGTTGGAGCAAAATTAACCGCCAATCCCGAACGCTTATAAAAATCTGCAACCTGCCTGTCAAGTTCTTTTTGCAACTGTTGCTTGTCCAGCTTTTCCAGTTCAGCGGCAGAAAGTTTGGTATCCCTCGCTACCCCAGACGGCATATAAACAACCCCCGTTGGAATTACTTCATCTATAAACTCGCCGTTTTTGTCGGTGGAAATCGCAAGCAGATATATAAGCATCTGAAGATTTATTCCATAGTAAATCTGTTCAAAATTTATATCCTTACTGCCAGTTTTATAATCAACAACCCTAAGATATTTTTTACCCTCTCGCTCGATTACGTCCACACGGTCAATACTTCCGACAATTTCGACCTCAACCCCACAAGTGTTTATAACAAGAGAATTTTTTTGCAGTTTATATTCAAATTCTTCCGGCACAAAATGACAACTACTGCTTGAAAGTTCGTCACGAATACTTTTTACAACACTCCATGTTCCAAACACAACCTGTGAAAACAGATATTCAAAACGCTGATTTTTGGAAAAATCTCCGCCCAATTTTTCTTGCTTGTAGTCGTTGGCACTTCCGATAAGACGTTTTTTTAATTCGTTATCGCTTGCCGTCAAAAATGCTTTATCAAACTGCTTGTTTTTGCTCATAATATGTTCAAGGCAAAAATGCACAAGGTTTCCTCTTATACGGCTGTTTATTTCTATTTTTTCGGGGGTTTTAATTCCCAGACCATAACGCACAAAATATTGAAGTGGGCAACCATAATAACTTTCCGCCTGAGAGGCTGAAATTTTTGCACCATTCTTAAACAAAAGCTTTTTGGCAATTTCCGAAGATATTTTGATTTCAGCTGTCTGGTTTTTAAGTCTGTCTATATCCTCCAATTTTTTGCGGTAAACTGGGTCGGTTTGCAGGGCAGATTTTATAATTTTAATCTGCTCATTGTTATTATCCATATTTTCGATATATCTAAAATAGGCTGATTTATAGTCGGTACAATAATCAATATCCTTTGTATCTGAAAAATTTGAAATAATATTATCCTCAAACATATCCGATAAATTTTTTACAAGCATGGAGGGATTAAGCTTTTTGCCGTCACTTGAATAACTGCTATAAGTACACACCAAACACTCGGAACTACAACACAAGGCATAATAAACATTGGTTCTCTCGGCGTCAATAAGACGTTTTGTATTCTGCTCAATTGTCTTTCCGTCAAGGGTTTTTTCCAAAATATTTTTATCATAATCCGAAAGCAAGCCTTGAGAGGATACTGTCGCAGGCATAACACCCTCATTAAGCCCAAGTACAAACACAGCTTTTATTCCTGTAAGTCTTGAATGAACAGCGTCCGCACAAATAACCGAATCTATAATTTGAGGCGGTTGGGAAAGCTCTCCCGATGACATAATAACCTTAACAAGCTCGGAAAATTCATTGATAGAAATTTTTTGGTCATCGCAAAAATCGTGAATACAGGTCAAAGCGTCCGAAAAAATCTTCCAAAGTTGTTTTAGTTCTCTTGACGCCTCAATTTCGGTTTGTTTTGCCGACTCTGCAAACTCTCCAACCGTTTTTGAATATACTTCACAAATATTATAATCGTTCAAAAGCACAAGCAGGTTTTCTGCTAATTTACCTGCGTTTGCGTCACTGCTGTTTTCACGGAATTTTACAGCAGGTTCTATAATTTTTTTTCTTAAAGCATTTATCCTATCAATATTGGGTTCGTCTATGGGGTTAAAATCCTCCAGCCAAAGTTTGCCGTCTATACCCCATTTAAGCACAAACTGCTCAAGCAAAAACACATCTTCTTCGCCACAATCAAAAAGATAAGATTTTGCAACCTTAATAACTTTTGAGGTCAAAAATCCGCCCTTTCGGCAGGGTATAAGCATATCAAGGCAAGCAAGAACAAACATGGTGAGTGCAGAATTTTCTCCGCCTTTGGAAACGTCAAAAAAGTAAGGCAGGTCAAAACGATTTAATGCCATTTTAAGCAAAAATTCATAGTCGGTAAGCTCTCTTGCAGAAATGGCAATTTCAGAGAATTTATATTTTCCCGTCTTAATCAGGCTTGCAATTTTTCGGCAAACGCAAACACATTCGCTATATTTATCCCCGCAGGCTACAATTTGGGCATTTCCTTGTGAATTTATTTTATCCGGTATACTATTATAAATGTTATTATCTATATGCGACATTGCCGGCGATTTATTTTCTAAGCTTCCTGAAACATCTATAACATTATAATTTCTGCCGTATTGTTTGGCAGTATTTTTTATAAATTTATCGGTCATCAACGATTCGGAAAAAGGGGTTATGGGAGCAGTATTAGAATTGTTTATCGTAAGCGAAATACAAAAGTTTTCAGCGTCCCTTACTGCAAGCTTTATTATTTTTTGCTGTGCAAGGGTAAATCGGTTAAACTCATCAACATACACGCACATATTTTTAAAAAATCCATACTCGTCAATAAGAGCAGCTGCAAAATCCAAAAGACTTTCTCCAACCGTCAGATTATCCTCCTTTAAAATTTCAAGATAATTTTCATACACCCTGCATATATCATAAAGCTTGCTTACAACCGTTTGCCCGAAATCAAATTCTTCTGAATTTTCATTTTCTTCTGCCTGATTTTTTCTGCTAAGCTTTTGCATAGAAATTTCAAGCATCTGAGGAGTAATTCCCTCCGAAATAAGCTGGGATACAACCGTAAGCATTTGATTTATAATATTCGGCTTGCCAAGCGTTCTGGTGTAATATTTAGGTGTTTCGGCAAGACTGTATTTTCTTGTTGCCTTATACATTTCCATGCAGGCTGTCATATCATCGGCAATTCCTGAAATTCCTTTCTCGTATTTTTCACAGACAAACTCGGGAAGTCGGTTAAATCCCAATGTTACAATTTTATTATATTTGTTTGTACCCAAGAAATTATAAAGACGTTTGTCACTTTCAAAATTAAACTGGTCGGGGGCAAGTACTAAAACCTGCTTTTTTTCCTGCACATTCTTTTCTATTTTTCTGTATAGATAATTAGATTTGCTGCTTAAAAGTCCGCCCGAAACAATCTCTACCATAAAACCCCTCCGTTCAATTTTTAATTATATTTCTTTGCAAGCTTTTCAAAGCAAAGTTTTCCGCCAAAAATATCCAGTGCCGAACCAATGGTAAAATCAAGATTTCCTCCGCCAACCCTTTCAAGGGTTATTATATCCTCCTCGCTTGAAATACCTCCAGCATAAGTACATTTTATCGGGCAATCTTTTAAAATTTCGGCAACCCCCTTTTCAATTCCAGAAACTTTACCCTCAACGTCCGCTGCATGAACAAGAAATTCATCACATTTTTCGGCAAATTCACACATTGTTTCATAGCTAAGTTTTACCTTTGTAAGCTTCTGCCAACGGTCTGTGCAGATAAAATAGCCGTCCTCGGTTTTTCGGCAGGATAAATCTAACACAAGATGCTTTTTTCCTACCCTGCGAACCAGTTTATCCAACATGGAATAATCAATTTCGCCGTTTTTAAACACAAGACTTGTTACAATAACATGGCTTGCACCCATATCAAGAAAATTTGCCGCATTCTCAAGATTAACCCCTCCGCCAAGCTGCAAACCGCCGGGAAATTCTTTAAGAGCAAGTTCTGCCTGCTTTACGTCCTTTGCATATTCGGTTGTACCAAACCTGTCAAGCAGTATAATATGCCCTCCGCCAAGTCCGTATTGCCTGTAAAGTCTGCCATAAAAGCCACCGTCATAATCCGAAACAAAATTCTGCTTGACCTCGCTATTATCCTTAAGGCTTCCGCCCACAATCTGCTTTACCTTTCCCGAATGTATGTCTATACATGGTCTTAATTTCATTTTAAAAAACCTCTTTTCTTAAATATTATTATAATTATATAATATAAATTTCAATTTGTCAATATTAGAACTACCCCCTTTTGCGTACAGTAAAATTTTTTTCTCCAGTTTAAGCAATATTTTTTGAACACAAAATTATTTTGCATTTGTTAATAAATTCATGGTTGACAAAATTCGTGTTATGTGGTATAATAATCTTGAGTAAACTGCAAAGAAAGGAATGATGTAATGGATATTTTACTTAAAAACGTAGTTGTTGTAGACACTCAAGCCAATTCCTGCGAGGTTACCGACCTGACAATAAGTGGCGGAAAAATCAAGCAGATTGCCAAAAATATTGATGTCAATGCAAAAAAAATTATCGACGGCAAAGGTAAACTTGTCTGCATGGCGGGGCTTTTTGATATGCACGTTCATTTCCGTGACCCCGGGCAAACCCACAAGGAAGATATTCTGACCGGTGCGAACGCTGCCAAAGCAGGCGGTTTTACAGGAGTTGCCTGTATGCCTAACACAAATCCTGCCATTGACAATGTAGAAACGGTCAAATATATTCTTGACAAGGCAAAACAAACCGGAATTGATATTTTCCCTGTGGCAGCCATAACCAAAGGATTGAACGGTGAACAACTTTGTGATTATGAAGCTTTAAAAGAAGTAGGAGCTATTGCCTTTTCGGACGATGGACGACCGGTTGCCAATGCCGAACTTATGCGTCAGGCTCTTGAAAAGTCTGTTGCAAACGGTTGCACGATAATTTCTCACTGCGAAGATTTGGATATTATCAATGGCGGAATTATCAACAAGGGCAAAATAAGCCGACAACTTGAAGAAAAGGGAATGGATAGAGCCTCCGAAGATAGCATAACAGCAAGGGAAATCGCTCTTGCCGATTCCTGCAATGCACATATTCATATCGCTCACGTTTCCACCAAAGGAAGCGTCAATATAATAAGAAGTGCTAAAGAATATGGTGTAAACGTTACTTGCGAAACCGCTCCACATTATTTCACCTATACGGACGAAAAACTTTTATCCCGTGACGCCGACTACCGAATGAACCCGCCACTTAGAACCGAGTTGGACAGGCAAGCCATTGAACAGGCGGTCTGCGACGGCACAATTGATTGTATTATAACCGACCATGCACCCCATACCGAAACCGAAAAGGCAGATTTTGAAAAAGCTCCAAATGGTGTTGTTGGTCTTGAAACCTCTCTTGCCGTAATCCTTACCCAGCTTTATCATACGGACAAGATTGGTCTTGTGGAAATTGCAAGGCTTATGAGCGAAAATCCGAGAAAATGTCTTGGACTTCGTCCCGTGTTTGTGCAGGAAGACGAGGTTGCCGACCTTACCCTAATAGACACGGACTTTGAATGGACGGTAGAAAAAGAAAAACTTCATTCAAAATCTAAAAATACAGTGTTTAAAGGCGAAAAATTAAAGGGAAAAACAATGTATACCATAAGCAAAGGCAAAATAGTATACGAATATAAATAATAATTATATCTGGCATTTTCTTATTGCAGTCGGAAAATGCCACAGCTATAAAAATATAAAAAATATATCTGAAAGGAATCTTTTATTATGGCATTTGATAAACTTATTGAAAAAATCGCAATTCTTCAAAACCCAACGGTTGTTGGTCTTGACCCAAAACTTGACTATGTTCCCCAGTATATCAAGGACAAAAAATTTAAAAAATACGGTAAGAATTTAAAGGGTGCGGCTAAGGCTATTCTTACATTTAACAAGGCAATTATCGACCAAATATGCGATATTGTTCCCGCAATCAAACCACAGGCGGCTTACTATGAAATGTACGGTTTTGAGGGGGTTAAAACCCTCTATAAAACCATTGATTATGCAAAATCAAAGGGAATGTATGTTATAACTGACGGCAAGCGTAACGACATTGGAGCAACAATGCAGGCTTATGCTACTGCCCACCTTGGATTTACTGATGTTGACGGGGTTAAAATTCCTGCTTTTGGTGCAGACGCTCTCACAGTAAATGGCTATTTAGGAACGGACGGAATTGCTCCTTTGCTTGAACTCTGTCAGGATAACGACAAGGGAATTTTCGTGCTTGTCAAAACCTCCAACCAATCTTCGGGGGAACTTCAGGATTTGACTCTTGCCGATACTACCGTTTATGGAAAAATGGGGCAGATGTGCGAAAACTGGGGCAGTGAATATATGGGCAAATACTGCTATTCTGCTGTTGGTGCGGTTGTCGGGGCTACCTATCCCGAACAGCTTGAAGAAATGAGAAAGGCTACTCCACATACATTTTTCCTTGTTCCGGGATATGGAGCTCAAGGTGGCGGAGCAGAAGGCGTTGCAAAGGCTTTTGATGAAAACGGTCTTGGTGCAATAGTTAATAATTCTCGTGGAATTATGTGTGCTTATCAAAAACTTAACGCAAACGAGCGTGATTTTGCAATATGTGCAAGACGTGCCGTTATTGACATGAAAGCAGATATTACAAGTGTTATCCCTAAAATCCAGCTTCCCCAAACAGAAGAAGAAAATCCCACCATATTATAAACTTTTTTAAACCAACAAAACCAAACGAAAGTAGTGTTTTAAAATGAACATATTTGACGACCTTATCGGAAAGGACATAATCCTAACCAACAACCAGCACTATGGTATGAAATGCCGTTTTGAGGGATACAACGACTTTTTTATAAAAGTTTTTGTAGCAAACAAAAAAGGTAGTGGCAAAACCTTAGTTATCCCAATAAAAAGTATTGTTGAGATTGAAATAGCATAAACGCCCATAAATTAAACTCATCAGCTAAAGTTTTAGTGTACTAATTGTTCGACTGTTTAGAAAAAAGTCATCTGTGGTATAATCATAAAATTAAACAGCGATACTTCTATTTTTCATATTAAAAAAAGCAGTCGGCTTTTATAACAAGCCCAATGCAATTATAATGTTAATAAAATTAAAAGGAATGATTAAAAATGTCTTATAAACAGGGTAAATTCCCAATAGTGGAAAAAAGAGCAATTGCCAAAGGAATGTTTGATATAACCATATGTTGCCCCGAAATTGCAAAAATCACACAGGCAGGACAGTTTGCACAGGTGGCAGCCAAAGGATTTTTCCTTCGCCGTCCCATATCAATCTGTCAGAGCGACCCCGAAAGAGGTACAATCCGCCTTGTGTTTGAGGTAAGAGGAAACGGCACAGAAAAAATATCCGGTCTTAACAAAGGTGACTGTATAGATATAATTGCCCCCCTCGGCAAGGGCTTTACCCTTAAAAGAGGCAAGCGTGTGGTTTGCGTTGGAGGCGGTATAGGCAACCCTCCACTTTTGGAGGTTGCAAGATTTTACGGTTGCAAGGCAACCATGATAAGCGGTTTTCGTTCGGCAGAGGTTGTTCTTTGCACCGATGACGGCTCAGCAGGATTTCACGGTTTTGTAACCCAGCCACTTGAAAAATTGCTACAAGAAAAAAAGACCGACGTTATATACGCCTGCGGACCTATGGGTATGCTTAAAAATATTGCAATGCTTGCCGAAAAATATAATGTTAAATGTGAAGTTTCTCTTGAACAGCGTATGGCTTGCGGAATAGGTGCTTGCCTTGTTTGTGCTTGTCGCACGGTTAAGGACTCTAAGGAATTTATGAGTCATGTTTGCACGGACGGACCCGTTTTTGACAGCAAGGAGGTTGTTTTTGATGACTAAACTAAATGTTAATTTCTGCGGACTTGATTTTAAAAATCCGATTATCCCTGCAAGCGGTACTTTTGGCTATGGCAGAGAATATGAAAAATTCTATTCACTCAGCCGTCTTGGTGGAATTTCTGTTAAGGGAACAACCCTTAATCCCCGTCAGGGCAACCCTGCCCCCCGTGTTGCTGAAACTCCCTCAGGTATGCTTAATAGCGTTGGACTTCAAAACGGTGGAGTTGACAAATTTATAAGCTATGAACTCCCGCATCTTTCCAAATGCGACACAAGAATTATTGCAAACATTGCTGGTGCAACCGCCGAAGAATGTGCCGAGGTTGCCAAAAAGCTTAATGGTCAAAAGGTGGATATGATTGAGCTTAACATTTCCTGCCCCAATGTAAAACAGGGCGGTGCTGCTTTTGGAACAAATCCCTGCACAGCAGCCGAGGTTACAAAGGCTGTAAGAAATGCTACTTCCATTCCGCTTATGGTTAAACTTTCGCCAAACGTAACCGATATAACCGAAATTGCAAAAGCGGTAGAGGGAGCGGGAGCGGACGCTGTTTCACTCATCAACACCCTGCTTGGAATGCGAATTGATATAAATACTGGCAGACCAATACTTAAAAACAATGTTGGCGGACTTTCAGGAGCGGCAGTATTTCCGATTGCCGTCAGAATGGTATGGCAGGTGGCAAATGCGGTTAAAATTCCCGTTTGCGGAATGGGCGGAGTTTGTAGTGGCGAAGATGCCATAGAACTTATGATGGCAGGTGCAACAACCGTTCAAGTTGGAGCATATAATTTTCAGAACCCCTATGCCTGCATTGATATTATTGAGCAGATGGAAAAATGGTGCAAAAAGCACGGTGTTAATGACATTAAAGATATTATCGGCACGGTTAAACCTTGGTAAATTAGCATTTATTAACTTATAATTGCATAAAAAAATCTCAGGCGAATATAATTGATTAATAACTAAAAATAAAAATTGGATTTCCTAAGCAACAGGAAATCCAATAATTATTAATTTTAAACTGAACAAGGGGGAATTACATGACAGGTAATAATACAGATAATTTCACTAAAACTGCAAACCGTGTTTCGATAGTTTCAATAGCTGTCAATTTGGTTCTTTCGGCAGGAAAATTTCTTGCAGGAATATTTGCCCATTCTTCCGCTATGATTTCCGATGCAATTCATTCAGCTTCCGATGTATTTTCAACGGTTGTTGTTATAATCGGAATACATCTTTCTTCCAAAAAAGCAGACAAAGAACACCCCTATGGACATGAAAGACTTGAATCGGTTTCAGCAATTATACTTGCAGTGGTGCTTGCAATAACCGGTCTTTCAATTGGCTATTCGGGAATTGAAACAATCAAAAGCCACGAATATGAAAATCTTCAAATTCCGGGAATATCCGCTCTTGTTATGGCAGTAATTTCAATTGTTGTAAAAGAAGCTATGTTCTGGTATACCAAAATCAATGCAAAAAAAATTTCTTCGGATTCGCTTATGGCAGACGCTTGGCATCACCGTTCGGACGCTCTTTCATCTGTCGGAAGTTTTATCGGCATATTTGGTGCAAGACTTGGCTATGGCGTTCTTGACCCTCTCGCCAGCGTTGTAATATGTGTTTTTATATTTAAAGCCGCAATTGAAATTTTTGCAGAGGCAGTAAACAAAATGGTCGACCGTTCCTGTTCGGAGGACGTTGTAAACGAAATTTCCAAAGAGGTAGAACAGGTGGAAAATGTTCTTGCCCTTGATGACATTAAAACAAGAACTTTCGGTTCAAAAGCTTATGTTGACATAGAAATTGCCGTCGACCCAGAAATGAAAGTTTTGCAAGCACATGAAATTGCACAGAACGTTCATGATTTGGTTGAAAAAAATTTCCCGCAGGTTAAACATTGCATGGTTCATGTAAACCCTTTTACAAAAAATAATTAATACTTAAAATCTTAACTTATTGGAATGTAAATGGAAAAATAATCAACGCTTAATATCTTCCTACCAACGGCAGGAAGATATTTTTTTACAAAAATTTGATTTAGGTATATTTATATAAAAAAAGCTTGACAAATGCTGAATAATATGCTATACTATATAATGTAAGATACTATAAGGATTCAGATAAAAAAATCCTTTTTGCCAATTGGCAGATTAAATTAAATTTTTAAAGTGAGGTAATTTTAAAATGGCTTGTAATTATTTTTGTGACGGTGTAGATAAAGCTCCACAACGTTCACTTTTTAACGCTCTCGGTCTTACCGAAGAAGAAATGAAACGTCCCCTTGTTGGCATTGTTTCTTCCTATAACGAAATTGTCCCAGGACATATGAATATTGATAAAATCGTTGAAGCGGTTAAAATGGGTGTCGCTATGGCTGGCGGTACTCCAAGGGTGTTTCCTGCTATTGCCGTTTGTGACGGTATCGCAATGGGTCATGTTGGAATGAAATATTCCCTTGTAACCCGTGATTTGATTGCAGATTCAACCGAATGTATGGCAAAAGCTCACGCTTTTGATGCCCTTGTTATGATACCCAATTGTGACAAAAACGTACCCGGACTGCTTATGGCAGCCGCAAGAATTAATGTTCCTACTATTTTTGTAAGTGGTGGACCTATGCTTGCAGGTCATGTTAAGGGAAACAAAACCAGTCTTTCAAGTATGTTTGAGGCTGTTGGTTCTTATTCAGCAGGAACTATAAGCCTTGAGGACGTTCAGGAATTTGAAAACAAAGCTTGCCCAACCTGTGGTTCATGTTCGGGTATGTACACGGCAAACTCAATGAACTGTCTTACCGAAGTTTTGGGAATGGGTCTTGGCGGAAACGGAACTATTCCTGCCGTTTATTCTGAAAGACTTAAGCTTGCAAAACACGCCGGTATGAAGGTTATGGAACTGCTTGAAAAGAATATCCGTCCAAGGGATATTATGACAAAAGAGGCTTTTGAAAACGCTCTTACAACCGATATGGCTCTTGGCTGTTCCACCAACTCAATGCTCCATCTCCCTGCAATTGCTCACGAATGTGGAATTGACCTTGAACTTGACTATGCAAACGAAATTTCCGCAAGAACTCCTAATCTCTGTCATCTGGCTCCGGCAGGACACACCTATATTGAAGAACTTAACGAAGCAGGCGGTGTGTATGCGGTTATGAACGAACTTTCAAAGAAAAATCTTATTCATCTTGACTGCATGACCTGCACCGGAAAAACTGTTGGCGAAAATATTAAAAATCACGAAAACAAAAACCCTGAGGTTATTCGTCCTATTGACAATCCATATTCTACAACTGGCGGAATTGCAGTGCTTAAGGGCAACCTTGCCCCCGACACCTGCGTTGTAAAGCGTTCGGCTGTTGTTCCGGAAATGATGGTGCATGAAGGCCCTGCAAGAGTTTTTGACTGCGAAGAAGATGCTATTACTGCTATCCGTGGCGGAAAGATTGTGGCAGGTGATGTTGTTGTAATTCGTTATGAAGGTCCTAAGGGAGGCCCCGGAATGAGAGAAATGCTCAATCCTACTTCCGCAATTGCAGGAATGGGACTGGGTAGCAGTGTTGCTCTTATCACAGACGGCAGATTTAGCGGTGCATCAAGAGGTGCTTCAATCGGACACGTTTCTCCCGAAGCGGCTCAAGGCGGAACAATTGCACTTGTTCATGAGGGAGATATAATCAGCATCAACATTCCCGAAAACACAATTGAACTTAAGATAAGCGATGAAGAACTTGCAAAGAGAAGGGCTGAATGGAAACCAAGAGAACCTAAGGTCAATGACGGTTATCTTGCAAGGTATGCAAGACTTGTTTCTTCTGCACACAAGGGTGCTACTCTCGGCTAATAACAAAAAATTCCAACACACATTAAAATAAAGGAGGTTGTTATCATGAGCAAAAATATATATGCAAAAATGTCAGATATTGAATTATACTATGCTGAAATGGCAAACGATGAAAACGATTTGGATATTGTGGAAGAAATGTGCAAACGAGCAGGACTTCTTGAAGAATGGAATAATGTAACCGAAACTACTATCGACAGGGTTTATTCAAGAGCTTTAGAACATCTGGAAGAAAGTCTGGCAGATGAAAACCAAAAATGTATATTTGAAATTACAAAAGCTTTGGATAACGACTCTCTTTATGAAATCAAAAAGGGATTGTTTACAAAACATAAAATTTTAATCGAACCCAACCAGGCTTTAAATCAGGTGCTTAAAAAGTTTTCTATTAAAAGAATCAGCGAAGTGACAGCACACGAAATTGCTCCGGTTGAACACGCACACTACAGCAATGACGATTTATATTCGCAAGAGGTGCTTGAATGGGCAAAAAGCAAAATGTCAAACGAAGACCCCAAAAAGATTAAAATACATTTTGCCAACTGTGGCTTTGTCTGCGACACCCACAATCCCAAAATTTTCAACGAATTTGCCAAAGCAGTAATGCAGGCTGAACAAAAAGTCGAACAACCACTTTCCCAATAAATAAAATAAAAAAATGGAGGTAGTATTTTTATGAAAAAGGTTATACAATTTATTTTGGTACTTATACTGTTTGTTGCTATAACAGTGGGCGTTCTGGTAGGAAGCTATGTTTTCCCAACACCGTCCCAGTTTGGCGAATCTAAGTATATTGCCAATACTGTTTGGTATAGTGAACATGACAATATCGAACTTAATCTTACAGGTGACGGACAGTTTGAGATAAAAGAGCTTGACAGCAAAAAACTGCTCACCAAAGGCTACTATAAAATCAATGAGGACGACCAGAAACTTAAAATTTTTGTTCTTCCGAAATACAAAAATGAAAGTTTAGGTTTTCTTTATAAGCTCGGCTATTTCTCAACAATTGCTTATTCGGATTTAACCACTGACCCAAACAATTCTGACGCTTCAAAAACCTGCAAATTCTCGGTTGGAAGATTTATGGACTTTACTGACAAACTGGACGATACAAACGAAAAGTAAATTTTAAACCCCTTTTGAGCCCAAAAAACTCAAAAGGGGTTTTTCTATTTTATTCAAATTCTATATAATTTTTTACTGGATTTCCGTCAAGAAAAAAAATCCATATTCCTATTACCAAAAGCACAAGTCCTATCCAAAGTGGTATAATATAATTAGATGGATTTATAACCAAAATATCTTTGTCAATCTTTTCAGCAAAATTATTAAAATTAACCTTGTTAAAGAAAAATTCTAAACCCATTTCTTGGTCATTTGAAATGCTTTCAAAATCGGGAACATGCCCAGCATCTCTCACCTTACCAACAAATTCATTTTCTGGAATAATCTCCTCGTCTGGTTCAAAAAGACTATTTAGCTCGGGCGAAAGCAGTTTATCCACCGAAAAAGAAATAATAGAATTGCAATTATCAAAAGAAACATAATAACTGTTTGTTTCGTCCAAAATTCCTTTTTTGCCATCTGATGTAAGACCAATATAGTTAAAATATTTATCGCTACTTGTGGAAAACTTCGCTTCAAGTATATTGTCAACATTTCCCTTGACATATTTTAATTCTGAAATTTGGGAATAACTAAGTCCGTTAATATTCACCGCATTTTCAAGACCTATCCACCTAACAGTTCCCCAAACACTAAAAATCAATCCAAATATAGCAATAACCATACCAACAAGACAAAGTCTTGTTGGCATAAATTTTTTTGTTTCACTAAAATTTTTTGTTTCTCTCATAATTTTTAATTATTTTAGTTGTTAGAAAGTCCAAGGAAAGCCGCACCAATAATTCCCGCATCATTGCCAAGCTTTGCAATAACAATTTCTGTGTTCTTTGCAGAATTTTTAGTGTAAACTTCTTTTTTAACAAGCTCTTTAAGTGGAAGAAGAAGTGGGTCGCCCTCATTGCAAACTCCCCCACCAATGCAAAGAATATCTGGTTGGAAGATATTAATTGTGTTTGTAATTCCTGCTGCAAGATATTTAATATACTTATCCACAACCTCTTTGGCAGTCTTATCGCCCTCACGCATAGCCTTAAAAGCAGTTTTAGCGGAAACCTTTCCGTCCTCTTTAACCATTTTTTGCATTATAGTGTTAGGATTTGCCTCAATTGCCTCTCTTGTCATTCTAACAAGACCGGTTGCAGAGGAATAAACCTCAAAACAGCCCTTTCTTCCACAGGTGCAAACAGGTCCGTCCACCTCAATAACCGTGTGACCAATTTCAGCACCGGCAAAATTAGAACCCGAATAAATCCTGCCGTCTATAATAATTCCGCCACCAACACCCGTGCCAAGGGTGATACAAACAGCATTGTTTGCTCCCTTTGCAGCACCTGCCAAAAATTCACCATAAGCGGCAGCGTTGGCATCATTTTCAACATACACAGGTTTGCCAAGAGCCTTTTTAAGAAGTTCCACAATGGGAACATCTTTAAAGCCTAAATTGTTAGAATATTCAATAACACCGCTTTTAGCGTTGACAGTTCCGGGAGTTCCAACACCAACAGACACAATATCTTCAAGTGTAATTCCTGCCTTTTGAACCGCCTCAAGAGCAGTTTTAGCCATATCTTCAGCTATCTGCTCAGCAGGTCTTGGCAGAGCGGTTTTGCAGGAGCATTTAGAGAGTATCTCATAATTTTCATTTACAACACCTGCTTTAATATTAGTGCCACCCAAATCTATACCGATATAATACATATTAAAAAGCCTTTCTGATATTTAAATTTTTTATTTTATATAATACTAAAACTATTGGGACTACCTATTAAACCCAAAACAGGGGCTTGGGGTCAAAGCCCCAAAAATGGTTTAGCTCCAAACCTCAAAAATTAATTTAACACACTTGGAATGTCATATGTAGCCACATTGATAACCTGCCCTTCAAGGCAGATTTCAACATGAATAATATTATCCTCGTTAATCTGCTTTGCAATGGTCATCTTTTTAACATAGTCAAGAAATTCCGAATCCTCATTGCCAACCACAGAAATACGGTTAAATCCGGGAATACGCTTATCCTGCTCAGCATAATATTCATCTATAACGCTATATGCAAGCACATGGTCAAATATAAGCACATAACTTTCTTTCGGGTTAGGTTCAACATCAAGCGAGTCGGAAACCATTTCCAGAAGTCTTGGAACATTTTCAAGCGGTATTTCATCTGTTTTGTTCTTTTTTGGAGTAAGACTGCTACAAATAGTAAGCAGAAGTTTTCCATCTCCCATATCCTTAAAAGAAACAAGAAACAGACATTCCTTGCTTTTTTCATTGATAAGTTCACAAAATTCATCAAAACGCATAAATTAAATCACCTATTTTATAAATTCATATTATTTACATAATAATTTGTTTGTAGAATTAATTAGGAATATTGGGGAGATAAATCTCCCCCACTCCCTTTTTGGGCAACGCCCCTTAAAAGCCCCTTTTTCACTTACCGTAAGAAAAATATAATAAAATTATTTTATAAAATAATAATTAAACCTTTGTAAGAATAACCTTAGACTTACCCTTAATGGCATATTTACCGGTAGAAGCAGGAATAAACACACTGTCGCCCTTGATTGTTTCAACTCCACCAACATCGGGTGTTCCCTCAAGAACAAGAATACTATTAAAGCTCTTTTCGTCAGCCACAAGCTCTGCCTCAGTGTCAATATCAAGCACATATGTAGAGAAATATTCGCAAGAGGAAAGAAGCTTTTGTGTATAGCCGTCTTTCTGTTCAACAGGAGTTTCGGGATAAGACTTAGCCGGAGCAAGTTCGGTTACATCAAGAGCCTTGTCAATGTGAAGTTCTCTTGTCTTGCCGTCCTTGCCAACTCTGCCATAATCATAAATTCTATAGGTTGTGTTGGAATTCTGTTGAATTTCAGCAATAAGTATTCCCTTGCCGATTGCATGGAGTGTGCCTGCCTGAATAAAGAACACATCACCTTTCTTTACAGGAACAGCATTTGTAACCTCAAGAAGGGTATTGTTTTCAATTCTCTCTTTAAATTCTTCCTTAGAAATTTTATCCTTAAAGCCATAAAGAAGTGTTGCTCCCTCGTCACAGTCAACAACATACCACATTTCAGTTTTGCCATATTCACCCTCAACACGCTGAGCGTATTCGTTATCTGGGTGAACCTGAACCGAAAGGTTGTCCTTAGCGTCAATAAGCTTTATAAGAATAGGGAAGTTTTCAAATTTATCGCAGTCGCTACCAAGAACGGCAGATTTGCCGTATTTTTCAATAAACTGGGTAAGAGTAAGACCCTTGTCCTCACCAGTTGCAATAACGCTCTGACCGTCCTTGTGGCAGGAAAGTTCCCAGCTTTCGGCAATCTTGTCAAAATCGCAAGGCTTTTTAAAATCATCTCTAAGACGTGTGCCACCCCAAAGATAATCCTTAAATGCAGGGGTCAATTTAACAGGTTTAAAATTAGACATAATAAAAATCTCCTTAATATTTTTATATTATATTTTTTTATTATAGCAATTATAACATTGCTATAATATTCTATGCTTACACCTATACATTATATCACAAATTGTATTAACTGTCAAGTTTTTTTTATCTTCAAAAAATGCAATTGTTAATTAATATTAAGCTTTATAAAAAAATAGCCTTAGCTTTAGTTATTTTTGCCATAATAATATAACTAATTATTTCCCCTGCCCATAGGCAAGGGAAATAAAAATACTTTATATAATTTTATTTAAAATTATTTCTTATTTCTGCTCTTTGCTCTCATATTGTTGTTAAGTATTCTCTTGCGGATTCTAAGAGATTCTGGAGTTACCTCCAAAAGTTCATCATCATTAAGAAATTCAAGACAATCTTCAAGGCTGAAATTGATAGGAGGAACAAGACGAAGTGCATCATCACTACCGCTTGCACGGGTATTTGTAAGGTGTTTTCTCTTACATACATTTACAACCAAATCTTCCGCCTTTGGCGAACAACCAACAACCATACCTTCATACACGGGAGTACCTGCACCAATAAAGAGTGAGCCTCTTTCCTGTGCGTTATAAAGACCGTAGGTCACCGCCTCGCCGGTTTCAAAAGCAATCAAAGAACCGTTGCTTCTTCTGTCAATGTCGCCCTTGTAAGGCTTATAGCTGTCAAAAATAGAGTTGAGAATGCCCTCGCCCTTTGTGTCGGTCAAAAATTCCGAACGATATCCAAAAAGACCTCTTGCAGGGATTAAAAATTCAAGACGCTGTCTTGTGCCAACAGGAGCCATATTAACAAGTTCGGCTTTTCTCTTGCCCAGTTTTTCCATTACCGCACCAACACATTCTTCAGGAACATCAATAACCAATTTCTCAATAGGCTCACAAAGCTTGCCGTCAATTTCTTTAAAAAGAACACGAGGTGTAGAAACCGAAAGTTCATAACCCTCTCTCCTCATGTTTTCAATAAGAATGGAAAGGTGCATTTCTCCACGTCCCGAAACCTTGAAAGAATCTGTGTTTTCAGCCTCTTTGACACGGAGTGAAACGTCTTTTAAAAGCTCACGGAAAAGACGGTCACGAAGCTGACGGGAGGTTACAAACTTACCTTCCTTACCTGCAAACGGGCTATCGTTTACCGCAAAGGTCATTTCAACGGTAGGTTCGCTGATTTTAACAAATGGAAGTGCTTCAAACTGTCCAAAATCGCAGATTGTATCGCCGATTGAAATGTTTTCAAGACCGCTGACGCACACAATATCTCCTGCCTTTGCCGACTGACATGGAACACGATTTAAGCCCTCAATCTGATACATACTTACAATCTTGCCACGGTATTCTTTTTTGCTTTGGTGATAGTCACCGACCGAAACTTCCTGATTTACATTCATTTCTCCACGTTCAATTCTGCCAATAGCAATTCTTCCAACATATTCGTTATAGTCGATAGAGGAAACAAGCATCTGCATACTTCCCTCATCTGGAGCAGTAGGAGCAGGAATATATTCAATAATTTCATCAAGAAGTGGAATAATATCCGTTCCGGGAGTGTGATAGTCCTTGGTTGCTGTGCCGTCACGTCCAGAACAAAAAAGAAACGGGCTTTCAAGTTGGTCATCATCAGCGTCCAAATCCATAAAGAGTTCAAGCACTTCATCTTCAATTTCGTCAAGTCTTGCATCTGGGCGATCAATCTTGTTTACTGCAACAATAATCTTGTGACCAAGTTCAAGGGCCTTTTGGAGAACAAATCTTGTTTGAGGCATAGGGCCTTCGGCAGCATCAACCAAAAGAACAACACCGTCAACCATTTTAAGTACACGTTCAACCTCTCCACCAAAATCAGCGTGTCCGGGGGTGTCAACAACGTTTATTTTTACGCCCTTATACATAATGGAGGTGTTTTTTGCAAGAATAGTGATACCTCTTTCACGTTCAATATCGTTGCTGTCCATAACACGTTCGTTTACAGCTTGATTTTCACGGAAAGTACCGCTTTGTTTCAACATCTCATCAACGAGGGTGGTCTTGCCATGGTCAACGTGGGCAATAATAGCAATATTTCTT
Source organism: uncultured Clostridia bacterium (assembly GCA_947631445.1). Lineage (GTDB taxonomy): Bacteria > Bacillota > Clostridia > Oscillospirales > Ruminococcaceae > CANRLN01. The sequence goes on from CANRLN010000025.1 coordinate 19,820, forward strand.
AAATCCTGTCTTGTCATAAAAAATCGCAAATCCTTTCATTATATCAATAAATAGCAACAACCCATTATGGGGTTGATAATCTCACAAACTTTATTATACCACAAAAAAATATTACTTGTCAACTTTTTTTTCAAAAAACGACAGGTAATTTAACTTTTACACAAAATTACAACTAAACATCAAATATTTTTGTGTTTAATAAAATTTTCAGCCGGATATTTTTTCAGAAATTAATCCCTCAGCCTTGCGAAAGAGGGATTAACCACTAAAATTTTTTTAAAGTCCCCAGGAAGCCATTTCAAGACGGATAAAATACCCCTGCTGATGATGACAGACCGGACAGGACGGAGGAGCGGAAGTTCCCTCGTGGATATATCCGCAGTTAAGGCACACCCATTTGGTCGGCTGGCTGGAAGAATAAATAGAATTGATTGCAAACATATCTTCAAACATTTCAAAACGCTTACTGTGTGAATTTTCAATCTTTGCAATCTGCTCAAAGGAATCTGCAACGCTAAAAAATCCCTCGTTCTTTGCCTCCATTGCAAAGGAAGGATACACATTATTGCTTTCTTCTCCCTCGTTATGCACAGCATTTTTTAGTATATCTATGGCATTTTCAAAGACTTCAACGGGATAGCCACCGTCAATTTCAAGTGAAGACTGCCAGTTTTCTGCCAGCGGTTTAAGATGTCCATAAAATATTTCAGCGTGTTGCATTTCCTGTTTTGCTGTAAATTCAAACAAATCTGCCACAGCAAAATGACCGCTTTTTTCAAAAAATTTTGCAGCAAAATTATAACGGGTTGTTGCCTGACATTCACCGGCAAAAGCTCGCATTAAATTGATTGGCGTTTTTGAACCGTATAAATCATTCATGTTTTTTTCTCCTATTTTTTATTACCTTGCCATTGTTCCGTTTTCATTGTCTGTCAAAATTAAAATCTGTTCTTCTTTGCCGGTCAGAGCGTTTATATAAACTATTATTCGTCCGCCCTCTTTTGTTTTGCAGATAAATTCATGACAAAACTTCTCGCTTGTTCCCTCGGAGGGAATAACTGCCATTCGTCTGCTAACCACTTCAAGCTTGTCCGACACAAGTTCCAGTGCGTCCATATAATCGCATTTAACCTCCGAAAGTTTTCTTTGCTTGTGATTGGTGATATAACTTTGTGCGTCATAGCTGATAATTTCTCCATTATCAAGAGCAATGGAAATTTTTATCATATCAGGATAAACCAACGTGTCGTTTTGACGATAAACATAGTTTACAAGCAAGGTATCTCCATAGCGTTCATAATAGTTTCTTTCCATGGAGGAAATGTTCATTTCCTGCAAAAATGCGTCGGAATATTCAAGTGCCTTGTCAATTGATATTTTTGCCGAACCTATATCACGATATTTCATAAATTCAACCAACAGACCGCCTTTTTTGGAAACGCTGCAACTTACGTTTCCCTCCTGCTTGTCGTTTATATTATAGCAGGGAATATGGGTTTGGGTTGTTCCAGTGATTTTAAGTTCAGCAGAGTTTATTTTAAGACAGCTTGCCGCCTTTGCTATTGCTGCACTTTCGCTTACTTCTTTTAAATCCTTGGTAAGTTCGGGGGTCTTGTGGGAAACATTGTCGGAAAAAGCTCCATCATAAACAAGTTTTGGATAGTCGGCATTTTCTTCTTGGTCAATCCACGCATTAGTTACGGTCGGTATCTGCTTTTTTTCCAAAATATCTCCCAGCTGAGCAATATCAATAACTCCTGTCGACACTCCTTCTCTTATTTTTTCTACCGTCTGATTTATATCGCAGGAAATGTCATAAAGCTTTTTGAGGGTGGCTAAATCGTCAGTAGAAAAATCATAGGTTGTATAGTCCTGAGCATCTATATCATACGAATCCGTGTAAACGTTGGAAGTGCGTTTTGCCGAAGCGGAGGTGGCAAAATTGCCCACCTGCGATAAAAATTTTTCTACATTTCTTGTTTGGGAATAGTCCAAAGGAAGCTGTTCCAAAGCAGATTTTGCCTGCGAAGCCTCGCTTTTAAGCCGTGTTGCCATCTTGTCCGAATATTCGGCGGTGGAAGAATAAAGTTGTTTTTTAAGGTCGGTGCTTATATTCTCGCTACAATCGGCAAGTTGTCCTATTGCCTTTGTGTAATTATATGCAAGAGTACGCTGTGCTTTTTTATTGTCAATATACACACTTGCAAGCTTTGCTGAAAGCACACAAAGAGCCACGGCACTTAAAAGCGAATATCTGAAAACATTAAGTCGCTTATAATTTTTTTGCTGTTCCATTTTTTTGTTACCTCCATTTTTGTTTACAAATATAATACCAAAAAAAATACTTTTTATTCAACTAACAATTAATAATTCACAAATTTTAAAATAATTATCACTAAATATTTTTTTATCAAAATCCTATTTTCAATTGACTGGTCAATTTGCATTGCTAAAAAATTATATTTTAAAAAATCTTATGTGTTTCCCCGCCTACGGTGAGAAAACACTACAAATGTAAAAAACTATAAACAACTCTTTTGTCCACTCCCGTTTTCAATTTGGATTTGACAAAATCAATATAATGTGATATAATTAGTTTATATCCAAATTTGTTCTACAAATGAAAGGAATTATTTTATAACTATGAATAGATTATCCGACAAAGTAATTGGTTTTCTTGAAAATATCGACAGCGGAAAAATCGAGCTAAAACTGAATAATGTTAAAGAGCTTGCCGAACGTATGGGAAATGTGCATAAAAAAATCCCCTGTGTGCATATTGCAGGAACGAATGGCAAAGGTTCAACCCTTGCAATGGTTGGCGAGGGACTTTATCAAAGCGGATACAAAACAGGTGCTTATTTTTCCCCGCAGGTGTTTGAGGACGAACCCAATTTAAAAATTTTTGGCGAAAATATTGATTTTAAATTGCTTGACAATATTTATATTAATATTATAAAAGAATATAATCAAATGCAGAACAAACCATCTGTTTTCAGACGGTGGCGGCGTTTGCTTATTTCTGCGAAAAAAAATGTGATGTTATAATAGTCGAATGCGGAATGGGCGGAAGATATGACGCAACCAATATTTTGGAAAACAAACAGGTTTGCATTATTGCTCCCATTGCTCTTGACCATACAAAATTTTTGGGAAACACCCTTGAAGAAATTGCCCTTACCAAGTTGGGAATATTTGCTGAGGGTGTTCCGGTGGTGGTTGCAAACAAACAATCACAAGAAGTTTTGCAGGTTTTAAACCAGCAGGCAAAACAAAAACATTGTGATATTATTTTTTGTGAAAAATATCACAATCGTTCTGCCAATTTTTTAAGTCAGAATTTTGTGTATAAAGGTGAGAATTATTCACTTTCACTTTTGGGGGACTATCAATGCGAAAATGCTACAACCGCAATTGAAACTTTACAACTTTTGTCAAAAAAAGGTTTTGACAAGATAAATACAGCAAACATAAAAAAAGCCTTGCAAAATTGCATATGGCACGGAAGATTTGAGGTTTATTCAAAATATCCGCTTGTTCTGCTGGACGGTTCGCATAATCTTCAAGGGGCAAACGCTCTTTACAGCAATATAAAAGATTATCTTAAGGGAAAACAGATTGTTTTTGTGTTTGGTATGCTAAAAGACAAAGATTATCAAAATATTGCTGGGCTTCTTTGTCCTCTTGCAGATAAAGTTATAACCATAACCCCACCTTGTGAACGTGGACTTTCGGGCGAAACTCTTGCAGAGATAACAAGCAGATATACCGATTCTGAATATGCTGAAAGTATTACACAAGCGGTAGACAAGGCATTTGAAAATTACAATCAAGATACAGCGGTTATAGCGTTTGGCTCACTCTATTCACTAAACGATATAAGAAACGCATTAAAAAAACGTCTGAAATTTTTCTATACAAACAGAATACTAAACAATGCAACTTTTAATAGTCTGCTTAAAGAAATAAACAGTTTGGAAAAAGACCGCATTTTCTGTCACCACGATATGGAACATCTTATGTCGGTGGCAAGAATAGCACAGATTATTAATTTAAAGGAAAATGCAGGATTTTCTGCTGACTTAATTTATTCAATTGCCCTGCTACACGATATAGGCAGGGGCAGGCAATACACCGAAAATATCCGCCACGAAACGGCGGGAAAACAACTTGCAGGCAAAATAGCAAAAGAGGTTGGTATGCCTGAGGATTATATTTCTTTGATTACTAAAGTTATTGCAAATCATAATCATGATAACAAACAGGGGAACAACCTACTCAGCATTATAAGCCGTGCGGACAAGCTTTCAAGAAACTGTTTTTGTTGTAAGGCAAGAAATCAATGTAACTGGAAAAGCGAAGATTTAAATCTTGATATAAAAATTTAAAGATTTTAGCTTGTTTATTAATTATTTTCCTTGTCTATGACGGGGAAAATAAAGATATTTTAAATTAATTGAAAAGAGGATTTTTGAAATGATTATTGGAAATAAGGAATTTGACACACAAAACAATTGTTATATTATGGGTATTTTAAACGTTACCCCCGATTCTTTTTCGGACGGAGGAAAATTTAATACTATTGATACTGCCCTTTTTCATGTGGAGCAGATGCTTGCGGACGGTATGGATATTGTGGATATAGGCGGAGAATCCACCAGACCAAATTATACTAAAATTTCTGATGATGAGGAAATTGAAAGAGTATTGCCGTTTATAACCGAAATTAAAAAACGTTTTGACCTGCCCGTTTCGCTTGACACCTATAAATATAAGGTTGCAAAGGCGGGAATTGAAGCAGGGGTCGACCTTATCAACGACATATGGGGACTTAAATATGACGATGGCGAAATGGCTCAGGTTATTGCCGAAAGCGGACTTCCCTGCTGTCTTATGCACAACAAGCAGGAAGCTGTGTATAATAATTTTATTGAAGATATGGTTGATGAAATGCAAACTACCTGCCAACTTGCAATGACAGCAGGTATAGAGCGTGACAAGATTATTCTTGACCCAGGGGTTGGTTTTGCCAAAAGCTATGAAAACAATCTTGAGGCAATAAACAAGCTTGATAATCTTTGTAAGCTTGGCTATCCAGTGCTTTTAGGAACTTCCAGAAAATCTGTTATTGGTCTAACGCTTAATTTACCAGCAGATGAACGTGTTGAAGGAACTGTTGCAACCAGTGTTGTTGGGGTTCTTAAAGGGGCGTCTTTTGTGCGTGTGCATGATGTTAAGCAGAACAAAAGAGCTGTACAGATGACAATGGCAATTAAAAACCAGAAATAAAAATGGTGATATTTTATGGATAAAATTTATATTGAAAATCTTGAAGTTTTCGCACATCATGGGGTGCTTGCCGAGGAAACTGAAAACGGACAAAATTTTTATGTCAATGCTGTGCTTTATACAGATACAACAAAATCCGCCAAAGATGATAACCTTGAACTTACGGTAAACTATGCTGAAGTATGCGACTTTATTGTAAACTATATGCAGAACAATACTTTTAAACTTATAGAAACAGTTGCAAATAGGCTTGCGAAGCAGATTTTAATAAATTTTGGTTTAATAGAAAAAGTCGATATTGAGATAAGAAAGCCAAATGCACCAATACAGCATAATTTTGATTGTGTATCAGTTAAAATCACAAGAGAATGGAGCAAAGCTGTTGTTGCGGTTGGTTCAAATATGGGGGAAAGCCGTATGCTTATAGAAAATGCGACAGATAAAATAAAGCAGAATAAAAGCATAAAGGATTTTGTTGCATCGGATATAATCACAACCAAGCCTTATGGCTATACAGAGCAAGCAGATTTTCTAAACGGCGTATATTACATGAAAACGCTTTTTTCTCCTCATCAGCTTATTGATTTTTTACATAAACTTGAGAATGATGCCAACCGCAAACGCACCATACACTGGGGACCTCGCACCCTCGACCTTGATATAATTTTTTATGAAAATCTTGTTATGTCAGATGAAATATTAACTATTCCTCACCCAGATATGCAAAACCGTGATTTTGTACTAAAACCGTTTGTACAGGTTGC